>NZ_JBEXJN010000019.1:0-161383 GCF_040609115.1 Lentzea sp. NPDC004782
CGGCCCAACCCCCCCGGCGGCCCCCCGCGGCCGGCCGTCTAGTTGTCGAGCGCGCCCCAAACCTCACGCCCGGCGCCACCCCGGCCCCGTACATCGCCGGTGCGCCCGTGTCACGCTGTCAGTTGCTGTAGCAGTCCCACGTCTGCTTCCAGTCCATGGTCCCGCTCGAGTTGCGGACACCGAACAACTGGGACGGCACGACCTCGCGTGCCCGGAACCCGAACGCCGCCACGCACTGCCGGTCGGCCTCCGGTCGCGTCTCGTTGATCGCGTCGCTCCGAGAGGGGAACTTGTCGCCGTGGTACCTGAGCGTGATGCTCAGGAACTTGGTGTCGGCGCTCGCCGGCACCGTCCCGAGAACGATCCCCGCGCCCGAGGCGAGCACCAGCGCGACTCCCATCGCTCGCACAGTCCTGCCGAATTTCGCGCGCACAGCCACCTCCATGAGTACGTGTCGGATGTGGACCCACCATCCTTTGTGCACTCAGCCGTCCGCAAGGCGGGGGCGACGACTCCGGCCCGGCGGGAGGGAAACCCTTCACGACCCGCGTACGGCGCCCGCCACCCCTCGTACCGTGGGGTGCCGGTAGAGCTCGCGCAGTCGCACCGAGGGCAGCCCCTCCGCCCGCATCGCCGCGCCGATCCGGACCGCGAACAGGGAGTTCCCGCCCAGCTCGAAGAAGTCGTCGTCCATCCCGACCGGAACGCCGAGCACAGCGCTCCAGATCACCCTGAGCCGGTCCGCGAGCTCGTCACCGGTCGGCGCGGCCTCCACATCGGACGGTGCGGAGGCCGGGTGGGGCAGGCGGTCCTGGTCGATCTTGCCGTTCACGGTCAACGGCAGCTCGTCCAGTGCGGTGACGGTGGACGGCACCATGTGTTCCGGCAGGATCCGCGCCGCCCGCCCGCGGACGTCCCTGGTGTCCGCGGGCTCGGTGAGCACGACGTAGCCGTCGATGCGGGCGCTGGCGGCGTCGTCGGGGTTGTCCCGGCGCACCACCACCGTGGCCGCGCTCACCCTCTGGTCCTCCAGCAGCACCGACCGGATCTCGTCCAGCTCGATGCGGAAGCCGCGGATCTTGACCTGGTTGTCGATGCGGCCCAGGTGGTCGAGGCGCCCGTCGGGCCGCAGCCGCCCGAGGTCGCCGCTGCGGTAGAGGACGCCCGGCCGGAACGGGTCCGGCACGAACCGCTGTGCGGTCAGCTCCTCGCGGCGGAAGTACCCGGCGGCGACCCCGGCGCCGCCCACGCAGATCTCGCCCGCGACACCGGGCGGGACCAGTCGTCCGGCCGCGTCCAGGACGTAGAGGTGCCAACCGGGCAGGGCTCGCCCTACTGACCGTGAACCGGCGAGTGCGTCCGCGCGGGTGACCGTCTGCGCGGTGACGTGGACGGTGGTTTCGGTGATGCCGAACATGTTCACCACGCGGCATCGGCTTTCCGGGTGCCGGTCGAACCAGCGCAGCAGCATCCTGGCGTCGAGCGGTTCACCGCCGAACACCACGAGCCGCACCGCGAGGTCCGCGTGGTCGACCGACAGCAGCTGCGCGAACGCCGACGGCGTCTGGCTGAGGACCGTGACCCGTTCGGACTTGAGCAGGTCGCGGAAGGAGTCGGGCTCGCGTGACACCGCGTGCGGCACGACGACGAGCCGGCCGCCGGTCAGCAGACAGCCCCAGATTTCCCACACGGAGAAGTCGAAGGCGCTGGAGTGGAACCACGTCCACACGTCGCCCGGCCGCAGCTCGTACTCGTCGCGGGTCGCGTCGAGCAACGCGATCACGTTGCGGTGCGGCACCACGACACCCTTGGGGCGGCCGGTCGAGCCGGAGGTGTAGATGATGTAGGCGGCCGTGTCGCCGTTGGCCTCGCCGAGCGCCGCGTCCTCCTGGGGGAGAACGACTTCCGGTGTGACGACCAGCGCGAGATCGGCGTCCTCGGCGGTGTACTTCCGCCGGTCGGCCGGGTGGGCCGGGTCCATCGGCACGTAGGTCGCGCCGGCCTTGAGGATGCCGAGCGCCGTCACGACGAACGACGCGGACCGGTCCAGGCACACGCCGACGCGGTCGCCGTCACGCACACCGCGGGCTCGAAGGCCCTGCGCGACAACGGTGGAACGTTCGTCCAGCTCGCGGTAGGAGAGCGCGTCGCTGCCGTCGGTGACGGCGATCGAGTCCGGTGTGGACTGAGCGATCCGCTGGAACGCCTCGTGGATCGTGCTCGCCGTCGGGGCGGACGGTGGAGCGGAGCGGCCGAGCTCCGTGACGTGACGCACGTCGAGGTCGTCCATCAACTGGACGTCGGCCACCTCGATCTCCCTGCGGCGCAGCACCTGGTGGTGCACCAGGCGCAGGTGCCGCGCGAACTGCTCGGCGATCTCGGGGGCGAAGGAGGCGGTCGAGTGGTCGAGCCGCAACCGCCGCCCGCGGTCGTCGTGGAAGATCGAGACGGTGAGCGGGAACGGTGGTGCGAGGCACGGGAGGTACTCGCCTTCGATCTGTTCACCGGCGAACAACAGGCCGACCGCGGCCGGCTGGTCCGTCGGCAGCGGCCGGACTCCGCCCAGCGCACCGGTCAGGTCGGCCGTGAACGAGCCGTGCGGGGTACCGACGACGGGAACGGACTCGGGGTCGTACCGCTGCAGCGTCACCAGCAGCGCCACGATCCAGCCGGTCTCGTCGCCGGTCTCGTCGATCTTGTGCAGGTACGTGGCGGAACCGGAGCCGTTGCCCAGACCCCAGGCCGGCGCGGCCGCGGTGGCAACGGGGATTTCGCGGCGAGTCACGACGACGAGATCGGTCTCGCCGTCGTCGTAACGCAACAGCACGCGGTGGGAGCCCTGATCAAGTCGCGACAGTTCGGCGACGCGACGGCGTTCGGCGACGGTGCTCGTGGACGCGGCAGGCACGTCCTCCACCCACAGCCCGGCCGGATCGACGTCGGCGGGGGAGTGGCGGAGCAGGCACTCGTGGAGGTGGGACATGACTCACTCCTTCTCAGCGGGCACTGAAGCCGCCGTCGACGGTCAGCACGGAGCCCGTGACCTGCTTCGCGTCGTCGGAGGCGAGGTAGACCACGGCGGCGGCCACGTCCTCGGGCTCGACCAGCGCGTTCATCGGCTGGGCCTCCACGAACGCCTTCTCGTGTTCCTGGACGGGCACCTCGAGCGCGCGGGCGATCTCGGCGAGCATCGCGCCCTCGAACTCCGGCACGTCCCGCACCGAGCCGGGGCACACGGCGTTGACCCGCACCTTCATCGGCGCGTAGTCCAGCGCGGCGGCCTTCGTCAGCCCGACGATGCCGTGCTTGGCGGCGACGTAGCCCGCGAAGTGGCGGTAGCCGACCAGGCCCGCGGTGGACGCGACGTTGACGATGCTGCCGCGCCGCCGTGCGCACATGCCCTCGGCGACCTCGCGCATCACCCGCCACGCCCCGGTGAGGTCCACGTCGATCATCAGGGCCCACTCGTCCTCGGTGATCCCGTGGACCGGTTTGCCGGACGGCGCGGCGATGCCCGCGTTGTTCACCACCACGTCGATCTGCCCGAACCGCTCGGTCGCCGCCGCGACCATCCGGCGCACCGACTCGCCCGACCGCACGTCGGTCTCCTCGACCAGCACGGCGGAACCCTCGTGGCGGCACAGCTTCGCGGTGTGGTCGAGCTGGCTGCGCGACCCGAGCGGGTACGGCACGCCGCCGACGTCCGCGCAGACGTCGGACAGCACGAGGTCCGCACCCTCCTGGGCACACCGCACGGCGATGGCCCTGCCCAGCCCGCGTGCCGCGCCGGTGACGAGCACGACCTTGCCGGTCAACCTCATCGGACCCTCCTCACAGGACTGTGCTGCTGATCAGCCGGAGCAGCGCGGGCGCCGCCTCGGTCAGGTACATGTGGCCGCCGGGCACCTCGACGTGCTCGAACTCGCCGGTGGTCGCCTTGCTCCAGCCGGCGGCGTCCTCATAGGACACGAGCTCGTCGTCCTCGCCGCGGATCACCGTGATGGGTGCCGGCAGCGGCAGATCGGTGCTGGGCACGTAGTTCTCGTGCATCTCCACGTCCGCGCGCAGCGTCGGCAGGATCATCTCCCGCATCTCGGGGTCCTCCAGCGCCTCGTGGGTGTAGCCGGCGAACTCGGAGACCCGCGCCAGGAACGCGTCGTCGGTCAGGCCGGTGGCGCGCTGCTGTCGTCCGGCCGCCGGTTCGGGCGAGCCGCTGGCGAACAGGCGCACCAGGGTGAGGTCCGGGTCCGCGGCCAGCCGGTGGGCGAGCTCGTAGGCCAGCACGGCACCCAGGCTGTGCCCGAACAGGGCGATCCTGCGTTCCTCGCCGAGGAGTTCGGGCAACCGCGCGTGCAGGTCGTCGACGGCGAGGTGGACGTCGCGGTGCGGGTCGAGGTCGATCAGGCGCTCACGGCCGGGCAGCTGCAACGGCACGACGCGCAGGGTGTCGCCCGCGATCGCCTGCCAGGGCTGGAAGAACGAGGCGCCCGCGCCCGCGTAGGGCAGGCAAACCAGGGTGGTCATCGGTTGGTCCTCCTGCGGTAGCGCCACACGGAGAGTGCGGCGAACAGAACGATGAGCAGTGCGCAGACGCACACGGTGTAGGCGACCGGGTGCACGGCCGCCCAGCCGTGCGGTACCCGGAAGCCCGGCGGTGCCGGGTTGCCGAACAGCGAGCGCAGGGCGTTGCCCAGGCCGCTGACGGGACTCCAGTTGGCGATGGCTTCGAGCGGACCGGGCAGCGTCGTGGTGACGACGAAGCCGGACGACACGAAACTGGCCGGGAACAGCCAGATCAGGCCGAGACTGCCGGCCACCTGGACGCTGGGCGTCACCAGCGCGATGAAAGCGCCCACCCACGACATGGCGAACGCGAACAGCAGGCACAGCGCGAACGCGGCGGCGATCTCCAGCGGACCGGTGTGCGGCCGCCAGCCGATCGCCAGGCCGCACAGCGCGGTGACGACGAGGCTCACGGAGGTGTTGACGAGGTCGGACGTCGTGCGCCCGGCCAGCACCGCGAGCCGGGGGATCGGCAACGTCCGGAACCTGTCGACCATGCCGTCCTGCAGGTCCAGCGCGAGACCCACGGCGGTGTAGGACGCCGTGAAGATCGCGGCCTGGGTGAGCAGGCCGGCGACGATGTACTCGCGGTAGGCCTGGCCGCCGAGGCTGCCGCCGAACACGAAGCCGATCAGCACGGTGAACATCACCGGTTCGATCAGGGTGGACGCGATCAGCATCGGCCGGCGGCGCAGGTGCAGCTGGTTGCGCCAGAAGATGTCCGCACCGGCGGAGAACACGGAGGTCGTCACGCCCGCACCTCCTGACGTGCGGTCAGGCGGAGGAAGACGTCGTCGAGCGTCGGGCGTTGCACGCCGATCTCCGCGATCGCGTCCTTGTCCACAGTGGACAGCACAGTGGCCAGTGCGGCCGGGCCGTCCGCGGTGGTCGCGGAGATCCGGCGGACCCGCGGCTCGACCTCCGGGATCGCGCCGGTGGCGTCGGCGACCGCGGCCGCGGCGGCGTCGAGGCTGTGGCCGTCGGCGAGCCGGAGCACCAGGCGGGTGAGGCCGGAGGCCGACTTCAGCTCGTCGGTGGTGCCCTCGGCGACGATCCGGCCGTGGTCGACCACCGTGACGCGGTCGGCGAGCCGGTCGGCTTCCTCCAGGTACTGGGTGGTGAGCAGCACCGTGGTGCCCGCGGCGGTGAGGTCGCCGATCGACTCCCACACGTCGAGCCTGCTCTCCGGGTCCAGGCCGGTGGTGGGCTCGTCGAGGATCACCACCGGTGGGTGGCCCAGCAGTGCGGCGGCGAGGTCGAGCCGGCGCCGGGTGCCGCCGGAGTAGGTCGACACCCGCTGGTTCGCCTTGGCCTCCAGGCGGAACCGGCCGAGCATCTCCTCGGCGGCACGCCTGGCCGCGCGATGCCGCATCCCGCGCAGCTTCGCGATGAGGTGCAGGTTCTCCAGGCCGGTGAGCAGGTCGTCGACGGCGGCGTACTGGCCGGCGACGCCGACGCTGGCGCGGACCTCGCCACCCCTCGTCACCACGTCCCAGCCGTTCACGACGGCGGTGCCGGAGGTGGGCGGCAGCAGCGTGGTGAGCACGCGCACGAGCGTCGTCTTGCCGGCGCCGTTTGGCCCCAACAAAGCGCGCACCTCGCCGGCGCTGATGTTCACATCAATACCGGCGAGTGCTTCTGTCCCGCCTGGGTATCTCTTTCTCAGATTGCGGGTGTGGACGACCGGTCCGTCCGATTCACGCACGGTCCACCAACTTCTTTGCAGCGTCGAATTGCCTGTCTTCAGAAACTTTCGGAAGAAGCCCCCATGCCTCTGCGAAAGTTTCGGACAGGTCTGCCCCAACTGGTGTTTTGTTTGCCAGGTGCCGACGTTAGCACTGCTCCCTGGTGGAATCCTGAGGGGATTCTGTGATGCGGATCTCGTGGCAGAGGCGGCCGAATTCGGGGTTATCGTTGGTCCCGGAAAGGCGGGGCAAAAATGGTAAAAGAGACTTTAACATCCGTCTTGCGGAGTCGCGCCGAATTCGATGCAATGACCGACGCGCTGATCTATATGTCCGATTTGGGTGACTTTCGGCGGAAAAATTACGTAAACGTCGATCGAACGGCGCGTGCCGTGGCGGCCTGGCTGCAGGAGCACTGCGCGCGGGGCGACCGGGTGCTGCTGCTGCACCCCGCGGGCCTCGAGTTCGGCACCGCGTTCTTCGGAAGCTGCTACGCCGGCACGATCGCCGTGCCCGCACCGGTGCCGGGCAGGTACCAGCACGAACGCCGCCGGCTCACCGGCATCGCCAGGAACGCGGGCGTCCGCGTGGTGCTGACCGATCGGGCGAACCTGGCCGCGGTCGAGAAGTGGGTGGCGGAAGCGGGTCTGCTCGACGTCGTGTGCCGGGCCACCGACGACGAGATGGGCGACCCCGAGGCGTGGCGGCCGCCGGAGATCTCACCGGACGACATCGCGTTGCTGCAGTACACCTCCGGGTCGACCAGTGAGCCCAAGGGTGTGATGGTCAGCCACCGGAACCTGCTGTCCAATGTAGACGCGATCATGGCCGCGACCGGAAGCGACTCCAGCAGCCGCAGCGGTGCCTGGATCCCCCACTACCACGACATGGGACTGATCGGTCTCCTCCTGACCGGTGTGCTGCGCGGCAGGGGATTCGCGCACATGTCCCCGATGGCGTTCCTGCGCAGGCCGCACCACTGGCTGCGGATGATGCAGGACCTGGACGTCAACATGACCGCCGCGCCCGACTTCGGCTACGACCTGTGCACCCGCCGGGTCACCGACGAGCAGCTCGCCGAGCTGGACCTGTCCTGCCTGCGCGCCGCCGTCAACGGCTCGGAACCGATCCGCTCGGCCAACGTCGCCCGCTTCTGCGAGCGCTTCGCCGCGGCGGGGTTCCGCGCGGAGGCGTTGCTGCCGATGTACGGCCTGGCCGAGGCCACGCTGATGGTCACCGGCACGTCCGGGCGCCCGCCGCTGCGCCGGTCGTTCGACGTCGACGCCCTGGAACGCGGCTCGCTGGTCGAGGACTCGGGGCGTGAGCTCGTCGGCTGCGGTGGCCCGAACGGGTTCGACGTCGCGATCGTCGATCCGCTGACGCGTGAAGCGCTGCCGTCGGGGCGGATCGGCGAGATCTGGCTGCGCGGCGTCTCGGTGGCCGCGGGCTACTGGGGCAACCCGGAGGCCACCGCCGCGACCTTCGACGCCAGGACGTCCGACGGCGACGGGCCGTTTCTCCGCACCGGCGACCTCGGTGGTCTGCACGACGGCGACCTGTACGTCACCGGTCGGCTCAAGGACACCCTGGTGCTGCACGGCCGCAATCTCCACCCGCACGACATCGAGGACGTCGTGCGGGAACAGCACGACGAACTGAACGGGTTGCACGGCGCGGTCTTCACAGTGCCGGGTGCGCACGACGAGGAACAGCTCGTCGTGGTGCACGAGATCCGCACCACCTGGGGTGCGCAGCGGCTCGCCGAGGTCGCCGCGTCGATGAAGCAGACGGTGGTCCGCGAGTTCGGGGTCGCGGTCGGGTCGGTCGTGCTGGTGCGGCCTTCGGCGGTGCGGCGGACGACCAGCGGCAAGATCCAGCGGTCGGCGATGCGCGCCCTTTACCTCGCCGACGAGCTGGAACCGGTGCTGTGCAGCGAGGACGCCCAGCTGACGGCCGCACGTGCGGCGGTGACCCGATGAAGGTCGCCGAGCTGGAGGCCTTGCTCAGCGCCCACGAGCACGACGCGTGGTCACCGGAGCTGCTGGCGGCACACGACGATCACGACAGGTTCCCCGCCGAGGCCGTCGCCGTGCTCGACGAGGCCGGTTTCGGGCGGAACTACGTGCTCGACCGGGACAGCTCGTTCCCCGAGATGACCGCGCTCATCCGCGCGGTGGCGCGGCGTGACCTGACGGTGGCGATCGCGCACGGCAAGACGTTCCTCGGCTCGGCCCCGGTGTGGGTGGCGGGCACGCCCGCCCAGGTCTCGGCGCACGCGGACCGGGTGCGTGGCGGCGAGATCGTCTGCTGGGGCCTGACCGAACGCGACCACGGCGCCGACCTGCTGGCGGGCGAGTTCACCGCGTCACCGGTGGACGGCGGCTGGCGGCTCGACGGCGAGAAGTGGCTGATCAACAACGCGACCCGGGGCGGCACGGCGTGCGTGCTCGCCAGGACCGATCCTCGTGGCGGGGCAAGGGGTTTCAGCGTCTTCCTGGTCGACCGGAGCCGTGTCCCGGACGAGGCGTGGCAGCCGTTGCCGAAGGTCCTGACCCACGGCATCCGCGGCGCGGACATCAGCGGGTTCACGGCCCGTGGCGCGGTCGTCGGTGACGACGCACGGGTCGGTGACGTCGGGGACGGCATCACCGTGGTGCTGAAAGCCCTGCAGCTCACCAGGATCGCGTGCAGCGGCCTGTCGCTGGGCGCCGCGGACCACGCGCTGCGGATCGCCCGCGACTTCGCCGTCGACCGCAGGCTCTACGGGCGGGTGCTCGCCGATGTGCCGCACGTGCGGCAGATCCTCGGCAGGGTCGCCGCCACCGCGCTCACCGCGGAGGCCGTCGCGCTGGTCGCAACGCGTTCGGTGCACGCGCTGCCCGGTGAGCTCAGCGTGGTCTCGGCCATCGCCAAGGCGTTCGTGCCCACGCAGGTGCAGCGGCTGCTGGGGTCGGTGGCCGAACTGCTCGGCGTGCGCGGGTTCCTGACCTCCGCGCCCGGCACGGGGTTCGCGAAGCTGGAGCGCGACCACCGGATCTGCGGGATCTTCGACGGCAGCACGGCGGTCAACCGCGCCGCGCTGCTCACCCAGATGCCGCGGCTCGGCCGGTTGCTGCGCTCGGAACGCGTCGACGCGGAAGGCGTACGCGCCGCTGCTCACCTGGACGCCGGACTGCCCGCGTTCGACCGGAACCGGCTGGCGCTCACCTCGCCGACCGGCTGCTCACTCGTCCAGTCGCTGCCGCGGGTCGCGTCGCAGGTGCCGGACGTGCTGAGCGAGGTGGAGGACCTGGCGGAGGCGGCGGCGGGGTTCGTGCCGGCGATCGGTGGACTGCCCGGCACGGCGTTCGACCTCGCCGCGCGGTACGAGCGGGCGTACGCCATCGCGTGTTGCCTGCTGCTGTGGTCGGAGAACGACCAGGCCGGCGAACAGCCGTGGTTGCGCGCCTGCCTGGCGGTGCTGCTCGACCGGGACGACGAGGAGGCCTTCGACGCGATGGCCGCGGTGCTGCTGGACCGGAAGGCGCCGGCCTTCTCGATCCTGGGGGAGGCGGCGTGATGCGGCTGGAGAAGCTCCTCGGCGACCTCGACGATCCGGCGAACCCGACCGGTGCCGCCGCGATCCTGGCCGCCGACGAACGCGGTGAGATGCTCACCGCCGGTGAGGCCGTGCTGGACGAGTACTGCCTGAACGCGGAGTTCGTCCCGGCGGCTCTGGGCGGCCGTCTCGACGACCTGGAACGGCTCGTCGAGGTGATGCGCACGGTGTACCGGCGTGATCCGGTGCTCGGCCTGGGCTACGGCGCCAGCTCGCTGATCTCCGGTGTGCTGCTGTGGACCGCCGGTTCGCCCGCGCAGAAGGAAAAAGCCGCGAAACGACTGCTTTCCGGCGAGCGGATCGCGGTGGCGGTCCACGAACTGGCGCACGGCAACGACATGGCGGGCATGGAGCTCGCCGCGACCCCGGCCGCCGACGGCTGGTTGCTCAACGGACGCAAGGAAGTCGTCACCAACATCCAGCGCGCGCAGGCAGTCGTGGTGTTCGCGCGGACCGACCCGAAGCCTGGACCGCGCAGCCACACGCTGATGTTCGTCGAACGCGCACCCGGCGACGGGACGGCGGACCTGCCGAGGTTCGCGACGTCCGGCATGCGCGGCCTGCAGCTGGGCGGACTGGCGTACGACGACACGCCCGCGGTCGCGCTCGGACCGGTGGGATCCGGGCTGGAGCAGGCGTTGCGGGCGTTGCAGGTGACCCGCACGGTCCTGCCCGCGATGGCCACCGGCGTGCTCGACACCGGGCTGCGTCTCGCGATCACGCACCTGTCGCGGAGAAAGCTGTACGGCGGCAAGGCGATCGACCTGCCGCACGTGCGGTCGGTGCTCGCCGGGGTGTTCGCCGACCTGCTGAAGGCCGAGGCGATCTCCGCGGCCGGTACCCGTGCGCTGCACGTCGTTCCCGGCTCCACCGCCGTGTACTCGTCGGCGGTCAAGTTCGCGGTGTCGAAGCTGGTGCTGGACGGCATGGACCGGTTGTCCGAACTGCTCGGCGCGCACTTCTACCTGCGCGAGGGGCCGGTCGCGTTGTTCCAGAAGCTGTTGCGGGACCTCGCACCCGTCGGCTTCGGGCACATCGCGCGGGCCGCGTGCCAGATGAGCCTGCTGCCGCAGCTGCCGTTGCTGGCCCGCCGGTCGTGGCGGACCGAGGCCGAGCCCACCGGCCTGTTCCGCGGCGACCTGCCGGAGCTGCGGTTCGACCGGCTCGCGCTGCACGCCGCGGGTCAGGACCCGCTCGCCGCCTCACTGGCAGCGGCGTTGCAGGACAACGGGATTCCGCGCGACGTGCGGGCCACCGCCGAGGCGAACCTGGCCGACCTGACCGGTCTGGCCGAGATCTGCGCGCGACTGCCCATCGCGGAGCTCGGGGTCGACGCCCCTTCTCGTTACTACGACCTCGTCACGCGGTACGTCGGGCTGCTCGTGCGGATCAGCTGCCTGCAGCTGTGGCGGCACAGCGCCGACGGGTTCCTCGCCGACCCCGCGTGGTTGTCCTCGCCGGACGCGCTGCTGGCCGAGCTGCTCGACCGCCACCGCGACCACCGCTACTTCGGCCTGTCCGGCCGCCGACTCGCCTGAACTTCTCATCCAAGAGGGAACTGCCGCCATGCAAGACGTCCGCACCTGGCTGATCCAGCGCGTCGCCACCTACCTCCGCCGCGACGCCGACGGGATCGACACCTCCCAGCCGCTCACCGAGTACGGGCTGGACTCGCTCACCGCGCTCGCCATCTCCACCGACATCGAGGACGAGTTCGGGCTCGAGCTCGACCCGGCGCTGACCTGGGACCACCCGAGCATCGACGCACTGGCGACCGTGCTGACCGCGATGATCGAGGAGAAGGTGTCGTGACCCTGCCCCTCAGCGCGGCGCAGCACGCCGTCTGGACCGCGCAGCAGCTCACCCCCGACGATCCGCTGTTCACCTGCGGCGTCAGCTTCGACCTCCCCGGCGCGGTCGACGCCGGCCTGCTCGACGCCGCCGTCCGGCAGGCGGTGGCCGAGACCGACGCCCTGCGCGTGCGGTTCGTCGGCGACCCGGTGCGGCAGGTCGTCGACGACTCGATCACGGGCGGCCTGCTGGTCGTCGGCACGACCACGCCCGACGAGTGGATCGATGCCCGTCAGTCGGAGGTGATTCCGCTCGACGGCGAGATGTTCCAGCACGTGCTGCTCCGGATCTCGCCCGACGAACACCGCTTCTACCTCCGCTACCACCACATCCTGCTGGACGCCTACGGCCAGGTGCTGCACTGCCGGCGCATCGCGGAGATCTACACCGCGCTCGCCGCCGGGCAGCGGCCCGCGGCCTGCGAGTTCGGCTCGCTCGCCGCCGTTCTGTCCGAAGAGGACACATATCGGTCATCGGCCCGGTTCGAGCGGGATCGGGAGTACTGGGCCGCGGAGTTCGCCGAGCTGCCCGAACCGGTCGAGCTGGGCGGTCCCGGCAGCGGGCTGGGGCTGAGCCTGCCCGCGTGGACCGCGCGCGTGCACGACCTCGCGGGGCCGCGCTGGCCCTTGACGGTCATCGCGGCGATGGCCGCGTACACCCATCGCGTCACCGGAGCGCAGAACGTCGTGCTGCGCGTGCTCATGGCGGGCCGGCTCGGCCCTGTCGCCCTGGCGACGCCGTCGATGCTCGTCAACGAGGTGCCGCTGTGGCTGACCGTCACGCCCGCCACCACGTTCGCCGACCTCGTCGCCCAGGTGGCCGGGCGGCTCGGCACGGCCGCGCGGCACCAGCGCTTCCCGGCCGCCGAGCTGCGCCGCGAACTGGGCGGCGAGGCGCTCGGCCCGGCGGTCAACGTGCTGTCGTTCGCCTCCGCGGGCCTGCGGTTCGGCGACGTCGAGTCGACCGCGTGCCAGCTGTCCGCCGGTCCGGTGCGCGACCTGGCGCTCAACGCGTTCGGTGATCCGCAGGCCGGTGAAGGCGTCCAGCTCCTGCTGCGCGCGAACGCCGCCAGGTTCACACCGGAAGCCGCTGCCGCGCACGGCGAGCAGTACCTGAAGATGCTGGCCGCGGCCGGTCACCCCGACACCTGGGTCGGTTCGGTCGACCTCGTCGACCCGGACGAGCTCACCCGTTGGAACGACACCGCGCACGAGGTCGAACCGCGGAGCTTCGTCGAGCTGCTCCAGGCCCAGGACCCCGAGGCCGAGGCGGTGGCGTTCGAGGGCGAGCGGATCACCTACCGCGAGCTGAACGCCCGTGCCAACCGGATGGCACACGCGTTGCGCCGCAAGGGCATCGGCGTCGAGTCGCGGGTCGCGGTCATGCTGCCCCGCTCGGTCGACCTCGTCGTGGCGCTGTGGGCGGTGCTGAAGGCGGGAGCGGCGTACGTACCGGTCGAGACCGGCTACCCGGCCGAGCGGATCGCCTTCGTGCTGGCCGACTCCGGCGCCGCGTTCGTGATCACCGAGGAGAACGTCGCGGAACTGGGCGAGGGCGAACCGGACACCGACCCGAACGTCCCGGTGCGGGGCGACAACGCCGCCTACCTGATCTACACCTCGGGTTCGACCGGCCGTCCCAAGGGGACGGTCATCACGCACGAGGGCATCGCGAACATGCTGTCGTGGATGCAGGACGAGTACGCCCTCACGCCCGCGGACCGCGTGGTGCACAAGACGCCCATCGGGTTCGACGTGTCGGTGTGGGAGGTCTTCTGGACCCTGACCCGCGGCGCGACGCTCGTGGTGGTGCGCCCCGACGGCCACCGCGACCCGGCCTACCTGGCACGGCTCGTCCACGACGAGCAGGTCACGATCATCCACTTCGTGCCGTCGATGCTCGGTCCGTTCCTCGACGAGTACACGCACGCGCCGTCGTTGCGGATGGTGAGCTGCGGTGGCGAGGTGATGCCCGCCGGTCTGGTGGCCCGGTTCGCCCGCGAGTGCGCGGCCCAGCTGCACAACTCCTACGGCCCCACCGAGTTCTCCGTGACCGCGACGTCCTGGGCGTGCGAGCCGCAGGACGTCATCCCGATCGGCACGCCGACGCACAACACGCGGGCGTACGTGCTGGACTCGGCGCTGCGCCCGGCGTTGTCCGGTGAGCTGTACCTGGCGGGACCGCAGCTGGCGCGCGGCTACCTCGACCGGCCCGCACTGACCTCGGAACGGTTCGTCGCCGACCCGTACGGGCCACGCGGCAGCCGGATGTACCGAACCGGCGACGTCGTGCGGCGGCGGCCGGACGGGCTGCTGGAGTTCGTCGGACGGGCCGACCACCAGGTGAAGGTCAACGGCCAGCGCGTCGAGCTGGGCGAGATCGAGACCGTGCTGGCGAGCGTGCCCGGCGTCCAGCAGGCGGTCGTCGACCTGCGCGGACGGCGGCTCGTCGGCTACGTGACCGGTGCGCCGCAGACCGATCCGCGGGACTGGCTGGCGCAGCGCCTGCCCGCTTTCATGGTGCCGCAGGTCGTGCTGACCCTGGCGGCGATCCCGGTGACGCCGAACGGCAAGGTGGACCGCTCGGCGCTGCCCGAGCCCGCCGCCACCGGCCGTGCTCCGGCGACGGGCACGGAGGAGGTGCTGCGGTCGATCGCGGCGGACCTGTTGCAACGGCGGGATCTCGGCGTCGACGACGACCTGTTCGCGTTGGGCGCGGACAGCATCGCGGCCATCCAGCTCGCCAGCCGGGCTCGCGGCCGGGGCGTGCGGGTGCGCGCCGGAGACGTGTTCGACCAGCGCTCGGTGGCCAAGCTCGCCGCGGTCGCCGAGGTGGTCGCCGAAGCGGAGGTCACCGACGACGCGGTCGGCGAGTTCCCGCCCACGCCGTTGATGCGCGGGCTCACCGGGCCGGTCGACGGTTTCGCCCAGGCCGTGCCGCTGCGCCTGCGTCCCGGCACCCGGTTCGACGACCTGGTGCCCGCGCTGCAGGCCGTGCTCGACCGGCACGACGCGCTTCGGTTGCGCGGCACCGAGATCCGGCCGGTCGGAGCGGTGCGCGCGGAGGACTGCCTCGTTCACGCGGAGAGCGACGACCTCACGAGCCAGCTCCAGCAGGCACAGCGCGATCTCTCGGTGGACGACGGTGTCGTCGTGCGGGCCGTGTTCAGCGAAAACCGGCTTCTGCTGGTGCTGCACCACTTCGTGGTCGACGGCGTGTCGTGGCGGATCCTGCTGCCCGACCTGGCCGAGGCGCTCACCGCGGCGGCGGAGAACCGAGCCCCGGTGTTGTCCGCGCGCACGACCTCGATGCGGCACTGGGCGCGGCACATCGCGACCGAACCCCGTGACGAGGAAGTCGGCTTCTGGAACGAGGTGCTGGCAGGGGAACCTCCGCTCGCCGCGCGTGAGCTGGACCTGGCGACTGACCTGCGCGGCACCGCCCGCACGATCAAGGTCAGCGTCTCCCGCGAGCTGACCGAGACCGTCCTGACCACGTTGCCCAACGCGTACCGCGCCACGCCGGACGACGTGCTGCTGGCCGCGCTGGCGCAGGCCGTGCGCCGCCACCGCGGCGATGGACCGGTTGTGGTGGAACTGGAATCGCACGGTCGTGACGGGTTCGACTTCGACCTGTCCTCGACCGTGGGCTGGTTCACCCGCACCCGCCCGGTGCGCCTGGAGGCGGGCGGGCATCCGCTCAAGACCGCCAAGGAGAACGTGCGCCGGGTGCTCGGCCACCGGTTCGACGAGGTCCGCGACCGCGTCACCGGGTCGGCGCGGATCGCGTTCAACTACCTCGGCCGGCTGGAGCCGTCGGCGCTGGGCTGGGAGCTCGACGGCGACGTGCGGCTGCTGACCGACCCCGCGATGCCCTGCACGCACAGCCTGGAGATCAACGCCCACGTCCGGGACGGCGCGCTGGTCGCCGAGTGGACCTTCCCCGGTGGCCTGTTCACCGAGGAGACCGTGCGCTCGCTCGCCGACGAGTGGTGCGGGGCGCTCGCCGAGCTGGCCCAGGACACCTCCGGTGGCCTCACCCCGTCCGACGTCCCGCTGGTCCACATCGGACAGCAGGAGCTGGATCGGCTGCGCGGGGTCGAGGACGTGCTGCCGCTGTCGCCGTTGCAGGAAGGCCTGCTGTTCCTGGCCCTGTACGAGGCGGAGGACCCGTACGTCGGCCAGCTCGTGCTGCGCTTCGACGGCGGTTTCGACCGCACCCGGATGCGCGCCGCCGCCGGTGAGCTGCTGCGCCGGCACCCCAACCTGCGCGCCGGGTTCCGCAGCCGGTCCACCGGCGCGCCGGTGCAGACGATTCCCGCCGACGTCACCGTGCAGTGGGACGAACGCGACGACTTCGAGGCGTTCCTGCCCGCCGACCGGGCGCGGGGTTTCAGCGTCGTCCGGCCGCCGCTGCTGCGGTTCACCGCGATCGGCGACCGTCTTGTCCTGACGCACCACCACCTGCTGCTCGACGGCTGGTCACTGCCGTTGCTGGTGCGCGAGCTCGTGACGCTCTACCACGGCGGCGAACCGCTGCCTGTCGTGCCGTACCGCGACTACCTGGCCTGGCTCGCCCGGCAGGACCGCGACTCCTCCCTGGCCGCGTGGCGGTCCGCGCTCGCCGGGCTCACCGGACCGACCAGGATCGCGTCGCAGGGGCGTTCGGTGACCGGCCACGACCACGTCGAGGTCGTGCTGCCCGAGGACGTGACCGAGGCCCTGCTGAAGACGGGCGCGGAGCACGGCGTCACGCTCGGCACGATCGTGCAGAGCCTGTGGGCGGTCGTCCTGCGGACCTGCACCGGACGCGATGACGTGGTGTTCGGCTCCACGACGTCCGGTCGTCCCGCCGAGCTGCCCGGTGTCGAGTCCGTGATCGGCCTGTTCGTCAACACCCTGCCGGTCCGGGTCCGGCTCGCCGCCGGCGACACGTTCGCCGACGTGCTGACCCGCTTGCGGCACACCGAGAACGAGCTGCGTCCGCACCAGCACCTCGGGCTCGCCGACATCACCCGCGCGACCGGCCTGGACGCCCTGTTCGACACCGTGCTCGCGGTCGAGAACTACCCGCTGAGCCAGCTCGCCGGCGGTGAGCTGGTGCTGGCCGAAGCCGAGCTGACCGAGCGGTCCCACTACCCGGTCACGGTGTCGGTCTTCCCGGAGAAGGACCTGCGGATCCGGCTCGCCTACCAGACGGGAGTGCTCGACCACGAACGGGCCGAGTCGGTGGCGGCGCTGTTCGGGCAGCTGCTCACCACCGCGTCGACCGGGTTCGGCCACCCGCTTCCGGCCGTGGAAGTGCCGGTGGAACAAGCGGTCGAGGTCGCGCCGCGGGCTTCCTCCGGACGAGCGCCGCGCACGGAGGCGGAGGAGAAGCTCTGCCGCATCGCGGCGGACGTGCTGGGCGTGGACGAGATCTCGGTCGACGACGAGTTCTTCGCGCTCGGCGGCACGTCGATCCTGATGATCCGGCTCGTGCACCGGGTGCGCGACGAGTTCGGCGTCGAGCTGTCGTTGCGCGAGGTGTTCGCGGCACCGACCGTCGCGGGTCTCTCCGCCCTGCTCGGCGACGCGCGGCCCCGGCGTGCGGCGATCGCCGGCGTCGTGCGGCCGGAGCGGGTGCCGCTGTCCTTCGCGCAGGAGAGCATGTGGTTCCTCCAGCAGCTGCAGGGCGCCTCCGGCACCTACAACATCCCGGCCGCGATCAGGCTCACCGGCTCGCTCGACGTGGCCGCACTGCGGGCCGCGCTCGACGACCTGGTCAGCAGGCACGAGGCGCTGCGCACGCTCTACCCGCAGGACGAGCACGGCCCGCACCAGATCGTTCTGCCGGAGGACACCGCGTGCCCGTTGACGGTGGTGCACGACCCGGCGCCCGATCTCGCCGCCGCGGCCGCGCACGCCTTCGACCTGGCCACCGAGCTGCCGGTGCGGGCCACCCTGTACGTGGTCGGACAGGACGAGCACGTCCTGCTGCTCGTGATCCAGCACATCGCGGCGGACGGCGTGTCGCTGCGGCCGATCGCCGAGGACCTCTCGGCGTGCTACCGGGCGCGCACGCGGGGTGAGGCACCGGGCTGGGCGCCGCTTCCGGTCCAGAACGCCGACTTCGCGGTGTGGCAGCGCGACGTGGTGGCGTCCGACCTCCCGCGCCAGCTGGAGTACTGGACCGCCGCGCTGGCGGGGCTGCCCCAGGAGGTGACCTTCCCCGCCGACCGGCCCCGGCCGCCGGTGGCCACCCACCGCGGTGCCCACCTCGACTTCCCCGTGCCGCCGGAGCTGTACCGGCGCCTGCTCGACCTCGCGGGCCGCACCCGCACGACGCCGTTCATGGTCCTGCAGGCCGCACTGGCCACCCTGCTCACCAAACTCGGTGCGGGAGAGGACATCCCGCTCGGTGGCGTGATCGCGGACCGGCCCGACTCCGCGCTGGACGACGTCGTCGGCGTGTTCATCAACACGCTGGTCTACCGCATCGACACCTCGGGTGACCCGTCGTTCGAGGACCTGCTCGGCCGGGTGCGCGAGACCGGTCTGGGCGCCTTCGCCCACCGCGAGGTCCCGTTCGAACGGCTGGCGGAGGAGCTGCGACCGGAACGGTCCCGTTCGCGGCACCCCTTCTTCCAGGTGATGCTCGCCTGGCTGGACCTGACCGAGGTGCGGGTCGACCTGCCGGGCGTCGCCGTGACGGCGGGTCCGGTCACCAGCGGCACGGCCAAGTTCGACGTGCACTTCGACTGCCAGCTCACCGAGGAGGGCGGTCTGCTGTGCACGCTGGAGTACGCCACCGACCTCTACGACCGGGCCACGGCGGAGAGCTTCGCGCGCCGGTTCACGAAGGTGCTGACCGCGGTCGCGGCGGACGCCGGCCTTCGCCTGTCCGAAGTGGACGTGCTGGACGAGACCGAGCGCGAGCTGGTGCTGCGCCGGTGGAACGACACCGCGGCACCCATCGACCCCCGCTTCGTCGTAGAGCTGCTGGAGGCACAGGACCCCGCGGCCGTCGCCGTGATCTTCGAGGGCGAGCGCGTCACCTACGGCGAGTTCAACGCGCGGGTGAACCGGCTGGCCAGGGCTCTGCGCCGGCGTGGTGTCGGACCCGAGTCGCGGGTGGCGGTCATGCTGCCGCGTTCGGTGGACCTGGTCGTGGCGCTGTGGGCCGTGCTCAAGGCCGGTGCCGCCTACGTGCCCATCGACACCGGGTACCCCGCCGACCGCATCGCCTACGTGCTGGCCGACTCGGGCGCGGTACTGCTGGTGTCCGATGTGGACGTCGACGGCTTCGAGCGGATCGGCGTGCGCGCCGAGAACGAGTCACCGGAGAACCTCGGTGTGGTGGTCCGCGGTGACAACGCCGCCTACGTCATCTACACCTCCGGGTCGACCGGCAGGCCCAAGGGCACGGTCAACACGTTCGCCGGACTGGCCAACCGCCTGTGGTGGATGCACCAGGCCTTCCGCCTCGAACCCGGCGAGCGCGTGCTGCACAAGACGCCGGTCGGCTTCGACGTGTCGGTGTGGGAGCTCTTCTGGACGCTCGCCTACGGCGGCACGCTGGTCGTCGCACGCCCCGACGGCCACCGCGATCCCGCCTACCTGGCCGGCCTGATCGGCGCCGAGGACATCACCACCGTGCACTTCGTGCCGTCCATGCTGGCCGCCTTCCTGACCGCGCCGGACCTGACGCCGGCCCGGCGGCTGCGCCGGATCGTGTGCAGTGGCGAGGAACTGCCCGCCGCCGTGGTGCGCGAGTGCGCACGGCTGCTGCCGGACGTGCCGGTGTTCAACCTGTACGGGCCGACCGAGGCCGCGGTCGACGTCACGGCCTGGACCGTCCGGCCGGACCCCGGGGTGGTCCTGATCGGCGCACCGGTCGCGAACACCTCCTGCTACGTGCTGGACGGCCGGTTGCGTCCGGTCGCGCCCGGTGTTCCCGGCGAGCTCCACCTCGGTGGTGTGCAGCTGGCGCGCGGCTACCTGGACCGGCCCGGGCTGACCGCGGAACGGTTCGTGGCGAACCCGTTCGCGGCGGGGCAGCGGCTCTACCGGACCGGCGACGTGGTGCGCTGGACCGCCGGGGGAGAGCTGGAGTACCTCGGCCGGGCGGACAACCAGGTGAAGCTGCGCGGGTTCCGGGTGGAGCTGGGTGAGGTCGAGGCCGCGATGGCCACGCATCCCGCGGTCGCCCGTGCCGCCGCGGCGGTGCACGCCCAGCGTCTCGTCGGCTACCTGCTCACGTGCGGCCCGCTCGACCACGACGACCTGCGCGAACGGATGGCGGCGCGGCTGCCCGAGTACATGGTGCCCGCGACGTTCGTGGAGCTCGACGCGTGGCCGCTCACGCCGAACGGCAAACTGGACCGCAAGGCGTTGCCGGTGCCCGAGTTCGCGGCCGTCGAAGGCCGGGCGCCGCGCACCCCGGACGAGGAGATCCTCTGTGGACTCTTCGCGGAGGTCCTCGGTGTGCCCGCGGTGTCGGTCGACGACGACTTCTTCGCGCTGGGCGGCCACTCGCTCCTGGTGGCCAGGCTGGCCGGCCGGATCGGGGCCGTGTTCGGCCGCGAGGTCGAGCTGGCCGTGCTGTTCGAGGCGACCACGGTGGCGGCGCTCGCACCGAAGCTCGCCACCGCCGGCGCTCGGCGGGCCGGTGTCGTCGCGGTCGAGCGCGGCGAGCGGGTCCCGTTGTCGCACGCCCAGGAACGGTTGTGGTTCCTGCACCGGATGGAAGGCCCGTCGGCGATCTACAACCTGCCGATCGCCCTGCGGCTGCGCGGTGCACTGGACGTCGCGGCGCTGTCCGCTGCTCTGCAGGACGTCGGTCAGCGGCACGAGGTGCTGCGCACGGTGTTCGCCGAGGACGCGCACGGACCGCACCAGGTGTTGCTGCCCGAGATCCCGGCGCTGCGGGCCGGTTCCTCCCTGGAGGAGGAGGTGGCACGGCCGTTCGACCTCGCGACCGAGGCGCCGGTGCGCGCGGTGCTGTTCCCCGCAGGCCCGGACGAGCACGTGCTGCTGATCGTGCTGCACCACATCGCCGGTGACGGCGCCTCGATGGCTCCGCTCGCGGCGGACCTGGCGGCGGCCTACACCGCACGGACTCGCGGTGCCGAGCCGGACTGGCGTCCGCTGCCCGTCCAGTACGCGGACTTCGCCGTGTGGCAACGGGAAGTGCCGGACGTGTCGTTCTGGACGTCCGCGCTGGCCGGGCTGCCGGAGGAGATGGCGCTGCCCTACGACCGGCAACGTCCGGCGGTGGCCTCCCACGAGGGTGACACCGTGGCGTTCGAGATCCCGTCCGACATCCACAGTGGACTGGTCGAGCTGGCCCGTGCTCGTCATGTCACGCCGTTCATGGCGGTTCACGCGGCGGTCGCCGCGTTGCTGCACCGGCTCGGCGCCGGCGAAGACGTGGTCATCGGGTCCCCGGTCGTGGGACGGCCGGACGAGGCGCTGCACGACCTGGTCGGGTTCTTCGTCAACAACGTCGTGCTGCGCACCGACCTGTCCGGCGACCCGGCGTTCACCGACGTGCTGGACCGGGTGCGGACGGCCGACCTCGCCGCCTACGCGCACCAGGACGTGCCGTTCGAGCTGGTGGTCGAGGCGGTGAACCCGCGCCGCTCGACCGCGCGGCACCCGTTGTTCCAGGTGAACCTGAACTGGAACAACGCCGACGAGACCGTCACGGTCGACCTGCCCGGCGTGACCGCGGAGCCGCTGCCGCTCGAGGTGGCGGCGGCGAAGTTCGACCTGTCGTTCTTCCTGGCCGAGCAGCCGTCCGGCGGCGTGCGCGGCGTGCTGGAGTTCGCGACCGACCTCTTCGACCGCGCGACCGCCGAACGGATCGTGGCGTCGTTCCAGGAGGTCCTGGCCGCGGTCGTCGCCGCTCCCGAGCTGCCGATCAGCTCCTTGCGGGCGGAGGAACGCCGTCTGCTCGCCGCGTGGAACGACACCGCGCACGAGCTGCCGTCCGGCACGCTGGTGTCGCTGTTCGAGGCCCAGGTCGACCGCACTCCCGACGCGCCCGCGGTCGTCTTCGGCGACACCACGCTGACCTACGCCGAACTGGACGAGCGGGCCAACCGCCTGGCACACCACCTGATGGGGCTGGGTGCCGGACCTGAGCGGTTCGTCGGTGTGCTCCTGCCGGTGTCCGAACAGATCGTCGTCGCGGTGCTGGCGGTGCTCAAGACCGGCGCGGCCTACCTGCCGCTCGACCCGGCGCATCCGGCCGAGCGCCTGGCGTTCATGCTGCGCGACATCGGCCCGGTCGCGGTGGTGACGACGCCGGAACTGGCCCAGCCGGGCTTTCCCGCCGTGCTGCCCGATGTCACCGAATCGCCGAGCTCGCGGATCACTCCCGGTCCGCTGCCGGACAACGCCGCCTACGCGATCTTCACCTCGGGCTCGACCGGCACGCCGAAAGCCGTGGTGGTGCAACACCGGTCGGTGATCGCGTACCTGGCGTGGGTGCTGCACGAGTACGCGAGCCTGCGCGAGCACGCGCTGGTGCACTCGCCGATCTCGTTCGACCTCACCGTCACCGGCATCTACGGCCCGTTGATCTCCGGCGGCCGGGTCGAGCTGGTGAGCTGGACGGCGAGCGGACCCGTCGGCTCGGTCACCAAACCGGCGTACGTCAAGGCGACCCCGAGCCACCTCGCGCTGCTCGCCGCGGTGCCGGACGAGTTCTCGCCGTCGCGGGAGCTGGTGCTCGGCGGCGAGTCGCTGCTCGGCGACGCGCTGGACGCGTGGCGCGCCCGCAACCCCGAAGCGACCGTGCTCAACGAGTACGGCCCGACCGAGACCACCGTCGGCTGCACCGTCTTCCGCATCGCGCCGGGAGATCCCGTGCCGTCCGGCGTGATCACGATCGGCAGGCCCGCGTGGAACACCCGGGTCCACGTGCTGGACGCCCGGCTGCAACCGGTGCCGATCGGTGCGGTGGGCGAGCTGTACGTCAGCGGCGCGCTGGTGACCCGCGGCTACCAGGGCCGTCCCGGTCTCACCGCGGGACGGTTCGTCGCCGACCCGTTCGGACCGGCCGGCTCGCGCATGTACCGCACCGGCGACCTCGCGCGGTGGACCGCGGAAGGGCTGCTGGAGTTCGCCGGACGGGTCGACGACCAGGTCAAGATCCGCGGTTTCCGGATCGAGCTGGGCGAGGTCGAGGCGGCCCTGTCGGCGGAGTCCGCCGAGGCCGCGGCCGTGGTCCGCGACGGCGCCCTGGTCGGGTATGTCGTGCTGCGACCCGGTCAGACCGTGGACGACGTGCGCGTGGCGGTGGAGAAGACGCTGGCGGAGTACATGGTGCCAACGGCGTTCGTCGCGCTGGACGTGTTGCCGCGCACGCCGAACGGGAAGATCGACCGCGCTGCCCTGCCCGCCCCCGCGCACGTCACCGCCGGTGCGGTGGCGGACGGTCGGGTCGCCGCCGCGTTCGCGGAGCTGCTGGGTGTGGCGGAGATCGGGCCGCACGACGACTTCTTCGCGCTCGGCGGGCACTCGTTGCTGGCAGCACGGCTGGTGAACCGGCTGCGGGACGAGTTCGGCGCGGACGTGTCGATCCGGGACGTGTTCGAGAACCCGACCGTGGCGGCGTTGAGCGAGCTGCTGGGAGAGCCCACCGCGGTGGAGGAAGCCGTGGCACCACAACGGGTGCGGCGTGCGCCGCTCTCCGCGGCGCAACGCCGGATGTGGTTCCTGTACGAGCTGGAGGGCCCGTCCGCGACCTACACCATCCCGATCGCGCTGCGTCTGCGCGGCGAGCTGGACGTCGAGGCGCTGCGCGCCGCGTTCGGCGACGTCCTCGCTCGTCACGACGTCCTCCGCACGATCATCGACCCCGAAGGCCCGCACCAGGTCGTGCAGGACGACGTCGAGATCCCGTTCGAGGTGGTGGACCGCCTCGACGGCCACGCGGAACGACCGTTCGCGCTCGACACCGAGATCCCGATCCGCGCGGTGCTGGCCGGTGGCGGTGACGAGCACGTCCTGCTCGTGACCCTGCACCACATCGCGGGTGACGGCGGCTCGATGCGGCCACTGGCCCGCGACCTGCAGACCGCCTATGCGGCACGGCGGTCGGGCAACGCTCCACAGTGGACCGACCTGCCCGCGCAGTACGCCGACTACGCCCTGCGCCACCAGGACGGCCAGGACGAGGCGCTCGAGCGCTGGGTCGACGTGCTCGCCGGAGCGCCGGAGGAGATCGAGCTGCCGGCCGACCGCCCGCGGCCGCCGGTGCAGTCGTTCCGCGGCGACGCGGTGTCGTTCGAGGTGCCGGAGAGCACGCGTGCGGCGATGGCGGCGGTGTGCCGCTTGGGCATCAGTGAGTTCATGGTGATCCAGGCCGCGCTCGCGGTGCTGCTCGGCCGGCTCGGCGCGGGGGAGGACGTGGTGCTCGGCGCGCCGGTCGACACCCGGCGTGACACCGTGTTCGAGGACCTCGTCGGCCTGTTCACCAACACCGTGCCGCTGCGCACGGACCTGTCGGGCAACCCGTCGTTCAGCGAGCTGCTGCTGCGGGTGCGGGGCGCGAACGTCGACGCCTACACCTACGCGGACGTGCCGTTCGACCGGCTGGTGCAGGCCGTCAACCCCGTGCGCTCGGCGGCGCGGCACCCGTTGTTCCAGGTGATGCTGTCGATGGACCACGGCAGTGGCGCGCCGGACTTGCCCGGACTGGAGACCGAGCTGCTGGAAACCGGTGGCGGGCAGGCGAAGTTCGACCTGCTGATGGCACTGCGCCCGGACGGGACGGGCTCCGTTCAGTTCGCGACCGACCTGTTCGACCGCGGCACGGTCGAGGCGCTCACCGCGCGGTTCCTGCGGCTGCTCGACGCGGCCGTCACGAATCCGCGGGCTCGGATCGGCGACCTGCCGTTGCTGTCGGAGGCTGAGCGCGAGGACTTGGTGGTCACGCGCAACGCCACCGCCGGGGAACTGTCCGGCGCGCTGCTGCCCGAGCTGTTCGAACAGCAGGTCGACCGCACGCCGGACGCGATCGCGGTGCTCGACGACACGAAGGCGCTCACCTACGCCGAACTGGACGCGCGGGCGAACCGGCTGGCGCGCAAGCTCGGCCGCGGTGAGCTGGTCGCGGTGGTGCTGCCGAGGTCGGCCGACCTGCTGGTGGCGTTGCTCGCGGTGCTCAAGTCCGGTGCCGCGTACGTGCCGGTCGACGACTCGTATCCGTTGGCGCGCATCGAGAAGATGACCGCCGGTGCGCACAAGGTGATCACGCCGGAGACGTTCGACGGGCTCGACGCCCACGACGCGGAACGGCTGAACATCGCGGTGCACCCGAGGTCCGCGGCGTACGTGATCCACACGTCCGGCTCGACCGGGCAGCCGAAGGGCGTCGTGGTCGAGCACGCGTCGCTCGCCGCGTACCTGCACGAGGCGGTCCGGCTCTACCCGGCCGCCTCCGGCGAGGCGGTGATCCACTCGTCGGTCGCGTTCGACATGCCGGTGACCACGCTGTTCACGCCGCTCGTCACGGGCGGACGGGTGCGGTTCGGCGCGCTCGACCGCGACACCGACCTGCTCAAGGTCACGCCCAGCCACCTGCGGTTGATGGACCTGCCGCGGGCGAAGAACCTGGTCATCGGCGGCGAGGCCCTGGACGGCGAGGTGGTGCGGCGCTGGCGGGACCGCAACCCGGACGCGCTGGTGATCAACGAGTACGGGCCCACCGAGGCGACCGTGGGCTGCGTCGTCCACGAGGTCGTGGAGAGCGACGGCCCGGTGCCGATCGGCACGCCCATCGGCAACGCGCGGGTCTACGTGCTCGACCAGTGGCTGCGGCCCGTGCCGGAAGGCGTGTGGGGCGAGCTCTACCTGGCCGGAGCCGGCATCGCGCGCGGCTACCGCGACCAGCCGGGGCTCACCGCGGAACGGTTCGTCGCCGACCCGTTCGGCTCCGGCACGCGGATGTACCGCGTCGGCGACCGGGCGCGCTGGGCGCACGGCCGGCTGGAGTACGCGGGCCGCGTCGACGACCAGGTGAAGATCCTCGGCTTCCGGGTGGAACCGGGCGAGGCCGAGGCCGTTCTGTCGGAAGTGGACGGAGTGCGGCAGGCGGCCGTTGTGGTGCGCGACGGACGGCTGGTCGCCTACGTCGTGCCGTCACGGCCTTTGCGCCCCGGCGAGCTGCGGGCCGCGCTCTCGGCGCTGCTGCCCGCGCACCTGGTGCCGTCGGCGTTCGTCGAGCTGGACGAGATTCCGTTGAACCCCAACGGGAAGCTCGACCGCGCGCGGCTGCCTGAGCCGCGCGCGGCCTCGGGACGTGCCGCCGGCGAGGCCGAACGGGTCGTGTGCGAGATCTTCGCCGAGGTGCTCGGCCTTGAGCACGTGAGCGTGGACGACGACTTCTTCGCGCTGGGCGGGCATTCCCTGCTCGCCGCGCAGGTCGTCAACCGGGTCCGTGCGCAGCTCGGCGGTGACGTCGGCGTCACGACGCTGTTCACCGCGCCGACGCCCGCACTGCTGGCCGCGGCGACGGACGGGCAGGTGCGCGCGAAGCGGCCGGAGCTGGGGTCGTCGCCCCGGCCCGAACGGGTCCCGCTCGCACCGGCTCAGCGCGGGCTGTGGCTGCTCAACCGCCTCGACCCGGAGTCGGACCGGTACTCGATGCCGATGGTGCTGCGGTTGCCGCGGGACATCGACCTCGGCGCGTTGAAGTGGGCGCTCGCCGACGTCGTCACCCGGCACGAGATCCTGCGCACGCTGTTCCCCGAGGTGGACGGCGAGCCGTACCAGCTGGTGCGGCCCGCGGCGCTGGACGTCGAAACCGTGCGCGTGGACGACCTGACCGAAGCCGTCCACGCCGAGGCCGCCCGCGGGTTCGACCTGACGCGGGAACCGCCGTTGCGCGCGACGGTGTTCCGCAAGGGCGACGAGCGCGTGCTTCTGGTGGTGCTGCACCACATCGCGGGCGACGACTGGTCGTTCGGGCCGCTCGCCCGCGACCTGGCCACCGCCTACCGCGCCCGCGTCGACGTGACCGCGCCCGCGCTGGCGCCGTTGCCCCTGCAGTACGCGGACTTCGCGCTGTGGCAGCAAAGCGCGTCTGCAGATGAGGGCATCGCGTTCTTCCGCCGCACCCTCGAAGGCGCGGCGGAGCAGCGGTTGCCGGTGGACCGGCCGTTGCCCAGCGGCAGGGCCGAACGGGTGCCGGTGACGCTGCCCCCGGTCGCGGACTTCGCCAGGGAGCACGGCTGCACGGAGTTCACCGTGCTGCACGCGGCACTCGCGGTGTTGTTGCAGCGGCACGGCTGCGGTGACGACGTCGTGATCGGCACCCCGGTGTCCGGCCGGCCGGACCAGCGGCTGGAGGAGCTGATCGGCTACTTCGTCAACACCGTCGCACTGCGCACGGACCTGTCCGGCGACCCGACGTTCCGCGACGTGCTGGACCGGGTGCGCACCGCGGACCTGGCCGCGTTCGCGCACGCCGACGTGCCGTTCGACGCGGTGGTCGCCGAGCTGGCCCCCGGTGGCGCGCCGCTGTTCCGCGTGCTGCTCTCGGTGCTGCCGCCCGCGGCCGCGCTCGACGACCTCGGCGTGGTCGCGGAGAGCACTGGCGGGACCGCCGCCGCGAAGTTCGACCTCGCGGTGAACCTGCAGCCCGGCGCGGACGGCGTGACCGGTGACATCGAGTTCGACACCGGGCTGTTCGACGAGGAGACGGCGCGGGGGCTCGCGGCGAGCCTCGCCGCACTGCTCACCGCCGCGGTCGCCGCGCCGGGACGACCGGTGCGGCTCGCCGACCTGGTGGCACGGCCGGTCGCGGTGGCTCCGGCCGCGGTGACCGAGACGCTGCCGGATCTGCTGCAGGCGCAGGCGACTCGCCACCCCGACCGGATCGCGGTGGTGGCCGACGAGACCCTGACCTTCGCGGAACTGCACGAGCGCGCCCGGCGGCTGGCCCGCGTGCTCGCCGGGAAGGGGATCGGCCGCGGCGACGTGGTCGCGGTGCGGATGCCCCGGTCGGCGGACGTGGTCGTCGCGATGTTCGGCGTGATGGCGGCGGGCGCGGCCTACCTGCCGGTCGACGTCGCGGCACCCGAGGCACGGGTGCGGCGGCTGCTGGACGACGCGACGTTCGTGCTCGACTCCCTTGTGGACGGTCCGCGGGCCGAGCCGCAGGTACCGGGACCGGGTGATCTCGCCTACGTCCTGCACACCTCCGGGTCGACCGGCACGCCCAAGGGGGTGGCGGTCGAGCACCGGGCGATCGTCAACCTCTTCCACGCGCACAACGCGGACCTGCTCGGCGAGCAGCCGTGCCGGGTCGCGCTCGTCGCACCGCTCACGTTCGACGCGTTCTGGGACCCGGTGCAGTGGATGCTCGCCGGCCACGAGCTGCACGTGGTGCCCGACGACGTGCGGCGCGACCCCGAGGCGTTGCTCTCGTACCTGACGCGGCACGGCATCGACGCCATCGACACCACGCCGTCGTACGCCCGGCTGTTGCTGGCGACCGGACCGTTCACCCCGCGGCTGCTCGTGCTCGGCGGCGAGGCCGTCGATCCGGACCTGTGGCGGTTGTTGCGGGACGAGCAGATCAGGGCGATCAACACGTACGGCCCGACCGAGTCCACTGTGGAGGCGGTCACGGCGTGGCTGGCCGAGCACCCCAGGCCGGTGATCGGACGGCCGATCGGCAACGTCGTCGCGTACGTGCTGGACCGCAACCTGCGACCGCTGCCGGACGGTGTCACCGGTGAGCTGTACCTGGCCGGTGCGGGACTCGCCCGCGGTTACCACCGGCGGCCGGGTGACACGGCGGCACGGTTCGTGGCCGACCCGTTCGGTTCCGGCACGAGGATGTACCGCACCGGCGACCTGGCCCGGTGGCGCAAGGGCGTGCTGGAGTACGTCGGCCGCACCGACGACCAGGTCAAGGTGCGCGGCATGCGGGTCGAGCTCGGCGAGGTCGAGGCCGCGCTCACGGCCTGCGCGGGCGTCTCGGCGGCCGCCGCGGCGGTGCGGGACGACCTGCTGGTCGGGTACGTGGTCGGCGCGGGCACGGACGGCGTGCGCGCCGAGGTGGCCACGATGTTGCCGGAACACATGGTGCCGCAACGGATCGTGGCTCTCGACGCGCTGCCGTTGACGACGAGCGGCAAGATCGACCGCAAGGCGCTGCCCGCTCCGGCCACCGAGGTCCGGCACGGTGCGGAACCGCGCAACAACGCGGAAGCCGTGCTGTGCAAGGTGTTCGCCGAGGTGCTGCAGCTGGGCTCGGCTGGTCGCGACGACGACTTCTTCGTGCTCGGCGGCCACTCGATGCTGGTGCCGAAGCTGGTCAACGGGGTGCGGACCCGGCTGGGCGCGGACCTGGCCGTGCGGGACGTGTTCGAGGCCCGCACCCCCTCGCGGCTCGCGCCCCGGCTCACCGGGATCACCCGGCCCGCGCTGGTGGCGGGACAGCGGCCGCAACGGCTGCCGCTGTCCTACACCCAGGAGCGGTTCTGGTTCCTGCACCGGCTCGAAGGGCCGTCCGCGGCCTACAACATGCCACTGGCGCTGAGGTTGCGCGATCTGGACGTCCCGGCGTTGCGGCTCGCGCTGACCGACGTGGCCGACCGCCACGAGGTGCTGCGGACCGTGTTCCGCGACGACGAGCAGATCGTGCTCCCCGCGGGCACGGCGCCCCGCCTGACCGAAGCACCCTGGGACGACCGGGCGCTGGCCTCCGCGGCCGCGTACCCGTTCGACCTCGCGGCCGAACCTCCGATGCGCGCCTGGGTGTTCCACGACGGCGACGAGTCCGTGCTGCTCCTGCTGCTGCACCACATCGCCGGTGACGGCGAGTCGATGGCACCGCTGACCCGCGACCTCATGACCGCCTACCGCGCCCGGATGGCGGGTGAGGCACCGCGGTGGGCGCCGCTTCCGGTGCAGTACGCGGACTTCGCACTCTGGCAACGGCAACTTCCGCCCGACGAGCAGCACTGGGCGGAAGCCCTGGCGGGGCTGCCCGAGGAGCTGAACCTGCCCACCGACCGGTCGCGGTCCGCGCTGGTGGCGGGCGCGGGGGCGGTGCCGCTGGAGATCAGCCGGGACCTGCACGCACGGCTCGCCGGGATCAGCGGTGACGCCACCACGTTCATGGTCGTGCTGGCCGGCCTCTCCGCCCTGCTGACCAGGATGGGCGCGGGCACCGACCTGCCGATCGGCGTGCCGGTGCACGGACGGTCCGACGCGGCGCTGGACGACCTCGTCGGCTGCTTCCTCAACACGCTGGTGCTGCGGACGCGGACCGACGGCGACCCGACGTTCGCCGAGTTGCTCAGCCGGGTGCGGGACACCGCGCTCGACGCCTACGAGCACCAGGACACGCCGTTCGAGCGGCTCGTCGAGGTGCTCAACCCGCCGCGCTCGGCCGGACGTCACCCGCTGTTCCAGGTGCTGCTGTCCTACCGGGTCGGCGGCGAGGAGGCCCGTCCCGACGGCGAAGCGGTCGAGGTGAGCCTGCCGTCCGCGCGCTTCGACCTGTCCGTCAGCCTCACCGAGCAGCCGGGCGGCGGCCTGACCGGCGAGATCCAGTACCCGGCCGGGTTGTTCGACCACGACACGGTCGCGTTGCTCGCCCAGCGGTTCGTCAACGTCCTCGACCAGGCCGCGACCAGCCCCGACCTGCCGATCAGCGAACTGGACGTGCTGCTGCCGGGCGAACCGGTGCGGCACGGGACGGCCGTCGCACTGCCGGAAGGCACGCTGGCCGACCTGTTCGCCCGCGCTGTCCGGGAAACCCCGGACGCGCTCGCCGTCGTCACCGATTCCGAGGAGCTCACCTACGCCGAGCTGAACCGCCGGGCGAACCGGTTGGCGCACCTGCTGATCGCTCAGGGCGCCGGGCCGGAGTCGGTGGTGGCGCTGGAGGTGCCGCGGTCGGCGGAGGAGATCGTCGCGGCGCACGCGGTGATCAAGGCCGGTGCGGCCTACACGCCGGTCGACGCCCCGTCCGAACGTGCCGAGGCGATGCGCGCCGACGCCGGGGCGTCCATTGTGGTCACCCCGGACACCGTGGCCGCCAGCGCCGGATTCCCGGACCACGACCCGGAGGTCCGGATCCACCCGGACAACGCGGCGTACGTGCTGTTCACCTCCGGCTCGACCGGCAGGCCCAAGGGCGTGGTGGTGTCGCACAGGTCGGTGGTGAACCACCTCGCGTGGCTGCAACGCACCTACCGGCTGGAACCGGGAGACCGGGTGCTGCACAAGACACCCGCCGGCTTCACGGTGTCGGTGTGGGAGCTGTTCTGGCCCCTGCAGGCGGGCGCGACCACCGTCGTCGCGGCTGCGGGCGGGCATCGCGACCCGGCGTACCTCGTCGAGGTGATGAAGCGGCACGGTGTCACGACCGTCCACTTCGTCCCGTCGGTGCTGGAAACCGTGCTGGCGCTGGGCGAGCTGCCCGAGCTGAAGCGGATCTTCGTCGGCGGTGAGGCGCTCACCCGGGACCTGACCGACCGGCTCGCCGGACTGCACTACAAGTACGGTTCCACCGAGGTCACCTGCGACGCCACCGTCTGGGACGGCGATCCCGGTGACCGCCCGCTCGTGCCGATCGGCACCCCGATCGACAACACCGGTGTCCACGTGCTGGACGACCGCCTCCGTCCGGTTCCGCCCGGTGTCCCGGGCGAGCTGTACGTGACGGGTCTCCCGCTGGCCCGTGGTTACGTGAACGCCCCGGCGCTCACGGCCGAACGGTTCGTCGCCGACCCGTTCGGCTCGGGCACCCGGATGTACCGAACGGGCGACCTCGCCCGCTGGGACAGGCACGGCCGGCTGCACTTCGTCGGCCGCGCGGACCACCAGCTCAACGTGCGGGGTGTGCGGGTCGAACCGGGCGAGATCGAGGCCGCGCTGGTCGCGGCACCCGGTGTCGAGCAGGCGGTCGTCGTGCTGCGCGACGACCGGCTCGTCGGCTACGTCACCGGTGACGTGGATCCCGTGCGGCTGCGGCACGATCTGGCCACCAGGCTGCCCGCGCACCTCGTGCCGGCTGTCGTGGTGATCACCGAGTTCCCGCGCACCACGAGTGGTAAGATCGACAGGGCGAAGCTGCCCGCTCCACAGCGGACAGTTGGGGGCCGCGCTCCGGAGAACGACACCGAACGGGCGCTGTGCGCTCTGGTGGCCGAACTGCTCGGCGTGCCCGCGGTCGGCGCGGAGGACGACTTCTTCGCACTGGGCGGGCATTCGCTCACCGCCGCCCGCCTGGTGACGCGCATCCGCGCCGAGCTGGGTGGCACCCTCACCCTGCGCACGGTGTTCGAGTCGCCCACGGTCGCGGGCCTCGCGACGAGGCTGCACGACGCACCGGATCCGTTGGCACCGCTGGTGAAACTGCGTGACGGCAGCCCCGTGCTGTTCTGCGTGCACCCGCTCGGCGGGCTCAGCTGGCCGTACACCCGGCTCGGCGGGCACGGCGCGTTCGGACTGCACGGACTGCAGGCCGACGGTCTCGACGGCACCGGGCGGCTGCCCGGCAGCATCGCCGAGATGGCCGCCCGCTACGTCGAGCGGATCCGCGCGGTGCAGCCGGACGGCCCGTACCGGATCGCCGGCTGGTCGTTCGGCGGGCTCGTGGCGCACGAGATCGCCGTGCAGCTGCAGGAGTCCGGCGCCGAGATCGCCTTCCTGGCCCTGCTCGACCCGTACCCGCGTGATCCGGACGCGGGGCCGCGGTCCGAGTCGGACCTGCTCGACGGAGTGCGGGTGCCGCAGGAGCTCGCAGATCCGCGCGCGCTGCGGGCGGCCAAGGCGGTGTTCGTCAACAACGACGCGATCGCCGCCCGGCACGTCCCGCGGGTCTTTACCGGCGACGTCGTGTTCGTCCGGGCGACCCGTCTCGCGGACGGCGAAACGCCGCGCTCGCCAGAACTCTGGCGCCCCCACGTGACCGGGCACGTCGACGTGCACCCGGTCGACGCCACCCACGACGGGCTGCTCGACGAGCGGCCCGCCACCGAGATCGGCGGGCTGCTCGCCCGCCTCACCGAGAGGACGAACCCGTGACCAACCCCTTCGACAACCCCGACGGTGTCTTCCTCGTGCTGGTCAACGACGAGGGCCAGCACTCGCTGTGGCCGGAGTTCGCCGCCGTGCCCGACGGCTGGCAGGTCACGTTCGGCCCGGACAGCCGTGCCGCGTGCCTGGAGCACGTCGAGCGCAACTGGACCGACCTGCGCCCCAAGAACCTGATCGAGGCGATGGCCGAATGATCACCGCGGAACACCTGCTCTGCGCCGACGACCTCGCGGTGCTCGACGGGGTCGCCCGCACGCTCGCCGCCCACGGCGACCGGATCGACGACCAGCACTGGGTCGCGCGAGCGCGCCGGGCGTGGGAGGACACCCCGGCCCCGCTGCGCCGCACGGTCAGCGACTTCCGGCGGCACTCGGGACCGGACGGCCGTCTCGTCCTCAGTGGACTGCCGATCGGCGACGTGCCCGCGACCCCGATGGTGAAGGGGTCCGTGCAGCACACGCCCACCGTCGGCGCTGCCGTGCTGGCGCTCATCGCGCACGGCCTCGGCGACCCGGCCGCGTTCGCCGCCGAGAAGTCCGGCGCCCTGGTGCAGGACGTCGTCCCGGTGCCCGGTGAGGAGGAGGTGCAGGGCAACACGGGGTCGGTCGAGCTGACCTTCCACACGGAAAACGCTTTCCACCGGCACCGGCCGGACTACGTGATGCTGTTGTGCCTGCGGGCGGACCACGACGGCGTGGCCGAGCTGCGCACGTTCTGCATCCGCACCGCGCTGGGCGAGCTGAGCGCCGCCACCCGTGCCGTGCTGGCGAAACCTGACTTCCTCACCGCCGCGCCACCGTCGTTCGGCGGCAGCGGGGAAGGCTCGCTGCACGCCGTCCTGACCGGTGACCCCGCCGACCCGGACCTGTGCCTCGACGAGGCGGCCACCCGGCCGCTGACCGACGAGGCCGCCACGGCGCTGGCCGACCTGCGCGGTGCGATCGCGCGGCACTACACCGGTGTCCGGCTGCGGCCCGGCGATCTCGCGGTCGTCGACAACCGCGTGACGATGCACGGGCGTTCGGAGTTCGTGCCCCGCTACGACGGCGCGGACCGCTGGTTGCAGCGGACCTTCGCCTTCGCCGACCTGCGCCGCTCGCGTGACCACCGGCCGGGTGACTCCACGGTGCTGGAGAAGTGAGACCTGCGCGGCGGGTCACACACCGATGAGCTCGCGGCTGCCGGGCATCGGCAGCGCGAGCGTCGAGTCCAGGAGGGACCGCAGTGCCGCGCGGGGCTCGGCCGCGCAGCTGAGCCCGTCGAGCAGGTCGCAGGCCTTGCCGTGCAACCGGCGCAGGTCCCGCGCGTAGGCCGAGACGGTTCGCGGTGAGCGCAGGAGGTCGCGCAGCACGGCGTGGCAGCTGGGATCGCCGGCGGGCACGGACCTCAGCAGGTGGGTGAGCTCCTGCGCCATGCCGGCGTTGGCCTGCCGGAAGGCGTGGGCGAGCAGCAGGGGTGGCACGACGAGCCGCGGGTGGCCGTCGAGGTCCACAGTGGACCGGGCGTGGTCGGCGTGCAGCTGCCGCAGTGCGCCGTAGAGCGCGCCGAACCTGCGCCACTCGTCGACGGCCTGACCGTCGGTGAGGTAGGTGGCCATGGCCGCGTCCCTGGCGTAGGCGGCCCCTGCCAGCCCGAGGTTCCGCGCCAGCACCGCCTTGCGGCTGGTGTCGCTGACCAGGCGGCCCTGCTCGGCCAGTCTGGTCTCGATCGCCGAGGTGGTCGAGCGGGCGATCTCGTCGAACCACCCGAGCTTGCAGCTGTCGGGTGCCCGGACCGGGTGCAGGTGCCGCATCGCGAGCATCGCGCCGCACTGCGCGCCGGGGGCGTCCGACTCGGCCGAGATCCACCACAGCGCGGAGGCGACGCACAACGGCAAGGCCTTCTTCGGGTTCTCACCTCTCGCCGCCACGACGATCGCGGCGAAGACCCGTTCGGAGATCGTGGCCCGGGCGCGCGTCGCCTGCGTCGTGACCTTGGCCGCCAGGTGGGGCAGTTCGGCGATGATCGAACGGAGGGCGGTGGTCAACGCCTCGCGCAGCACCTGCGTCTGCTCGTCGACCAGCCGCGTTGCTGGGGTGATCACGCGGCCAGCCTGACACGTCACGGGCCGGTCACCCGGTGGTCGTCAAGGATTCCCGAAAGAGTCGGAATCACTCCGTCGTGCCCACGCGTGGGGCGTCACGCTGCGTTAGCGTCCGGACGTGGCCGGAATCCCTGCGAAGAACTCCGAACAAAGTGCGAAATTCGCGCATTGCGTTCGAAATGCTGAACGGGGTTCCATGGACTGAACGAAAGGTGGTGATGTGCCGGTGCGGGAGGCACTGGAGGTTCTCATCGAGGATCCCAGGTTCACCGAGTTGATCGATCCGCGGCACGGGCTGGAACGGCTCGGCGGCGGGGCGACGTGGAGCGAGGGGCCGTTGTGGCTGCCCTCCGAGAACGCCGTGATCTGGTCCGACATCCCGGGCAACCGGATCCTGCGCTGGTCGGCGGCGACCGGCGAGGTGACGGTGGACCGCACGGACGTCGAGTTCACCAACGGCCGCACCCTCGACCGCCAGGGACGGGTCGTGGCCTGTTCGCACGGCAGGCGCGCGGTCGAGCGCACCGAACCGGACGGCACGACGGCCGTGCTGGTCGACCACTTCGGGTCGGCCCGGCTCAACTCTCCCAACGACGTCGTGGTCGCGTCCGACGACGCGATCTGGTTCACCGATCCGCCGTACGGGATCATCCAGCCGCACGAGGGACATCCCGGCGAGCGGGAGTACGGCGCCCACTACGTGTTCCGGTTCGTCCCCGCCACCGGTGAGCTGACCGCGCTGGTGGTCGACATGGAGGAGCCGAACGGGCTGGCGTTCTCCCCGGACGAACGGCGCCTCTACGTCTCCGACACGTCCTCCGCGCTGCGCACCGACGGCAGCGGGCAGCACTGCATCCGGGTCTACGACGTCAGCAGCGACTGGGAGTGCCGCGACGGCCGGGTGTTCGCCGAGATCGAACCCGGTGTGGCGGACGGCTTCCGGGTCGACGAGCACGGCAACGTCTGGACCTCCAGCGCGGATTCGGTGCAGGTCTACGCACCGGACGGCACCCGCCTCGGCAAGATCCCGGTGCCCGAGAAGGTCGGCAACGTGTGCTTCGGCGGACCGGACGGCGACGAGCTGTTCATCGCCGCCACCACGAGCCTCTACCGCGTCCGGACCAGGACCGGGGGAGCGGTCTGATGACCGCCGTGCTGAGCGTCCGGCACCTGGTGAAGTCGTTCCACGGCAACAGAGCCGTGGACGACGTCTCGTTCGAGGTGAACCGGGGTGAGATCGTCGCGCTGCTCGGCGAGAACGGCGCCGGCAAGTCCACGGTGATCAAGGTGCTCGCCGGGGTGCACCGCAGGGACTCCGGCGAGGTGGTCGCCGACGGCGACATCGCGTTCGTGCACCAGGACCTCGGGCTCGTCGAGTGGATGACCGTCGCGGAGAACATCGCGATGGCGACGGGGTTCCCGCGCCGCAACGGTTTCATCTCCTGGCGCGCGGTGCGCGAGCAGGCGGAGCGGACCCTGGAGCTCGTCGGTGCCGGCATCGACCCGGACGCGCGGGTGTTCGACCTGCCCCGCACCGAACGTTCACTGCTCGCGATCGCCCGCGCCCTCGTGAACGACCCGCGGCTGCTCGTGCTGGACGAGCCCACGGCCAGCCTGCCCCAGGCCGACGTCGAACGCCTCTTCACCGTGCTGCGCGGCTTGCGCGACAAGGGCGTCGGCATGATCTACGTGTCGCACCGCCTCGACGAGGTCTACGAGATCGCCGACTCCGTCGTGGTCATGCGCGATGGCGGTGTCGTGGCCAACGCGCCGACGAGCGACATCCCGCCGGACGAGCTGGTCCGGCTGATCGTCGGCAGGGACACCGAGTTCGCCGCTCCCGGCGCGCTGGGGCACGCCGTCCGGCTCGACCTGCGCGAGCTGTGCGTCGGTGACGTCGGTCCGGTCGAGCTGACCGTGCGGGCGGGCGAGGTCGTCGGTCTCGTCGGGCTGCGCGGGGCCGGACAGGACGAGATCGGCCGAGCCGTCGCGGGCGAGAAGCGGCCCACCTCCGGCCGGATGTTCCTGGACGGCGAGGAGTTCCGGCCACGCGACACCGCGGCGGCCGTGGCGGCGGGGGTGGGCTTCACCACCTCGAACCGGGAGACCGACGGCGTCGCGAGCGGGATGTCGGTGCGGGAGAACCTCTTCCTCAACCCGGAGGTGTGGGGACGACGGCTGTTCTCCGTCTCCGGGACCGCCGGTGAGCGGTCGCGGGCCGCCGCGCTGGTGCGGGAGTACGGCGTCCGCCCGGCCGATCCGGAGGCGCCGATCGACACGTTGTCCGGCGGCAACCAGCAGAAAGTGGTGCTGGCGCGCTGGTTCTCGGTCGGCAGGGCCGTGACGGTGCTGGAGGAGCCGACCATGGGCGTCGACATCGGCGCCAAGGCGGACATCTACGCGTTGCTGCGCAACGCGGGCCAGCGCGGCATGGGCACCCTCGTGGTCTCGACGGATCTCGAAGAGGTCGCCGCGGTGTGCCATCGCGCGCTGGTGTTCGAACGGGGCCGCGTGACGCGGTCGCTCGCGGGGGACGAGCTGACGGTGCGCGCACTGGTCGCCGCCGTCTCGGGGTTGACGGACAAGGCTTGACGGACAAGGGAGTCTGATGCCAACGCACACCTCGGTGCGGTCGACCGCGCTGGAGCCGCGCAGGGGCGCCTCCGCCGGGCACCGGCTGGTCACCGTGTACGGCATGGTGCTGGTCGCCGTGGCGTTGTTCCTGATGTTCACCGCGCTGGCACCGGACACGTTCGCCACCGGACTGAACTTCCGGCTGCTCGCGGCGGGCAACGCGGTGCCGCTCGTCCTCGCGCTCGCGGTGACCGTCCCGATGATCGCGGGCAAGATCGACCTCTCGGCCGGGTATGCGCTCGGGCTCTGGCAGGTGCTCGCGTTGTCGTTGCAGCTCAAGGGTTTCGACTACCGGCTCGTGATCGTGCTGGTGCTCGCCGGCGGTGCGGTGGTCGGCCTGGTCAACGCGCTGCTGGTGGAACTGGCCCAGGTCGACGCCTTCGTGGCGACCCTCGCGACCGGGCAGGTGGTCTTCTCGATCACCTACTGGTACACCGGCGGCAAGCAGGTCGTCGACGCCGAGGGCGCGCGGGCCGCGTACTTCGACGCGATCGCGACGTGGTCGCTCGGCCCGGTGCCCGGCCCGTTCGTGATCGCGGTGCTGCTCGTGGTGGCGCTGTGGGTCGTCCTGGAACGCCTCCCGGTCGGCCGGTACCTGTACGCGGTGGGCGCGAACCCGCGCGCCGCCGAGCTCACCGGCATCCGGCGCCGCCGGTACGTCGTCGGGTCGATGGTGGCGTCCGGGGTGTTGTGCGCTGTCGCCGGAATCCTGCTGGCGGCCCGGCAGGGCGGGGTGGCGCAGGCCAACATCGGCCCCGACTTCCTGCTGCCCGCGCTCGCCGCCGCGTTCCTCGGCTCGACCACGATCCGGCCCGGCCGGGTCAACGCCTGGGGCACGCTGCTCGGCGTCGTCGTCACCACGATCGGCATCTCCGGACTGCAGCAGCTGCTGCCCGGCCGGTTCTACCTGGAGCCGTTGTTCAACGGGCTGACCCTGGTCGCGGCGATCACGATCGCCAGCGTCGCGAGCCGCAAACGCCTGGCCCGCGCGGAAAAGCACCAGCTCGCGCCGGAGGCTGCGAAGTGAGGACCATCGCCGTGCTCGTGGCGGTGCTCGCCGCCACCGCCTGTGCCAGCCCGACCGTGGCCGAGCTCGAAGGCAGGCGTTCCGGGGCCAACGCACCGGCCCGTCCGCTCACCCCGCCGGGAGTCACCGACGTGCTCGCGGACGCCCGTACGCGCGTCGACGAGAACCTGAACGGGCGCAACGGGTTCACCCCGCCGTCCAACCCGTCACCGGCGGTGCGCGAGGGCGGCACCATCGCGTTCGTCGCCGCCGACCTCACCAACGGCGGGATCAACACCGTCAGCCAGGGCGTGACCGAGGCGGCGGCCGCGATCGGCTGGCAGGTCGTGCTCTTCGACGGCAAGGGCAGCGCCCAGGGCCGCGCGGACGCGTTGAACCAGGCGATCGCCCTGCGGCCGGCCGGAATCGTGCTCGGCGGGTTCGACGCCACCGAACAGGCGGCCACGATCAAGCAGGCGGGTGTGCCCGTCGTCGGCTGGCACGCCGGTCCGGAACCGGGCCGCATCCCGCACGCCGGGGTGTTCACCAACGTCACGACCGACCCGCTCGAAGTCGCCTGGCTGGCGGCGGCCTACGCGGTTGCCGAGTCCGGCGGCAGTGCGGGGGTGGTGGTGCTGACGGACTCCCAGTACGAGATCGCCGTCCGCAAGGCCCAGGCCATGCGCGCTTACGTCGAACTGTGTTCGGGTTGCGCTGTTCTGTCCTATGAGGACTCCCCGATCGCCGACGCCGACGCGCGCATGCCGAGCCTGGTCTCGTCGTTGTTGCAGCGCAACGGCGACCGCCTCGGCTACCTGCTCGGCGTGAACGGCAACTACTTCGGCGCGGCCAAGTCCGCGCTGCGCGACGCGGGACGACCGGGCGCGGGGCCGCCGTTCTCGATCGCCGCCGGTGACGGTGACGCGGCGGAGTTCCAGCGCATCCGCACCGGCGACTACCAGGCGGCGACCGTGGCCGAGCCGATGCTGCTGCACGGCTGGCAGCTCGTCGACGAGCTCAACCGCGCGGTCGCGGGCAGGGACCCCTCGGGGTTCGTGGCCAAGCCCGCGTTGATCACCAAGCGTTCGGTGCCGTCGGGAGCGGTCTTCGACCCGCAGTCCGGCTACCGCGAGATCTACCGGAAGGTGTGGGGAAAGTCGTGACTGAAGTCGGTGTCGTCGGGCTCGGCGTGATGGGATCCGCCATCACCCGCCGCTTGCTCGCGACCGGGCACGCGGTGCGGGTGCACGACATCCGCGAAGAGGCCGTCGACGAGCTGGTGGCGGAAGGTGCCGCGCGCGCCGCGGGTGCCGCCGAGGTGGCCGAGGCCGGCCTGGTGATCCTGTCGCTGAACACGCCGCAGATCGTGGAACACGCGGTCTTCGGGCCACGCGGCCTGCTGGCCGACCGTTCGCGCGGGGTGGTGGTGATCGACATGTCGAGCACCGATCCCGGCCGCACCCGCGAGTACGCCGCTCGTGCGCGCGAACTCGGTGCCAGGTGGGTGGACGCGCCGCTGTCCGGCGGTGCGCCCGGCGCGCTCAACGGCACGCTGACGCTGATGGTCGGTGGCGAGTCCGCTGACGTCGAAGCCGCCATGCCGGTGCTGAAGGCGCTCGCCACCGGCATCACCCACCTCGGCCCCAGTGGCTCGGGCCAGCTCGTGAAGCTGGTCAACCAGGTGCTCGTCGGCTGCACGTTCGCCGCGCTGGCCGAGTCGGCGGCCCTCGTGCGCGCCGCCGGACTCCAGCCGGAGGACGTGCTCGGCGCACTCGTCGGCGGACGGGCGGACTCCGCGGTGCTCCGCGAGTTCTTCACCAAGTTCGCCGAGCTCGACCTCACCCCGACCGGCCGCCTGCGCAACATGGTGAAGGACCTGGAGTCCGCCCGCGACTACGCCCGCTCGGTCGACATCCCGCTGCCGATCACCTCGGCGGTGTCGGAACTGCACCGCTGGGCGGTCGCCGCGGGCCACGGCGACGCGGACAACGCCGCGTTGATGCACTACTACCGGGAGACGGCATGACGGCGCTGTTCGACCTCACCGGCCGCCGCGCCCTCGTCACGGGCTCAAGCCGCGGCATCGGCCTCGCCCTGGCCCGCGGCCTCGCTCAGGCGGGCGCCGACGTCGTGCTGAACGGCCGCTCCCAGCAGGCGCTGGAAGAGGCAGCGGCGTCGTTTCCCGGCAGGCGTGCGGAGGTGGCCCAGTTCGACGTCACCGACGCCGGCGCCGTCGAGGAAGCGGCGAACAGCCTGGGGCGCATCGACATCCTCGTCAACAACACCGGTGTGCAGCACCGCGAGCCGATGCTCGACGTCTCGGCCGAGAACTTCCGCCGAGTCGTCGACACGAACCTGACCAGCGCCTTCCTCGTCGGCCGCGCGTTCGCCGGGGGCATGGTGCAGCGCGGCTACGGCAAGATCGTCAACGTCTGCTCGGTGCAGAGCTGGCTCGCCCGGCCCGGCATCGCCGCGTACGCCGCGTCGAAGGGCGGCCTGGCCATGCTGACCAAGGGCATGTGCGCGGAGTGGGCCTCGCGCGGGGTCACCGTGAACGGGCTGGCGCCGGGCTACGTGGTGACGGAGCTGACCCAGCCGTTGGTGGACAACCCGGAGTTCGACGCGTGGATTCGCGGCCGCACGCCCGCGGGGCGATGGGCGAGCGTCGAGGACCTGGTGGGCACGCTGGTGTGGTTGTGCGCGCCCGCTTCCGACTTCGTCAACGGCCAGGTGGTGGCCGTGGACGGTGGATTGACGGCGGTGATCTGACGTGGTGGCAACGATGCCCGCCGTCGTCGCCCACGGCGCGAACGACCTGCGACTGGAAGAACTCCCGGTGCCCGCACCAGGTCCCGGCGAGGTCGCGGTGTCCGTCCGCTACGGCGGCATCTGCGGCTCCGACCTGCACTACTGGCGGCACGGCGCGGTCGGCGACTTCCGGCTGCGCGAACCGTTGGTGCTCGGCCACGAGGTGTCCGGGGTGGTGCGCGCGGCCGGACCCGGCGTGACGGCGGTCGAGCCCGGCACCGAGGTGGCGGTGCACCCGGCCACCCCGTGCGGACTGTGCGGGCAGTGCCAGGCGGACCGTCGCAACATCTGCGCGCACACCGCGTACCTGGGCAGCGCCGCGCACTTCCCGCACGTGCAGGGCGGGTTCGCGGGTGTGCTCGTCGTGCCGGAGACCCAGGTGCTGCCGTTGCCCGGAAATCTGAGCCTGCGCAGCGCGGCGTTGGCCGAGCCCGCGTCCGTGGCGTGGCACGCCGTGCGCCGCGCCGGTGACGTCGCGGGCAAGCGCGTGCTGGTGACCGGGGCCGGTCCGATCGGGTGCCTGGTCGTCGCCGCCGCGCGGGCCGCGGGTGCGGCCGAGGTGGTGGTCACCGACGTCTACGACGCACCGCTCGCGGTCGCGGGCAGGGTGGGGGCGACCACGACGATCCGGCTCGGCACGCCCGAGCACGAGACCGTCCAGGACCTCAACGCGGATGTGGCCATCGAGTCCTCCGGCAGTGGCGCGGGCTTCGACACCTGCCTGGACGCGGTGGCTCGCGGCGGGCGGGTGGTCGGGCTCGGGCTGCTGCCGCCGGGCGGGACCCCGGTCGTGCTGAACAAGATCATCACGCGGGAGCTGGACGTCGTCGGCTCGTTCCGCTTCGACCACGAGATGGCCGGCGTGCTGACCGCGTTGGAGGGCACCGAGCCGGTGATCACGGCGACGCTGCCGGTCGAGCGGTTCGGTGAGGCGTTCGAGCTGGCGGCGAACCCCGCGCGCTCGTGCAAGGTGTTGCTGGACTTCGGAACGGGGGAGCGATGAGCCGGTCCAGGATCTTCGTGTCACGGCCGCGGCTGCCCGGTCCCGGCGTCGAGCTGCTCGCGTCGCGGTACCAGGTCGTCCAGTGGCACGACGACACCGCACCCGGACCGGACGACCTGCGCGAGCTCGTGCGCGGGTGCGACGGTGCGCTGCTGCTCGGCAACGACCGGGTGGACGCGGCGCTGCTGGACGCGGCCGGGGGCGGGCTGAAGGCGATCGCGCTGGCGTCCGCCGGGTTCGACGCCGTGGACCAGGACGCCGCCCGCGCGCGCAGCGTGGTCGTCACGCACACACCCGGTGTGCTGGCCGAGAGCACCGCGGACATCGCGCTGTCGTTGATGCTCATGGCCAGGCGCAGGCTGGGGGCCGCCGTCGACTCGTTGCGGCGGGGCGGGTGGCGTTCGTTCCAAATGGACGGTTACCTCGGGCTCGACGTGCACGGCGCCACGCTGGGGCTCGTCGGGTACGGCCAGATCGCGCAGGCCGTCGCGCGCCGGGCCGCCGGGTTCGGGATGTCGGTTCAGCACCACGCCCGCACTCGGCCGGGTGACGCGTACTCGCGCGCGGTCGGCCTCGAAGAGTTGTTGCGCACCAGCGACATCGTGTCGTTGCACGTACCGCTCACACCGGAGACGACCGGCCTGATCGGGGCGCGGGAGCTCGCGCTGATGAAGCCGACCGCGACGCTGGTCAACACGGCCAGGGGAGCGGTGGTGGACGAGGCGGCGTTGCTCACGGCGTTGCGCACTGGCGCGTTGCACTCGGCGGGACTCGACGTGATGAACGACGAACCGCGTTCCGATCCGGCGGATCCGCTCTTCACCGAACCGAACCTGGTGGTGCTGCCGCACGTCGGGTCGGCGACGGAGCGGACGAGGGCGGCGATGGTCGAGCACGCGGCCCGCAACCTGCTCGCGGTGCTCGGTGGTGACCCGGCGCTGACCCCGTTACCCGGTACACCAGCGACGTACTGATCATTTTTTGCGAAATCGGTTGCGCGAAATCCGGAAATGCTTCCCGGTGACGCGCATTGTCCACGATGTGGACGCGTGGTCGAATGGTTTGGACACGGATCATCGCGGACTTCTCGTTCGCTGAAACGCGTGGTGGTGATGGACGAATGACAGGCAGGGACCTGATGGCCGGAATGCACGGCCGCAACATCGCGTTCCTCGACAGCGCTTTTCAGCTGCGCGAGGTGAGCGCCGGGTTCGCGAGGCAGTTCGACTGCCGGCCGGAGGACATGACCGGCGCGGATTTCACCGGCCTGTTCGGGCCCGACCACGAGATGACGCTGCTCGGGCTGTGCCTGTCGCTGCAGAGCCGGGGTGACGGGGCCTTCCGCGAGGACGTCGGCGTGCGCCGCGGCCGGTCGCGCCGGATGCTCGGCGTGGTCGTGCGGGCCGCTCAGGGCGTGCTCGTGGCGTCGGTGCACCCGTCCGCCCGGCCCCACGCCGGGTTCACGCTCAGTGCTTCGAACGCGCGCATCCTGGAACGCGTCGCCGAGGGGCGGACGGTCGACCAGATCGCCGCCGACCTGGACATCGGCGCGCAGACCGCCCGCAACCGCGTCGCCGCGGTGCTGGAGGAGTTCGGCGCCACCAGCCAGGTGTCGGCGGTGTCGAAGGCCTACGCGTGGGGCGTGCTCGACCCCAGCGTGTGGCCGCCGCGCGTGGTGGCGGCGAGGGGCGGCCACACGCCGCAAGTGCTGACCAAGGCCGGGTGAGTGTTTGCGCGGCAAGAACTTCGGCGGGGTCGTCGCCGCGGCCGTGGTGCCGTACGTGCTGGACAAGCGGGCGCCCGCGGGACTGCGCGTCGACCTCGACCGCTTCGAACGCCACTGCACCTGGTTGGTGCGCAACGGGTGCAGCGGGGTGCTGGTGAACTCCTTCGCCCTCGGCGAGTCCGGCTCGCTCACCTACGCCGAGCAACGTGAGGTGACCAGGGCCGCGGTGCGCGCGATCGGTTCGCGCGCCACGGTCGTAGCGGCCGTGCACGACGTCGGCGCCCATCAGGTCGTCGACCGGATCGGGCAGGCGGCCGAGGACGGCGTGGACGCGGTGCTGTGCATGCCGCCGTTGTCCTACGAACCCAGCCACGCGGAGACCATGCTGCACTACGAGGCGGTGACAGCGGCCGGGCTGCCGGTGCTGGTCTGCAACAACCCCGCTGGCTGCCGGGTCGATCTCAGCCCGGCGACCCTGGCCGAGCTGTCGGCGTTTGACAACGTTGTCGGCGTCTGCGACTTCTCCGGTGACGTCACGAAGATCTGGAAGACGCTCGCGCTCGCGCCGGGGACCACGATGATCACGGGCGGGGACGCGATCGTGGTGGACAGCCTGCTCTCGGGCGCCTCCGGGTGGATCGGGGCGCTGCCCAACGTCTTCCCGGAACAGGCGGTCCAGCTGGCCGACCTGCTCGCGTCCGGCCTGCTGGTGGAAGCCGAGGCACTGCGGTGCGCGCTGGACGGCCCATTGCGGTGGTTCGAGCGCCCGGCCGCGGTGCAGATGATCAAGTTCGCGATGGACTACTGCGGCCTGTACGGCGGCCCGTACCGGCCACCCCGGCACGGGCTCGCCGGGAAGGTGCTGTCGCAGGTGCGGCACGACGTGCGGTCCGCCGTGAAATGGCTGACGCCGGGATGACCTCCGCGTCAAATGAGGAAAATACTGCGGGAAATCGGCATTGATCGCGCCGTCCGGCGGTGTCTAGGCTGGTTCCGGCCGCGCTGACGGTGTGGCGGAAATCGTGTCCTGCAGGGGGATCACGATTTCCGTGATCATTGCGGCCGCGTCCTGCGCAGGACGACAGGCGTGCACGGCCCGTCACCATTCCCCGATTCCCGGCGGACCGTGCCGCCTTCTCCCCCGAACGCCCGTCGACCGGACATGGACTCCCGGCCGGCGGGCGTTCGGCTTTCCCGCCGGATTCGCCGCGCGAGTGAGGGATATCCCCGGCAGTCGGGCCGGGGGCCGCCGGAACCGTCCCACGAAGGCACGTTCCGGTGATATCGATTCGCCACATCGGGGAAGTACGAACAGGAGGTCGCATCGTGTCAGCACCCGCGACCAGTGCACGGTCAGCGCACTCACCATCAGCAGCAGGAGGCGTGCTGCTCACCGAGCAGTGCGGCCCGCACGTGCTGCTCCGCCGCGGCGACGAGACACCGCGGGAGACAGCGGTCCTCTCGACCATTCCGGCGGTGCCCGGCACCGTGCTCTTCCTCGCCTCGTCCGGCGCGCACCGCCACCCGGCGTTGTTCGACACGATCAAGGACCGCCTCACGACGCTGTGCTCGTCCGCCGAGGGCGCCTCGCTGGAGTCCGCCTGGCTCGGCGTGTCCGACCTGGGGCACGCGCAGGGAACGTGCGGCCCGTGGCTCAAGGGCGTCGCCGACGACTGCGGCCTGGACGTCTTCGCCCCGGACGGTCCGCTGACCGCGGGCCGCGGCATCGGGCTGTACGTGCACCACGGCACCGGCGGCACCGGCTGGCGGCGCTTCGGCCCCGGCTGCAGCGGCGCCGTGGTGATGAGCTCCCGGTTCCCGATGCCGTCGTGGGAGTACGAGCTGCCGCACAGTCCCGTCGTGGCGCAGGGTGCGGTCGCCGAGTGCATCCCGGCGGGCCTCGCGATCAGGCCGGAGGGAGACCGCCCGGTCGGCCTCTCCGATCCCGCGTTCCAGGTGCCGCTGAACCCGCGCATCCCCAAGCTCGTCGTGGGCGCCGTGGCACCGGCCGCGGTGGTGGAGATCATCAACCGGCTCTCCGCCCAGGCCCAGGCCGACCTGCTCCTGGTCCCCGCGGCACTGACGGTGACGGCACCGGAGTGGTCGCGCACGCTCGCCCGCCTGCTGGGCCGCGCGATCACGATCAGCACGGGCCTGCAGGTGATGGGCAAGGACGGTCTCGTCCGCACCGTCGTGCCGGACGCCTCGGTGACCGAACCGCTCACCCCGCTCGCCACCATGCTGCGCCAGTCGCCCGGCGGTGAGCCGCCGCAGGTGATCGACGTCGCCCCCGCTCCCGCCGGTTGGCAGCTCGACGGCTCGAACCGCTATCGGCTGCTGTCTTCCCTCGACGTGGTCGCCGAAGTGGTGCCGGGTGGCGTGCACGTGCTGCTGGACGGCGAGCAGTCGGCCGTAGGCACCCGGTTCGACCCGAAGTGGTGGACGCTGGCGCTCGGCGCGCACGGCCGCGAGGTCACCGAGCGCGAGCTCGACGCCGCCCAGCTGCTGATCGACCAGTTCGGCCCGGCGCACCGGCGCGCCTCCCGCATCCGTCCACTCGGGACGTTCGACCCCGCCGCGATCGCCGCGCTGGAGTCGCGCGCGTGGTCGTTGCGGGCACGGGAGAGTGCCGCGCCACCGCCTCGCTTCGTGCACGGCGTCGACGCGCGGCCGTCGGTCGAAAAGGCGCCTGTGGTCGAGGAGACGGCCCCGGTTCCCGCGGTTCGGACGTCGAACGGTCCGTCGGTCCAGGCGACTGGACCGGTGCGGGAACCCGTTGCCGCGCAACGTCCTGAGACGATCGCCGCCCCGGCTGTCAGCGCACCGCCCGCGGACGAACCGCTCGCCGTCGCCCAGGCCGTTGCGGCGCCGGTGGTGGCCGCACCGCCGCCCCCGGTCGTTCCGATCGTCACCGTGTCCGGCCCGGTGACGCCGCCGGTCGCTGCCGAACCGGAGCGCCCGGTCGAACCCCCCTTCACCGAACCGGAACCGGAGGTGCCGGTCGTTCGCGAGGTTCGCGCCGCGACCGTCGTCGAGTTCGCCGACCGCTCCAGCACCGCCGCCGAGCAGTCACGGCTCGCGGTCAGCGCCGGAACCCACTACACCGAAGCGCTGGCCGCCGTGAACGTCGGTCTCTCGGCGTGGCCGATGCTGCGCCCCGAGGCCAAGGCGGACTACGTCGCGGTCTGCCTGCTGCTCGGCACCGGCGCGGCCGGCGCGGTGGCGCTGAACCGGGGGCTGGGGGAGGGGGCGCCGGAGCCGTTCGACGGCTACCTGGCCTGCCTGACCTCAGGCCTGCGCCGCCTGCCCACGCACCGCAAAGTCGTGCTGCGCCAGGAGAAGCTGCACGGCCGGCAGCCGTACCCGGTGGGCACGGTGCTGATCGAGCCCGGCTTCCTCAGCGCGAGCGCCCAGCTCGACGTCACGACCCCGGGCGCGGACCTCGACGTGCTGATCTGGCCCGCCACCGCGCGGCGCACGTCGGAGCTGTTCATGGGCCGGGCGTTCGAGGAGACGGTGTTCCACGGCGGCTGCCGGCTCAAGGTGCTCGGCCTGCGCGTCGACGAGTCCGAACAGGACGGTGACGTGCCGCGGCCGCGGCAGGCGCTGCTGGTGCGCGAGCTGCTGCCCGGTGAGGACCCCGGCGCGGCGGACGCCCGCGACGACGCGGCACTGGCCAAGCTCGACCAGGCCTGGCGGACCCGCCGGGCCGCGGCCGCGCGACTGGTGGACGACGAGGACCACGTGGCGCGGCTGACCACACCGATGCCGGAGGCCACGTCGTGATCCGCGAGGTGCTGCTGGCCGCCGCGCTGGTGCTCGTCGCCACGCCGTTGCCCGCCAACGCCCAGCCGGGCGTCCTCCGTCCCGGTCAGGAGTGCCTCGGCGCACCGCCTGGCAAGATCACCGACGTGCCGTGGGCGCAGCGACAGCTGGCGCCGCAACGGGTCTGGCCGCTCACCCGAGGCGGGGGAGTGACGGTCGGCGTCGTGGACACCGGTGTCGACGCGGGCAGCCCGCAGTTGGCCGGCCGCGTCCAGCAGGGGCTGGACGTGCGCAATCCGGGCGGGAAACCCGCGAACAACGACTGCTTCGGTCACGGCACGTTCGTGGCGGGCATCATCGCCGCCGCGACCGCCGGCGACACGTTGTTCGCCGGCATGGCACCGGACGCCACCATCCTGCCCGTCCGCGTCGCGAACGAGGGGAAGGACACGACGGCCGCGTTGCTCGCGCAGGGCATCCGTGCCGCTGTGGACGGTGGTGTGCGCGTGCTGAACCTGTCGGCCAGTGCGGGCGGCCCCACCCCGGAGCTCACCGCCGCCGTCGCCTACGCGGCCGAACGGGACGTGCTGATCGTGTCGGCCTCCGGCAACAACGACAACGACAGCGGCCCGACACCGTACCCCGCCACCGACAAGTCGGTGCTCGCGGTCGGTGCGGTGGACCAGGAGGGCAAGCGCGCGTCGTTCTCGCTGGCCGGCCCGCACCTCGGGCTGGCGGCTCCCGGCGTGAACGTGTGCAGCGTCGGCCCCGGCGGTCCCGGCCAGTGGGAGGCCAGCGGCACCAGCTACGCAGCGCCGTTCGTGACCGGCGTGGCCGCGCTCGTCCGCGCCTACCGCCCGAAGCTCACGGCGGCACAGGTGCTGCATCGCCTGGAGGCCACCGCTGACCGCCCACCGGCGAACCTGCCGTCCCCGGAGTTCGGGTGGGGCACGGTGAATCCGCTGGCCGCGGTGACCGCGGTGCTGCCGGAGGAGGGCGAGGCCGGCGCCGTGGTGGCGCCGGTGCCCGCGGCCGCGAGCTTCCCGGTGGCACCGCAGGAGGACCGCGCGAGCACGCTGCTGGTCACGCTCGGGCTCATCGGTGCCGTGGTGGTCGTGGTGGCCGTCGGGTTCGCCGTGCTGGTGCTGCCCGCGGGCCGGCGCCGCCGCTGGGCACCGGCCCGCCGCCTGAACACCGAGAGCTGAGCCCGCTCTCGCCGTCGATGAACGGCGCATTTGTCCACCTCAGGTGGACAAATGCGCCGTTCATCGAGCACCTGGCGCGGCGCGGCTGATCGGGCGGGGTGCTCAAGGCCGGTGTCGGATTTGGCCACTGCCACGCGCCTGCTTCGACGGATTGTCCACTGTTGCCGGGCCCCTCCCGCCCCGAGACTGATCGGGTTCCGATCGATCGTTCTCGATGTGGAAGGAGGGCCGATGCCGCAGGACCTTCAACCGTCGTTGCGCAACCGCCACCTCAGCATGATCGCCATCGCCGGGGTCATCGGCGCCGGGTTGTTCGTCGGCAGCGGGGCGGCGATCGGCAAGGCGGGGCCGGGCGTGCTCGTCTCGTACGCCGCCGCGGGCCTGCTCGTCGTGCTCGTGATGCGGATGCTGGGGGAGATGTCCGCGGCCAACCCGGACACCGGTAGCTTCTCCGCCTACGCCGAGCGCGCGATCGGCCCGTGGGCCGGGTTCTCGATCGGGTGGCTGTACTGGTGGTTCTGGGTCGTGGTGGTCGGCATCGAGGCCACCGCTGGCGCCGCGATCGTGCACCGCTGGGTGCCGGCCGTTCCACAGTGGACGTGGGCGCTCGTGCTGACGGTCCTGTTGACGCTGACGAACCTGTACTCGGTGCGGTCGTTCGGCGAGTTCGAGTTCTGGTTCGCGGGCATCAAGGTCGCGGCGATCACCGTGTTCCTCGTGGTGGGCGTGCTCGCGATCGGTGGTCTGCTGCCGGGCTTCGCGTCTCCCGGCACGGCCAACCTCACCGGTCACGGCGGGTTCTTCCCGCAGGGCAGCGGTCCGGTGTTCGCGGCGATGCTCGTCGTGGTCTTCTCGTTCTTCGGCGCCGAGATCGCCACGGTCGCGGCGGGGGAGTCGGAGAACCCCGTGCAGGCCGTGCGCACCGCGGTGCGGTCCGTGGTGTGGCGCATCCTGGTCTTCTACATCGGGTCGATCGCCGTCGTCGTCACGCTGCTGCCGTGGAACGACGCCAACGTGGCCAAGAGCCCGTACGTCGCGGTGCTGGACACGCTGGGACTGCCCGCGGCCGCGGTCGTCATGGACGTCGTGGTGCTCACGTCGGTGCTGTCGTGCCTGAACTCCGGCCTGTTCACGGCGTCCCGCATGGTGTTCTCGCTCGCCCGCCGCGGCGAGGCCCCCGCGGTGTTCGGCCGGGTCTCCCGGCGGGGCGTGCCGACGGTCGCGGTGCTGGCGTCGACCGTCGTCGGGTTCATCACGGTGGCGCTGAACTACCTCTCGCCGGACACCGTGTTCCTGTTCCTGGTGAACTCCTCCGGCGCCGTGGCGGTGTTCGTCTGGCTGACCATCGCGGTGTCCCAGCTGAAGATGCGGCGGCGCCTGGACCAGGAGTCACCTGAGCGCCTCACGCTGCGCATGTGGGGCTACCCCTACCTGACGTGGGCGGCGATCGTCGGCATGGTGGGTTTGCTGGCGGGCATGCTGTTCGACCCGGACGCGCGTTCGCAGCTCCTGCTGAGCCTGCTCGTCGCGGCGGTCGTGGTGGCCGTCGGCGTCGTGCGGACTCGGCGCCGCGTCACGGTGTGACGAACTGGAGGCCTGGACCACCCAGGCCTCCAGCACACCCCTGCTACTCGACGATCGGCGTCTGCACGAGGTTCACCACCCGGCGCCGGTTGACGTACTGGGCCCGGCCCTGGATCAGCGTCTTCGGCTTGACGTTGCCGATGAACGTGCCCTCCTCCCGCGGGCAGGAGAACATCACCACGGCCGTGCCCAGTTCCCACATCCGCCGCATCAGCGGGTTCATCATCGTGCGGCTCGCGTTCGTCGTGCTCCTGGCGACGATCAGGTGCAGGCCGATGTCCGCACCCTGCTGCAACAACGGCATCAGCGGCTCCATCGGGTCGTTGAAGCCACCGGACTCCATCAACTCGAAGTCGTCGACCAGGATGAACAACCGGCCACCGGTCCACCAGTCGCGCTGACGGAGCCTGGTCGCCGGGATCTCCGGTCCCGGCACCCGGCTCTGCAGCAGCTCGGCGACCTGCTTGATCGAGGACTGCAGCCCTTCCGTGCTGACGGTGTAGTTGACCTGGTTGTCCTGCGGGACGGCGTCGTGCAGCTCGCGGCGGAAGTCCACGAACATCACCCTGCCGTCGGCCGGGCTGTAGTGCTGCGCCACGGAACCCGCGATGTGCCGCAACAGGTTCGTCTTGCCCGTCTCGGCGTCACCGAAGATCATCAGGTGGGGGTTGACGTCGAAGTCGTGCCACTGCGGCCCGAGCGCGCCGTCCTCGATGCCCAGCGCCATCGTCAGGTCGAGCTGCGGTGCCTCCGCGGTGGGCGGCGGGAGCTCCGCGACCGTCAGCTGGTTGGGCAGCAGCCGCACCTTCGGCGCCCGCGGTGCCGTCGGCAGGTCGAGGGCCTCCGCGATCTCCGCGGTGGCCTCGGCGATGTCGTCGGTGCGGCTGGTGCCGTCGATGCGGGGCAGGGCGGTGAGGAAGTGCATCTTGCCGGTCGTGAGGCCGCGGCCGGGGATGGCCGGCACGGTGGCCGCGAGCCTGCTGTTGATCTCGGACTCGAGCGGGTCGCCCAGCCGCAGCTCGAACCGGGTGCCCAGCACGTCACGCAGCCAGGGCCGCATGTCCGACCACCGGCTCGTGGCCACGACCAGGTGGATGCCGAAGCCGAGACCGCGCGCGGCGAGCTCGGTGAAGCGGGGTTCCAGCTCCTCGTAGTCCTGCCGGATCGTGAACCAGCCGTCGATGACCAGGAACACGTCGCCGTAGGGGTCGACGTCGACGAACTGCCCCCGTGTGCGGGCGCGGCGGTAGCTCGTCATCGAGTCGATGTTGTTCTGCGCGAACAGCTGCTCGCGCTGGGACAGCAGGTTGTACATCTCCATGACGGTCCGCGTCACGCGGTCGCGGTCGAGCCGGCCCGCGATGCTGCCGACGTGCGGCAGCCGGGCGAGCGGGCTGAGCGTGCCGCCGAAGTCCAGGCAGTAGAACTGGATCTCCTCCGCGGTGTGGGACAGGGCGAGTGCGCTGATGAGCGTGCGCAGCAGCGTGCTCTTGCCGCTTTGCGGTCCACCGGCGATGCCGATGTTGCCCTTGGCGCCCGCGAGCTGCGCGGTGAGCAGCTCGCGCTTCTGCTGGGCCGGCAGGTCGACCAGACCGACCGGGACCGACAGCGTCGAGGCGTCGTACTCGCCGACCGGACGCGGGCCGAGCTCCGGGTGGTCGACGAGCGGTGGCAGCAGCTGGTCGAGCGTGGGTGCCTGCTTGAGCGGCGGCAGCCACACCTGGTGCGCCACCGGCCCGATGCCGCGCAGTCGCGAGATCAGCACCTCCAGCATCGTCTTGGTGTTCTGCTCGGCGCTGTCGGGTTCGACGTCCACGTCGGACGGTTTCGCCTTCGGTGCGACGTACTCGGTGCCGAACGCCACGAGCTGCTGCTCGACCTCGGACCGCCGCAGCCGCTTGCTGACCGGCGGCCGGTACGGGCCGGAGCAGTACGCGCCCTTGAACCTGATCAACGACGTCGTGTCCGGGCGCAGATAACCGTTGCCCGGGTTGTTGGGCAGCTCGTAGGCGTCCGGGACGCCGAGGACGCTGCGGCTCTCCATGGCCGAGAACGTCCGGAGGCTGATCCGGTACGACAGGTGGCTCTCGATCTTGTGGATCCGGCCCTCGTCCAGCCGCTGGCTCGCGAGCAGCAGGTGCACGCCGAGGCTGCGGCCCAGCCGGCCGATCATCGCGAACACGTCGACGAACTCGGGCTTGCTGGCCAGCATCTCGCTGAACTCGTCGACCACGATGAACAAGGCGGGCAACGGTTCCAGCGGCACGCCCTGCGCGCGGGCGGCCTCGTAGTCGCGGCGTGAGGCGTAGTTGCCCGCCGCGCGCAGGAGCTCCTGGCGCCGGTTCAGCTCGCCGGTCAGCGCGTCCTGCATGCGGTCGACCAGTTCCAGCTCGTCCGCGAGGTTCGTGATGACCGCCGAGGTGTGCGGCAGCTCGTCGAAACCGAGGAACGCCGCGCCGCCCTTGAAGTCGACCAGGACCAGGTTCAGCTCCTCCGACGAGTGCGTGGCCGCCATGGCCAGCACCAGGGTGCGCAGCAGCTCGCTCTTGCCGGAACCGGTGGCGCCGATGAGCAGGCCGTGCGGTCCCATGCCGTCCTCGGCCGCCTCCTTGATGTCCAGTTCGATCGGCGTTCCGTTCGACGTCATGCCGATCGGCACGCGCAGCCGCTTGCGCGCGCTCGCGCGGGCCTGCCGGTACGGCACCGGGTCGAACGACCGCAGGTCGCCCAGCCCGAGCAGGGTGGGCAGCTCGTAGTCGCTGGCCAGCGGTTCCTCGTTGTCCTGCACCTCGCCGATGCGGTGGCGGGCGATCAGCCTCGCCAGCGCGGCGGTCGCCTGCGGGCTCAGCGCGTCGGGCCGGCACAGCGGGCTGGTCGACGGCTTGCCCAGCCGGTCGAACGAGACGGTGCCGAGGCTGCTGCCGGTCACGTCGACGTGCAGGGTGTGCGGTCGCGCCTGCCAGGAGAGCGTGCCGCCGACGTCGAGCACGACGACGTTGCGGTAGCCCTCCTCGGCGATGCGGTGGTCGGCGGACAGGGAGATGCCGTCGAGGACGATCACCACGAACGGCTCGCTCGCCGTGATCGGGCTGTCCGGCTCGAACGAGGGCCTGCCGGTGAACTCGACGCCGCCGAGGAGCTGTTCGAGCTCGCTGATGCTGTCGGTGACCATGCGGCGCGTGCCGCTGGCGTCGCGTGAGGCGGGGTCCTGGTTGTGCGGCAACCACTTCACCCAGTCCCAATGCTCTCGTGCCTCGTCGCTCACGCACAACGCGATCAGGGCGTCACCAGGGCCGTGTGCGGTGGCGAGCTGGCCGAGCATGGCGCGCACCAGTCCGCGCACGTGCTCCGGGCCGCCCTGGAACTGCAGGCGCGCGAACCCGCGCAGGTACACGGCGATCGGCGCGTTGTCCAAAGTGGAGTAAGCGCGGATGAACCGGCGCAACGCGTGCGCGGACAGCGGTTCGAGGTCCTCCAGCGGCTTGGTCTCCGGTGGCAGCAGCTTCGTCGTGCTGCGCTGCTTGCCCAGTCCGATCCGGACCTCACCGAAGTCGTCGTGCGCGGGCCTGCGTTCCCACAGGCGGTAGCCCATCGCCGTCGACCACAGCGAACCGGGGTGCGGGTGGATCCACAGGGCCGCCTTGCGCTGCTGGGTGAGCGCCCCGCGCATCTTCTCCCGCACCTGGCCGAGGTAGCGCACGTAGTCGCGCCGGTCGCCGTGCAGCTTCTGCTTGTGCTCCACTCCGGACCGCAGCAGCTGCGCCAGCAGCATGCCGATCGCCGCGACGAGCATGAGTCCCGCGCCGACCCAGGCCAGCGGGCCGGAGCCGGGCCGGACGAACATCAGGACCATGGCCAGCGAGCTCAGCGCCATCGGCGCGTAGAGCAGCACCGAGCTGATCGCCCCACCTGTGTTCTCCGGCACAGCCGGCGGTGGTTGCAGCTCGATCTCGTCACTGGGCGCGGTCGGGCCCGGCCGACGCGCCTTTCTGGTGAATGCCTCGGTGCCCACCGTGACTCTCCTTGGTGAAGGGTTTCCCTCGACGTGGCGTGACGCGGGCCTCGTCCCGGCTGACCGGGAGGTGTGGGAACTAGGTTCCGCGCCAGGGTTTCGCTGCTCGAGAGTTGTCGTTCGCCAGGAAGAATCCGGGGCTCGATATGGAAGAACGCACGCAGTCTCGCACAAATGTACCGACCCGGCTACGGTTCGTTCTCGGCGATCACGCGGTGGATGTCGCCCTGCCGGGTGACGTGCAACTGGTCGACTTGCTGCCGTCCGTGCTGGCCCAGTTCGGGAAGGAGTGGGTCGAGCAGAGCGTCGACCACGAGGGCTGGGTCGCGCAACGGCTGGGTGAGTCCCCGTTGGACGAGGACAAGTCCGCGGCCGAGCTGAACCTGCTCGACGGTGAGACCGTCTACTTGAGACCGCGTGAGGACGCGCTCCCACCGCTGGACTACGACGACCTCGTGGACGGCGTGGCCGAACGGGTGCGCGCCGACGCCGGTCAGTGGACGCCGCAGCGCACCAGGTGGATGCTGCGGGTCGGCGCGGTGGTCGCGTTGCTCGGCGGGCTGCTGGCGCTGCCGGCCGGCGCGAAGCCGCAGACGCTGTGGCTGGTTCCGCTGGTCACCGGGGTCGTGCTGATCGCGGTCGCCGGAGCGCTGGCCCGCGCCAAGGGCAAGGTCGTCGACGGGACCGCGCTGGCCTGCGTCGGCGTGGTCTGGGCGGTCACCGGAGGGTGGCTCGCCGCGGTCCAGATCGCCCCGCTGGGAGGCGTCCCGGTGCGGCTCGTGACCGCGGTCGCCACCGGGGTCGTCGCGGTCGTGCTGGCCCTGGTGGCCGTCGCCGACGCGGTCCTGATCTTCACCACCGCGCTGACCGCGCTGCTCACCCTGCTGGTGCCGGTGGTGATCTGGGTGTCGAGCGACTTCACCGCGGCCCAGTCGGCCGGTATCGGCATCGTCGTGAACTTCATCGCGGTCCTCTTCGCCCCCGGTGGCGCGTTCCGGCTCGGCGGCCTGAAGCTGCCGATGCTGCCGACCGACGCGCCGGAGGTGAAGGAGGACATCGACCCGGTGCCGCACCAGGTCGTGGTGGAACGCAGCACCGTCGTCTTCGGCTACCTCAAGGCCTTCTACCTCGGTTACGGGCTCACCCAGACCGTGTTGCTGCTCGTGCTCGTCCGTCCCGGGCACATGTGGGGGATGATCACGGCGGCGGTGTGCGCGTTGCTGTTGCTGCTGCGGTCCCGTCACCTCACCGGTGTGGTGCCCCGCTGGTCGCTGCTCGTGCCGGCCGGGCTGACCGCCGTGGCACTCGCGGTGCGCCTCGGGATGCCGGAGGAACCGTTCATCCGCGCGGTGGCGGTACTCGCGCCGCTCGTGGCCGTCGGAATCGGGCTGGGGGTGCTGAGCGACTACCTGCCCGGCAAGCGGCTGCGCCCGTACTGGGGCCGCGCGGTCGACATCCTCGAGTACGCGACGGCGATCGCCGTCATCCCGCTGCTGCTGGCGGTGCTGGACGTGTACGCCCGGATCCGGGGGCTGAGCGGCTGATGCAGTCACGCAGAGATCAGGTCCAGGCTTACTTCTTCGTGGTCGGCCGGTTGGTCGCGGGGCTCGCGCAGGGCAAGCCCGACGTGCTGGAGCACCCGAACCGGCGGTTCAACAACGGCACCGTCTTCGGGGTGCTCCTCGCGTGCGTGATCATGGCGATCTTCGGCATCGTCGGGCTGTTCTCGCCGAGCGGCAACAACTCCTGGCGCACGGACGGGACGATCGTGCTGGCCAAGGAGACCGGCGCGCGGTACGTGTACCTCGGCGGCGAGCTGCGACCGGTGCTGAACATGGCGTCGGCGATGCTGGCCGCCGGGCAGTCCGGGGCGAAGGTCTCCGTCAGCCAGAACTCGCTGACCGGGGTCGCGGTCGGTGCGCCGATCGGGATTCCCGGTGCGCCGGACGGGATCCCCACCGCGGACCGGGTCAACCAGGCGCAGTGGACGGTCTGCGCGCGGCCACCGGACAGGCAGGCCGTCGTGAGCGCGCCGACCGTGACGCTGCGGCTCGACCAGGAACCCGGCCGGCCCGTGCCCGACGACCACGCGTTCCTCGTGTCCACACCGGACGGCGTGGTGCACCTGGTGTGGCGGGGGGTGCGGCATCGCATCGTGGACGCGCCGACGCTGGAGGCGCTGGGTTACAGCCAGGAGCGGGTGCTGCCGGTCTCACCCGCGTGGCTGAACGTCATTCCGTCCGGTGTGGACCTGAAGGCGCCGGTGATCGACCGCGTCGGCACGCCGGGACAGGCCGTGGGAGGCCGTCCGAGCCTGATCGGACAGGTGTTCCAGGTGCGCAATCCGGCGATCTCGTCGGAGGAGTACTACGTCCTGCGAGCCGACGGGTTGATGCCGATCAGCCGGACGATCGCGGCGATGCTGCTCGCCTCGCCCGACATCCGCAACGCCTACCCGAACACGCGGGTGGTGCCGATCATCACGGGACCGGACGCGCTGTCCGGCCTGAAGCTGCTCTCCCCGGCGCAGGACGACCTTCCGCCGCAGCCTCCCGCACTCGCGGACCTCGGCATGGGCATGTCGGCGTGCGCCAGGTTCGACCTCGCCGCGGACGAGGGCCGAGCGCCCCGGCTCGTACTGGTACCGATCACGGCGGACAAGGGGGCGGTGCCGCCGTCCGGAAAGCACGTCGTGGGGTCCACTGCGGACCGTGTCGTGATCCCGGCGGGCACCGGGGCACTCGTGCGCACGATGCCCGCTCCCGGCGCGTTGCCGGGCACCGGCTTCCTCGTGACCGATCTCGGGGTGCGCTATCCGCTTTCCGATGAATCGGTCCCCGCGTCGCTGAACCTGGGTGGAGCGCATCCCGTCGCCGTGCCGTCGGCGTTGCTGGCGCTGCTGCCCGTCGGACCCGCGCTCGACCCTCAGCACGCGGTCCTGAGCCAGGTGACCGAGCTCGTCAAAACGGGCTCATGAGGGATCTTCCCCCGTCGATGCCCGGGGGGACGGATTCCGAACATGTCGGATGTGCGGCGGGCATCTAATTCAGTTCAGGCGCCCTTGCGAATGGGTGGCCATTCTCCAGCAGGGACGATCAAGGAGATACACGATGAGCAAGACCAGGCTTACTCCCCAGCAGGTCATCGAGATCGCGAACAAGCACACGCAGGAAGCCGAGCGCATCACCTCCGAGCAGCAGCGGCTCGCCAGCAACATCAACACGCTGACCTCGATCAACTCGGGCGCCATGATCCAGAAGCTGATCACGGTCCACCAGGAGTGGGACTCCAAGACCAAGGAGATCGTCTCGACCCTCAGGGAGATGGCCACCACTCTCAGCCGCGCCGCCAACACGCTGCAGTCCACGGACGAGGCCGGCTCGTTCTGACCTCCCTGCAGGCCCGTTCTTCTTTCAGCTCGTACCAAATTCTTCAGGAGTGAACCGTGACCGGAGCGATCGTTTACGACTACCAGGCGCTGGCCGACGGCGTGCGCCAGATGCAGACCGCCAACGCGAACATCGAGGCGAACGTCAAGTCGCTGACCCAGCAGGTGCAGAACCTGATGGAGTCGTTCGACGGTGAAACCGCGAGGCAGTACAACACGTGCGCCGACCGGATCGCCAAGAAGCTGACCGAGAGCAACGAGGTGCTCAACCAGATCTCGGTCAACCTGAACAAGAACTCGAACAACATGTACGACAGCGACCGCTCGACGTCGACCACGTTCAACTTCTGAGGTGCGCCGGTGGTGCCGGCCCCCTCCCCGGCCGGCACCACCAGCCCCGCTTTGACGAAAGGTGAACGACATGGCCCACGACGGTGGCACCAAGACGACCATCGACCCGGAAGCCGTGCGGGCGATCGCCGCTCGCATGGGCGTGCTGATGGACGATCTCGGCCCTTTCCAGACGCTTCTCTCGCTGCCCGCGCACGCGGGCAACTTCTCCACGGCGACGTGGCTGGAGAAGCTGCTGGGAGACCGCAAGAAGAAGCTGTCGCTGCACGCGGAAGAGCTGAGGAGCGTCATGCACGGGATCGAGGCGAGCCTGAAGAACGCCTGCTCGAACCTCGAGAACACCGACAAGTGCAACGCCGACAGGCTCTAGCACCTGGTGGTGGTTGACCGTCAGCGCCTCCGGTGCTGACGGTCGCTCGTTTTGTGGACGGTCGTAGTGCGGGAACTCGACTTGGTGAGGGCGGTTCGGCGTGACAAGTCCTGAAGGCACGGACCCGGCGGAGGCCGGCGGTGGCCTCGACGCCGACAGCATCCAGTCGCTCGCCCAGTTCAAGGCGATGGCAGGAGATGCGCTCAGCCCGGGCGCACCCGCCTTGTTCGACGCCCTGGCGGTCGGGTTCAACGTGGCGAACGACCGGCTGCTCCAGTTCCGCCGGTCCTTCTGGGACGAGACGACCCAGATGGGTGAGGCGTTCACGGGGTTCACCGGCGACCAGTTCCAGAGCTTCGCCGACGACGTGGTCATGAAGCGGAGCCAGCTCGTCCAGGAAGCCATCGAGCTTTACTCGAACGCGCTGCGCGGCGCTTCGAAAGCCCTCGTCTTCTTCCAGGCGAAGGTGGCCGAGATCGAGGCCGAGTTCGCCAACCGGGTAAAGGAGTACGGCAAGCAGGTCGCCAAGCTGGCCGACGCGATGGCGACGCTGGAGCAGGAGTTCGACGCCGGCACGTATCTCCGCGCGGTGATCCAGCGGGACGAGCAGAACAACCTGTTGCCCGAGCTGCGCAGGGCGCTGCTCGACCTGTCGTCGAGCTACCAGAGCACCGGCAACAGTCTCACCGACTTCCAGAGCAACATCGTCTCGCCCGGTGCCGGATCCGGTGGGACGGGTACCGGCGGCGGCGTCGACGTCGATGGCGACGGCGTCATCGACATCGGAAAGGGCATGCCGCCGTTCTTCGGTCCTCCATCGGGAGGTTCGGGAACGGGCGATGGCCAAGGCGGCGGCCAGGGCGATGGCCAGGGCACAGGTGGCGCCACGGGCGGCGGTGGCGGCACGGGTTCCGGTACGAACTCCAGTGAGCGCGGGACCGATCCGGTCACGAAGAAAGCCATGGAGGACGCCAAGAAGGCCGCTCACGACGCCATCCAGAAACTGATCGACGAGACGAAGGGCGACTCGCCGGAGGCGCAGGCTCGCCGCGAGGCGTTGCGGCGAGCCCAGGAGGCGCTGGACAACGGTCTCGGCGTCGGAGACGGCAGCGGCACCACCGGCACGGGATCGCCCGTCACGGATCCGGTGCAGCGGCAGGCGATGGAGGACGCGAGGCGGGCCGCCACCGATGCGATCAACGAGCTCGAACACAAGTCCGGCACCGGTGATCCGACGCGCCAGGAGGCGTTGACGCGGGCGAACCAGATCGCCAACGACGCGATCAGCCAGCTGCAGAACGGTGGGACCGGTGGTGGCGCCGGAAGTGGTTCCGGCGCGGGTGCCGGTGGTGGCACGGGTGCTGGTGGCGTGGGCACAGCCGGCGCCACGGGTGCCGGTGGTGGCACGGGTTCCGGTACGAACTCCCGTGAGCGCGGGACGGATCCGGCCAGGCAGAAGGCCATGGACGACGCCAGGAAGGCCGCGAACGACGCCATCCAGGCGCTGACCAACCAGACGACGGGCAACTCGCCGGAGGCGCAGGCGCGTCGCGAGGCGCTGGAGGAAGCACGTCGAGCGATCAACGACTCCCTCGGCGGCACTGGCGCTGGTGGCGGAGGAGGTGGCACCGGAGCCGGTGGCAGCGGTACGGGCGGCGGCAAGACGCCGTCGTCGACCGATCCCGCGCGACAGCGCGCGTTGGACGACGCCAAGAGGGCGGCCAACGAGGCGATCAACGCGCTCTCCAACCCGCCCGGTGGCGGAGGAGGCACCGACCCGTCGCGTCAGCAGGCTTTGGCGGATGCCAGCCGGATGGCCAACGACGCCATCAACCAGTTGCAGAACCCCTCGGCCGGCGGAAGCGGCGGTGGTGGTGCTGGTGGTGGCACGCCGGGGCCGACGACTTCGTCGAACGGGCCCACCGGCGGTGGTAGTGGCAGCGCGGCTGCGGAGCGGGCGAGGCAGGCGGCTGCGGCTGCGGCGAATGAGGCCGCGTCCGCGATCGACGGTATTGCCTCTGGTGGCGGTGCCGGTGGCGGTGCCGGTGGCGGTGCGGGGACGAGCCTGATGTCGGACGGGCCTACCGGCGGTGGTGCTGGCGGTGGTGCCGGTGGTGGCACGGGCGGCGCAGGTAGCGGAACTGGCAGCGCGGCTGCGGAGCGGGCGAGGCAGGCGGCTGCGGCTGCGGCGAATGAGGCGGCGTCCGCGATCGACGGTATTGCCTCTGGTGCTGGTGGCGGCGGCTCCGGTGGCGGTGCGGGCGGTGCTGGTGGCGGTACGGGCGGCACGGGCGGTGGTACGGGCGGTGCTGGTGGCGGTGCCGGTGGTGGTACTGATCCTGCGGCTGGGGAGCGGGCGCGGCAGGCGGCTGCGGCTGCGGGTGCCGCGCGTGAGGCGATGTCCGCGATCGACGGTATTGCCTCTGGTGCTGGTGGCGGTGCTGGTGGCGGTGGTCTCGGCGGTGGCACGGGCGGCGGCTCCGGTGGTGGTACGGGCGGCGCTGGTGGCGGCACGGGCGGTGGTACGGGCGGTGCCGGTGGTGGCACTGATCCTGCGGCCGCGGAGCGGGCGAGGCAGGCGGCTGCGGCTGCGGGCGCTGCGCGTGAGGCGGTCTCCGCGATCGACGGTCTGGCCAATGGGGGCGGTGGCTCCGGTGGCGGCTCCGGTGTGAGCCTCGGTGGCAGTGGGCTCGGTGGAGGCACTGGCGGAGGCACCGGTGTCGGGCATCCGGGTTCGCAGTCCGGCGGAACCGGCACCGGTGGGTTCGACACCGACGCCGCGGAACGGGCGAGGCAGGCGGCCAACCAGAGCGCCAGCGACGCGATCGAGCGGATCCGTCAGATCGGCAGCGACTCCGGTCTGGGCGGCGGGTTCTCGACGGACGGAAAGTCGCCGCTGGCGAGCTTCCTGTCCGGAGATGCCGCCAGTGGCGGCGGGTTCGGCACCGGCACCGGCACCGGTGTCGGTGGCGGTACGCCGCGGTTCGGTGCCGACGGCAAGGTCGCGGGAACGGCAGCGGAGATCACCGCCGCCGCGCAGCAGAAGGGCTACCAGGTGCCCACCCGCAGCGGTGTGGTCGGCGTGCCCACGACCATCTCGCGCGGTCCCGCCGGTCTCGACATGGGCGGGGGAATGCCGCCGCCGATGGGTGGCGCGGGCGCTGGGATGGGTGCCGGGCAGGAGAAGAAGGACCGGGAACGCACGGTCTGGCTCACCAGCGACGGCAAGGACTGGGAAGAAGACGACGAGAACACCGCAGGTCCATCGACCCTCGGACGGAGCTGAGCAATGGCGACGCGGAACCCCGACCTCGCGATCACGGGCGAGATCAGGAACCTGAACTTCGACCAGGTGCGCGCACGGGTGGCGGCAGCGGACCCGCACACCTTCTACCGCAAGGCCGCCGCGTTCGAGCAGGCGGCGGAGCGGCTGGAACTGTTCGGCGACCTGCTGCGCCGGTACCGGGCGGAGCTCGAGTCGGTGTGGCACAACGGCGATCCGCGGCAGTTCGAGTGGGTGGACCGGATGCTCCGGCACGTCGACGCGCTAACCGCCAGCCTGCGCGAGCCGAGCTACCCGGCGGCGCTGCGGCACCTGGGCGACGCCGTCGCGAACAGTCAGCAACGTCTGCGAGGACTCGAGAACCACAACGGCACCGCGCCGGACGAGAGCGCGTTGCTCGCACGGGACGAACACGCCCGGCAGATCCTCACCGATCTGTCCAGTTCGTACGTCCAGTTCGGACAGCCTCTTTCGGACCTTCCCGAGCGCGGCGCGACCGGGGTGCCGATCCAGGTTCCGGCCACGCCTGCGGAAGGGGCGGCCGCTCGGCACGTGATGGCGCCGGTGAGCACTGTTCGTGGCAAGAGCGCCGGTGTGAGCCGGAGTTCGGCTGTGGCCGTGTCGGCACCGGTGTCTCCTGTGGACGGTGGTGTGCCGCGCTCGGCCGCCGCGGAGCCGTTCGGCAGGCTGTCCCACTTCGCCGCGTCGCAGCCCGCGCCGGTCAAGGCTGATCAGGTCGCGCAGTTCGGCGGGTTCGCCGCGATGGCACTGCCGGCGGAGGCCGCCGCACCGCTCGTCGCGCCCGCTGCGGGGGACGGCACCAAGAAGTCCGTCCAGCGCCGCGAAGGCGCGCTGCCGGTGAACCTCCAGGCGTCGCCGCTCGTCACCGCGGCTGCCGCAGCTCCGGCGACGGTCTCCGCGGAACCCGTGACGGCGGCTGCTGCCGCACATCCGGTGACGGTTTCCGGACAGCCGGTGACCGTCGTCGCCGCCGCGTCCGTGCCCGCGACGGTCCCCGCTGCCGCGGGCACGTCCGCGACCGTCCCCGCCGTCCCCCAGGGGTCTGTCGCGGTGCCCGCGGCGGCGTCCGCTGCTCCGGCGGCGCTTCAGTCCGCGGGGGTTTCCCCCGTCATAACGGCCGCAGCGGCCCCGGCACCCGCCGCCGCACCTCCCACACACCCTAATTTGGCGTCCAGGCCACCGCTCCCCGGTGAGTTCCCCGCGATGTCCACGTCAGTCGGTGGGTCCGCCGCCCCGCTGGGCGACGTGCACGCGGGAACGAGCTCCACCGCAGCGGCAGCCTCGACGGGCGCGGTTCCGCCACCTGCGGCCGTCGGCGCGGGCTCGATGGCCGGTGCACCCGTGTCGCGTGTGGACAGCACGTGGCTGCGGGCCGATCCCGGCACGTGGTCCGCCGGCAACACCCAGGGCGCGGCCGCGCGGCCGGGCCACGGAACAGGCGGCGGTGGCTGTGCGCCGACAGGCGTCATCGGTCACTCGGAGAACGGGAAGGGCGACGTGCGATGACGAACTGGACACCGATGACTGAGTGGCTCGGCGAGTACCTGGACCTCCAGCAGCGCAACGAGGCCGCCATCGAAGGCTGGGTCGAGCTGCGACGTGAGCTCTCGTCGCTCCTGGAGGAGATCGAGCGGGAGGCCGCGGCGCACGCCGCCCAGGCCGGCGACGGAGAGGATGAGGCGCGATGACCGACTGGTTCTCCCAGTACCGGACCCTGGAAGAAGCCACCGACGCCGCGATGGCGTCGGTGGAGCGCGAGCAGCAGAAGATCTCCGAGCTGACCCGCCAGATGAACGAGAACACGACGACGGTCCGTTCCAAGGACCGCTCGTTCACGATCGACTTCGACGGCCGCGGCGAGATCACCGGCTTCAACTTCGTGGGCACCAAGTACCGCACGATGGCGCCGGCCGAGTTCAGCCACCTGCTGGTGCAGACGATCAAGGCCGGCAAGGCCCTGTGCATGCAGAAGCTGGCCGACTCCATGGGGGACGAGGTCCTGCCGGGCGTCACCTTCACCGACCTCGCGAGCGGAAACCTCAGCGTGGAGGAGGTCTTCGAGAAGGTCGTCTCGCCGTTCCTCGGTGACGAGTACAGCGACGGCATCCTCGGCCGCCCGGCCGCGGGCGAGAAGGAAGAGAAGCGCAATGGCTAACCGCACCTCCATCGACATCGAGGGCACCCGCGCGGTGATCGCGCGGCTCCAGGAGCTCGGCCTGAGCTTCGGACAGGCGGCCGCGACCATGAAGGACGCGGCCGCCCGCTACGACGGCTGCTGGGGCCACGACGAGTTCGGCGAGGCGTTCGCCAAGTCCTACGTGGACAACTCCAACAAGACGCTCGAGTACGTCACCACGCTCGCCAACAACCTCGGCCTCACGGGGGACGCCGTCTCGAAGGCGGTCGACAAGCTCGTCCAGACCGACGAGAACAACGCCGCCCGCACCTGACGAACTCCGTCGCGAGCCACCTGAGGAAGAGCTCCCGTGACCACCCATCTGCCTCCCGCGCTTCAGCGCCTGCTGAAGTTCACGGTTGGCATGCCCTGGCCGGAGGGCAGCGAGGGTGACCTCAGGGAGCTCTCGTGGCAGTGGGAGGTGCTGGCCGGCGAGCTCGACTCGCTCAGCAACCAGTTGCTGACCATCTCGGGCGACTTCTCCACCGTGATGGAGGGCGCCACGAGCGACGAGATCCAGAAGATGCTCTCCGGGACGTTCCGCGAGGGCGCTGGTCAGCTGGAGGACCAGGCCCGGGCCTACGCCAAGATGCTCAAGAACGCGGCCGCGGACATCCAGAAGACCAAGATCATGATCGTCTCGATGCTGGGAGTTCTGGCCGCGACGATCGCTTCTCTCCTGGCTTCGCTGTTCGGTTCGCTCTTCGTCCCGGGAGTGATCGCGGCCGCCCGCGTGGGCATTGGTTTCGCGCTGCGCATGCTCATCACCAGGCTGATGCAGTACGGCCTGATGAACATCGCCAAGACCCTCGTCATCAGGACGCTGACGGGAGCGGCGTTCGGCACCGCGCTGATGGTGGGCCTCGACGGGGGCATCCAGGCCGGCCAGATCATCGCGGGCAAACGCGACGGCTGGGACCTGAACTCGCTGAAGGGCAGCGCGATCGGTGGCGCGATCGGTGGCGCCCTCGGCGGCCTGGGCGAAGGCGCCGTCGGTCTCTTCGGCAAACTCGGCCGCGACATCGGCCGGATGCTGCCCCGCAGCATCCGGAGCCTCACCCCGCTGGCCAACAGCATCGTCCAGATCCCGCTCGCGGCACTGAGCAACCCGCTCACCAACAAGGCCACCCACAGCTCCGGCAGCGCGACGGACGGCATCTTCGGCTCCCTGGAGCCAGGCGGCGGCAGCAAGCACGCCAAGGTCCCCAGCGTCGACCCCGCAGTCGTCAAGCCCGTCACCGTCCCCAACTTCACCCTGCCCAACGTCGACCTCGGCAACACGTCCTCGTCGCCGGCCATCGACAACGGCACCCGAGTCGGCACCACCTTCGACGCGCCGAGCACCGACACGTCCCCCGCCACCTCGACCCCGGTCCCGACCCAGAGCAGCCCGGCCACCCCAGGCGGCAGCACCAACGCCGCGCGTGATCCCTCCAGCAGCACCCCGAGCACGGCCCGCGGCTCCAACATGTCGACGAGCGGCTCCAGCGCCCCCACTCCCGTCGACGCAAGCGGCCGCCCGGTCACGACGAGCACCACCCCGGCGACGGGTACGGCTCCGGTGACGGGTACGACTCCGGCGACGGGTACGACTCCGGCGACGGGCACGACTCCGGCGACGGGTACGGCTCCGGTGACGGGTACGGCTCCGGTGACGGGTACGACTCCGGCTGCGGGTACGGCTCCGGCTGCGGGTACGGCTCCGGCTGCGGGTACGGCTCCGGCTGCGGGTACGGCTCCGGCTGCGGGTACGGCTCCGGCGACGGGTACGACTCCGGCGACGGGCACGACTCCGGCCACGGGTACGACTCCGACTACGAGCACGACGCCAGCGACGGGTACGACTCCGACTACGAGCACGACGCCAGCCACGGGTACGACTCCGTCCACGGGCACCACCCCGGCCACGGGCACGACGCCAGCGACGGGCACGACTCCGACTGCGAGCACGACTCCGGCTGCGGGTACGACTCCGGCTGCGGGTACGACTCCGACTACGAGCACGACGCCAGCGACGGGCACGACTCCGACTGCGAGCACGACTCCGGCTGCGGGCACGACTCCGGCTGCGGGCACGACTCCGGCCACGGGTACGACTCCGACTACGAGCACGACGCCAGCGACGGGCACGACGCCAGCGACGGGCACGACGCCAGCGACGGGCACGACGCCAGCGACGGGCACGACGCCAGCGACGGGCACGACTCCGGCCACGGGTACGACTCCGGCGACGGGTACGACTCCGGCTACGGGCACCACCCCGGCTACGAGCACGACTCCGGCGACGGGCACGACGCCAGCCACGAGCACGACTCCGGCGACGGGCACGACTCCGAGCACCACGCCGACCACGGGTTCGGTTACGCCGAGCGGTTCCGGGGCAGGCGACCGGTCGGGGACCGGTTCCACCGGGTCGGTCGAGGGTTCGACCGGCGGCAGGTCGGCCGACGGCGTGGCGTCGCCTGTTCCGGATGCCTCGCGGCCCGGTCAGGAGACGGGGCCTGTCACGTCGACCTCGACCGACGGTCCTGCTCCGCGCGGCTCGGACGACCCGCCGGTTCCGTCGGACGGGGGTGACCGCCAGTCGCCCAGTTCGCGGGAGGGTGTGGACCCGGCGGCGGACCGTTCGGTGCGGGACGAGCAGCCGCGCACGCCCGATGCGGGCGAGCGGAGCACTCCGCAGGTGCCGGACCGCATGGCCGAGCAGCCGGTCGCGGCAAAAGAGCAGCGCACCGACGACGTCGCGCCGACCGTTGGTCCGGTTACCGGCGGCAAGTTGGACGTCGGCACGGGCGATGGCACGCCGATCGCCGGTCCGGTGCCCGGTGGCAGGCTGGACGGGCAGGACGTCGGCGCTCGGCCTGATCAGCGCGCGAGCGTTGCTCGTCCGGATGTGCCGGCGGGCAACCGGCTGGATCAGCACGTGCCTGGTGGTCGGCAGGAAGTGCCCACCACGGGTGGGCGGCCGGAGACGCAGACTGGTGGTGTCCGTTCGGACGGCCCCACGGCGGGTGGGCGGCCGGAGACGCAGACCGGTGGCGTCCGCTCGGACACCCCCACCACCGGTGCCCGGCCGGAGACGCAGACACGTCCCGGCCAGTCGACGGGCCAGTCGGACGGCGGGCGACCCGGCAACGCCACGGATCAGCGGGTGCGCGACGGCCGGCAGCCGGACACGCGCTCGTCCGAGCCGAGCGCCGACCGGCCCGGTGCGCAGCAGCAGCAGCAGGATCGGGTCGCCACGACGTCCGACGGCAACGGCGCACCGTCGTCCGACCGCACCCCGGACCCCGCCACCCACCATCAGCGGGCCGATGCGGACGGCGAAGCCTCGCCTGTGCCGGGCAGTGGCCGCACGGACGAGGCGGCCACGCGCACGGACGAGCCTTCGACCAGGCACGAGCTCGAGATCACCCCGGCACGCGAGGACGACCCCGCCGGCACGCCGGATCCGGCCGACCTCGTCCAGCGGGCGCGTTCGGAACGGCCCGTCGTCGACGGCGACATCGACGGCACGGCGGTGCGCAAGGCGATCATCGACCAGCTCGGGCTGAAGGACACCCGCACCGACCGGTTGCTGCGCGAGGCGGTCGAGACGCACTTCTCCGACGAGAACATCAAGGCCCACTTCCACCGCGCCGCGGACGGTGGCGTGGTCGTGGATCTCGGGGTGAAGACGCGGCAGGCGCCTCAGGTCAAGATCGAGGTCGTCGGCGTCAGTTCCGGGCGTGACGTCCAGCCGAAGGCGACCGACTTCGCGAACAAGCGCACGCGTACGCCGTCGGAGCAGTCGGTGACCAGTGAGCGGTCGCCGATCTCGGCTGACGCCCGCAACTTCCGGGTGCCGACGCCGTTCGTCAACATCACGCTCAGGCTCGCGGGTCTGTTCAACCAGCCGTCTTCGTCGATGGCGGCGAAGCTCTCGCGCGGCCTGAAGACGGAGGTGACCGAGACGGGCTTGCGTGCCGAGCGGTCCGTGCACGACGTCACCTTCAAGCTCACGGTGCGCGAGCCGCGGAAGTGGCCGTGGCAGAAGAGCCAGACGAAGACCGACGCGGTGTCGGTGGACGTGCCGCTGGTGTGGCCACGGCGGGAGGTGGTCGAGCCGCCACCACAGCCGATCAGACCGGACCTGCGACCGCGCGACATCGCCCAGGTCGAGATCAACGGTCTGCACAAGATCTACAACGAGGTCGAGCGGGCACTCGCCGGACCGAAGGCGGAGAACTTCCCGATCGGGCACCCCGGTGCGCGCCGGTTCCGCGACTGGCTCGCCACCCTGCCGGACCGCGGCACCGAGCTGCTCACCGGTGAGCCGGTGCGCGAGACGTTCAAGCTGCCCGGCAGGCGCGAGCGGGTCGAGGTGTCGATCGCGGTCGTGGACACGCAGGCCGTCCGTCCCAAGGAGATGGTCGACGGCAAGATCGTGCGGACGCGGGACTCCAGCTACGAGGCGACGTCCGGGCAGTCGGTGAGTCTGCGCTGGGGCGGCGGTCTCTTCATCCAGGCCGGTGACATCACGGGTGCGCTGGGCGGTGCCGCCGGTCCGCTCATGTACAAGTACGCGACCACGACGACGGCGAGCAAGACCACCGCCAAGGGACGGCAGGAGGTCACCAGCACCTACACGGGACCCGTCGAGACCCAGCAGGTGCGGTTCTCCTACCTCGTCCAGGTCGGCTCGGGTGCGGACGCACGCCGCTTCAAGGTCGACGCGGACGGGACCGTGTGGAGCAAGCCGGAGGGGGCCGCCGAGGACCCGGTCCCGCACGCCACCGAACCGGAAACGTCCCGGCACGCCGTGCCCGAGACGGTGGACCTGGACCGCGCGCTGCACCAGCTGGACGTGATCCACGCCCTGCCGGAGGAGACGGTCGCGGGCATCGTCGGCCCCACCCTGCACCGGTTGTGGGTCGAGGGTTTCGTGCGGTCGAAGGACCTGGGGCCGTTCGAGCAGCGCCTGCGGCAGTTCGTGCACGACCACGCCAGGGAGATCGGACGGGGCGAGCCGGTACGGTTGCCCGTCAGTTCGTGGGCAGGCGACGCGCCCGACGTGTTCGTCAAGACCCGGCCCGTCACGGTCGAAGGTCGGTACGCCGGCGTGGTGCCCGGTGAGGTGGCGAAGACGATCACCTCGGTGTCGCGCAAGGAAAGCGTCGACCTGACCAAGTCGTGGGACACGACCTACGGCGCCTCGGGCTACGTCTTCGACGGCCGGGTGAAGAACTTCAAGTCCGGCAACGCCTACATCTACGGCAAGTACAGCACCAAGAACGTCGAGAGCCTCACACACGAGGTCGGTGTCGAGCACAGGTTCGACGGCGAGCGGCCGCTGCACCGCACCAGCTACCCGATCGAGGTCGAGGTCTCGCTCGGTGACCGCTGGGCGGGCAACGGCGAGAAGGTGCACACGTTCCGCGGAGAGGCCGACGTTCTCGTCCCCGAGCGCCCGGCACCCGTGCCCGACACGACGAGGAGCCGCCGCGACAGCGTCGTCGAGGATCTCGACGAGGAGGTGACGCCGCGCTGGGAGAACATCGACAACACCGCCGGCTGGCGGGCGGCGTCGAGGATGGGCACGCACCGCGCCGCCTACCTGCCGCCGGTGTTCCAGCTCGACTCGCTCAAGCCCGTGCCCGACCTCGTGCCCACGGTGGCGCGCATGGTCGACGAGGAGCCGGGCAACAAGCTGGCGGGCTGGGGCAGGCGGGTGCTGTTCGGCAACCGGCCGGCCAACATCGACCAGCACAAGCCGAACAACCTGGCCGGCGCCGACCTGAACAAGCCGGACGAGCGCACCGCGGCCAGGGAGGCGCTCGAGGCCTTCGCCGAGCTTCCGGCGCGGGCCGGCCGGTTCGACCGGACCGCGGTGTTCAAGGACAGCGTCGAACTGCGCACCTACAACCGGCCCGGTCTTCTGGGCGACCGGGAACGCGTCGTGCGGGTCGACCTGTCCGCAGACCTGAGGAACCCCCGCATCGTCTCCGTCGACACCACGCACAAGTTCTCCACCGCCGAGGTGGTGGAACACGCCCAGACGTCGGACAAGCAGAAAGCCAAGGGTGTCGAAGTCGGTGCCGGCGCGGTCGACGTGCCTCCCCTCGGCCACAAGTTCACCAGTGCGGTCGGGATGGCCGGCGGCGGAGTGAACTACATGAGCAAGCAGGGCTCGACCGAGGGCACCGGAGTCAAGGAGTCCGTGGTCCACACGCGGACCGAGCGCGCCTACCTCGTCGCGTTCGACGCGACGTACGACCTGCACACCAGCAAACGGCAGCGCTGGCACGACTTCCTCGGCGGCCAGCACGACGGCCGCAGCACTTCGGCGGCGAAGCGCGTGCACGTACCGGACGCCGCCACGGCGTGGATTCCCGCCAGCGAGATCCACCAGATCGGCCTGCTGCGGGACGCGGACCTCGAACACCTGCTCCCCGAGGAGGCGAAGGCCTACCGGCGCACGAACGAGGGTGAAACCGACTCCAGCCCGGGACGGGACTCGGACAACCGCTCGGACAACGGCTCGGACCACGACAACGGCTCGGACGAGACAGGAGCACGTGACGAACAGGGCTCGCGGCAGGACGACGCCGACCCCGACGTCACGACGCCTGACAACGTCGCCGCGCCCTCCAACGTGGGCCGTGGCAGCGGCCGGGTGGAGCTGCACCGCCTGGAAGCGGGCAAGGAGCTGCTCTTCCAGATCTCCAGCAGGTTCGACGAGTGGTCGGTCGAGCAGGGCGCCAGAAGCGCGCCCGCCTCGGTGGTCGAGCTCGCCCAGGAGGTGCTGACCTCACCTCGGTCCGACCTCGTGAACCGCGGCGCGGGCGACTTCGGCACCCTCAACGACCGGCTCGTCAACGACGTGCTCGGGCCGACCCTGACCGGAGCGGAGTTCGGCCCGGCTCTGCGCAGCATGCTGAACGGCGGCCTGCCGGTCTTCCTGCCCGCCATCAACGTCTTCGGCCGCGTCGAGCAGCTCGTGGTGCTGCGCGCGGATCTGGGCCCCGGCGAGTTCCACCGGCACGCCCCCGGCGAGACCGTCGAAGGCGAGACGGCCGCATCCCGGTCGTCCAGCTCGTCCACCGGCTCGTCCTGGGGTGGGGACTGGGGCATCGGCGCGCTGACCTCGATGGGCAAGAAGGGCCTCCCCGCCGGCGGCTTCGGCGCCAGCATCGGTGGCTTCGGGGACACCACGACCACTCGCACCGTGACGCACGAGCACGGCGAGACAGTGACCGCCAAGAGGTCCTCGGACGTCGTCGAGTTCCTGCACGACCTGCACGTCACGATGGACGTCTACAACTACTCGCGGGCCACCAAGTTCCGCCGCTTCTTCCCCGGCAGCACCTGGTACGAGAAGCCGTGGTCCACCGACTTCACGCTGCCCTCCGCGGTGCGTTCGGTCGTGCCGAAGGACGAGACGGTTCCCGCCGGCGGGCATCAGACGCCGGCGCAGCGGGAGGCCACAGGGTCGCTGAAGGAGTGGCAGCAGGCTCAGGAGCTGCCCGCCGGGCTGAAGTCCGAGACGCCGATGCACGTCCGGCCGTTCGACTCGCCCGCGCTGTACGAGGCGCTGGAGGTGCTCGCGCGCGGCGACGGCGACCGACCGATGTTGCACCCGCGCGCGATCCACCAGTTGCAGGCGGCGACCGGGTCCCTGCCGCTGCGGGCGCACATGCGTGACCTGCTCGCCGGGCGGCCGTACACCGTCAAGATCACGTCGGATGCGGTGCGACAGGTCGACATCACGGCCGACGTGGTGAAACGGGAGCTGATCGGCCCGGTGCGGACCGAGCTGACCACCAAGATGTCGGACACCGACACCACCAAGGTCAGCACGGCCACCAGCGTCCAGACCGGCCTGATGCCGTCGGCCAGTGCCAGTGCGGTGCACGTCGACAACACCCAGCAGCGGCCCGGCATCAACGTGATCGAGAACTTCATGAAGCTGGTCGACTACCAGTCGTCGGCCGACCAGACCGTCAAGACCACGAAGGAGACCGAGGCAGAGGAGGGCGCCGCGCCGACGGGCAGCGGCGACGAGCGCTACCTGGTCCGGCTCACTCCAGAGTGGACGATCACGCCCACCTTCCGCAGCTCGAAGGCGCCGCAGGCCTGGACGGAACCGGTGCACACCGTGCCGGACAGCCCCATCGTCGTCGAGACCGACCGCGCCGGTCTCGAACAGCTCGGTCTGGCCGATCCGGTCGAGGCACCGTCGTCGGAGCGCACTCGGCGCAGCAAGTCGCTGCTCGACTTCCTCAACGAGCCGATCGACGAGGCACCGTCGTCCGGCGAGCGGGCCGACGCCGCGCCGGAGCACCGGGGCGGCGACGAGCCGGTCACGCGGCACAGGACGATCGAGGACTTCCTGTACGGACCTGACGAGACCAGTCCCGGTCGGTCGGACGAAGCCGCCGACGGAACGTCGTCCGGGCTCGACACGATCGACGAGGGCGACGAGTCCGTCCTGCCCGCCGCGGACCGGGAGGCGGCGCCCGTTCGCGGCACGGTGGCCGAGCTCGACCGCATGACGTGGACGGACCGGCGGCCGTTCGGTGTGGACCCGACCGGGGAGATCCGCCACTTCGAACCGGGCGAGGTGCAGGTCCGGCCGTTGACGACGCGGAACGGTCAGGAGATCGGCCTGACCTTCCTGTCGGGCAAGGACGGCACGCGCTCCCTGAAGTGGGCGCAGGCGTCGGCCGAGTCGCACCTCCGCGGCTACGTGCATCCGGAGACGTCCTCGGGCTTCCCCGGCCTTCGCGGTGCGGAACGGATCGTCTCGCCGTGGCGGGCCGACTCGACGTACGTCGCGGTGGGCGGTGGAGAGCACCACTTCGAGCTGCGGCTGGGCGACGGCACACCGCTGCGGGTGGACGGCACGACGTTCGCGGAGGTGCTGTCCGGACTGGACTCGTTCCGCCGGATGTCGGAGCACAACGAAGCCGCGTCGCTGGTCCTGCTGTCCAGTCGCAGCGGCTCCCTCGACGCGCCGGGTGGCGCGGCGCGGGACTTCGAGCGCGGGCTGCGGGCCGCCGCGCTGGACCACCTGGTGGTCGCGCCGACGACGGACGTGCACCTGCGCAGCCCGCTGTTCGGCCGCGGCGGCGAGGTCGTGCTGGACCGCGGCGGCCGGTGGCGTGCGTTCCCGACGCCGGACGTCATCGACAACCTCGTGCTGCCCGCGACGATCGGTGACGGCCGGGTGCCGACCACCTTCCGCACCGGCGACGTGCGGGCCACCGGACTCCACCGCGCGGACGGCGCCCCGGTCGGCGTCGCCTTCACCGTGGGCCGCGACCTGCGCGACGACGTGGGCGCCGTGACGTCCGAGCCGACCGGCACCACGCGCCGCTACGACGCCGGCTACCCGACGGAGCAAGGTCTCGACGCCGCCGAGGCGGATGGCCGGGGTCGCTCCGAAACCGCGCCGTGGCCGGAGAACTCCTCCTACGTCTTCGCGCACGGCGAGGGCGACGCCGTGCACCTCGACCTCGTCGACGGCCGCACCGTCCAGGTCGACGGCGAGACCTTCGGCCGGGTGCTGCACGACCTGAAGGCGTTCCGCGACGGCACGGCGAACACCGAGGCCCTCACGCTGATCTCCTGCGACACCGGCGTGCTCCCCAGATCGGGAGGCGTGGCGCACGACCTGCAGCGCGCGCTCGACCAGTTCGGCCACCGCCAGCCCGTGGTCGCGCCGACCCGCGAGGTGGGCACCTGGCGGCACGGCGACGGCACCTGGGAGCCGTGGATCGCCGACTCGGGCACCTGGGAGCGGTTCGCCTCGGGCGACGCACGACAGCTCGGCGTGCGCCACGCCGACGGCGAGTGGACGTCGTTCGCACCGGCCGACGTGCGGTCCGTGCCCGTGGTGCGCAACGACGGCCGCGTGGCCGGTGTGTCGTTCCGGCCGGAGGGAACGTCCGAGCCGGCGGGGCGGGCGTTCGTCGTGGACGTCGAGTCCTCTTCGGACGGTTGGCTCACCGTGCACACCACCGACGGCACCGCGCTGTCGGTCGACGGGCCGACGTTCGCGCGGGTGGTCGCGGAGTCCGAGCCGTTCCGCACGGCGATGGGCGACGGGGAGCAGGTGCCGCTCGCGCTGGTGCCGTCGACGGCGGCGGAGGTGCCGAGCCAGCGCCGGGCTTTCCAGGACACGCTGGAGCGGGAGTTCGGCTTCCGCGAGCCGGTGTACGAGATGCCGGTCGGGCGCACCGAGACCGAGTCCGTTCCCGGCACTTCGGCTGGGCCGGCCACCGGTCAGCAGCCGGGGCGCGGTGGCGTGGCGAGCGATGTCGAGACCGTGCGGGACCCGGCGGGCGACGCGGAGGGCCTGCTCGAAGGGACGCGGACGGACACCGGCCTCCCGCACGAACGGGTGGAATCGGACCCGCAGGGTGCCGAGAGGGACGGCGGCGAAGGCGAGTCCCGGCCGAGCCGGTCGCCGTCGCGGCTGGAGACGATCGACGAGGGTGACGAGTCCGTCCTGCCCGCCGCGGACCGGGAGGCGGCGCCGGCTCGCGGCACGGTGGCCGAGCTCGACCGGATGACCTGGGTCGACGAGCGCCTCGCCGGGACGGACCCGCACGGTGAGATTCGCCGGTTCGAACCGGGTGAGGTGAGCGTTCAGCCGATCTCCCGGCGCGGTCAGCAGATCGGCCTGACGTTCCTGTCCGGCGCTGAGGCCACTCGTTCGCTGGAGTGGGGCGAGAAGCCCGCGGCCTCGCACCTGCGCAGCTACCTGCACCCGGACACCTCCTCGGCCTTCCCGAGCCGCCGAGGCGCGGAGCGGTTCGACTCGCCGTGGCACCCGGACTCGACGTACGTCGCGGTGCGCGGCAGCGAGACCTCGTTCGAGCTGCGGCTGACGGACGGCACCCAGGTGCGGGTGGACGGCGCGACGTTCGCGGACGTGCTGACCGGCCTCGACTCGTTCCGGCGCATGGCGCAGGCGAACGCGACCGGTTCACTGGTGCTGCTGTCGGGCCGGGCCGGCGCGGTGGACCTGCCGGGTGGTGCCGCGCGGGACCTGGAACGCGGGCTGGCCGGCGCCGCGCTGGACCACCTGGTGGTGGCGCCGACGGCGGACGTGCACCTGCGCACCGCGCGGTTCGGCCGCGGCGGTGAACTCGTGCTGGACCGGGGTGGCGCGTGGCGTTCGTTCCCGTTGCCGAACGTGATGGAGAACGTGACGCTGTCGGGGATTCTCGACGACGACGCGCCGGTCACCTTCCGCAGCGCCGAGGTGCGGACGCGCCCGATCGTCCGGACGGACGGCGCCACGATGGGCCTGGCCTTCATCACCGGCAACGAGCTGACGGTGGCCAGGGGGATGGAGCAGCACCCCTACCTGGGCAGGACGTTCTACTACGGCGAGGGCTACAACCCGCGCAACGACGGCCGCGACGTCCACGGGGAGCCGGTCGGCCGCTACGACCAGGCGCCCTGGCCGGAACACTCCGCCTACCTCCTCGCGCACGGCGAGCCCGGCACGTTCGACGTGACGCTCACCGACGGCCGCGACGTCAGGGTCACCGGTGACACCTACGCCCGCCTGGTGAACGACCTGCGCCCGTTCCGCGAGCTGATGGCCGAGCGCGAACCCAGGGGCATCCTGCTGATGTCCTGCTGGACCGGCAACGTGCCGGCGCCGGGCGGCGCCGCCTTCGACTTCCAGCGCACCCTGGTGCAGTTCGGCCACCAGCAACCGGTGATCGCCCCCACCCGCCCGTCGGTCATCAGCGGCAACGCCCGCTGGGGCTGGGAGACCAGGGTCACCGACGGCGGAACCTGGGAGCACTTCTCGTCCGGGCCCGCCCACCCGCTGGGTGAGTTCGTCGTGCGCGACGGCACGTCGTGGGACTCGTTCAGGCCGGCCGAGGTGCGCTCCGAGCCGGTCCCGCGCGACGGTCGCGTGGTCGGCATGTCGTTCCGCGACGAGGGTGCCGCCGCGCCGGGTTCGGCGTGGGCCGGAGCGGGCGGCACGGATCTGGACGGCGCCGTGCCGGCGCGGTCGTTCGTCGTGGACGTCGAGTCGGCGCCCGACGGCAGGTACGTGCTGCACACCGCAGACGGCGACGTGGCGTTGGTCGACGGTCCGGCGTTCGCGAAGGTGGTCGGCGAGTCCGAGGTCTTCCGCGCCGCGATGGACGCCGGGCACCTTCCGCTCACGCTGGTGACATCGACGCCGCTTCCCGGGCTGGGACGCGGCAGGGACTTCCACGACGCCCTGGTCAGCGAGTTCGGCTTCCGCGAGACGGTGCACGAGCCGCGCGGCACGACCGACGTCGTCGCGGGCGAGGACGGGACGCAGGTGCTGCGCACCGAGGACGGCTGGACCGTCCACGGCGTGCCTTCCTTCGACGACCTCTCGGACACGACGTCCTCCGGTGGCACGCCTTCGCCGGACCGGGTGCCGTGGGTGGACCGGCGGCCACAAGGCGTCGATCCCGCCGGTGAGGTGCGCCGCTTCGAGCCCGGCGAGGTCCAGGTCCGCCCGCTGGAGCGTCGCGGTCAGCAGATCGGTCTGACGTTCCTCGGCGGCCGCGAGGAGGCCGGCGCACTGCGGTGGGCGGCCGCACCGCAGAGCGAGCACCTGCGGACGTTCCTGCACCCGGAGGACTCGTCGGGGTTCCCGAGCCGCAGGGGTGCCGAGGAGGTCGCGGCACCGTGGCGGGCGGACTCGATGTACGTCGCGGTGCGCGGCGGCGCGGACTCCTTCGAGCTGCGGTTGAACGACGGCACGCGGGTGTCGGTGGACGGCTCGACGTTCGGGCGGGTGATGGCCGACCTGGCGCCGTTCCGCCAGCTGACCGACCGCAACGAGGGCGGTTCGCTGGTGCTGCTGTCCGGCCGGTCGGCCGGAGGTGGCGCGGCGCGGGACTTCCAGCAGGCGCTGGCGGACTCCGGCTGGGACCACCTCGTCGTGGCGCCGACGGCGGACGTGCACCTGCGCACCCCGGCGTGGGGACGCGGTGGTCAGACCGTCGTGGACCGCGGTGGCTCCTGGCAGGCGTTCCCGCTGGCGGACGTGGTCGAGAACCGGACGCTGCCCGCCACGAGCGCGGGAGTGCCGACGGAGTTCCGCACGAGCGAGGTGCGGGTGACCGCGCTCAACGGCCCGGACGGCAGGCCGCAGGCGGTGACGTTCGCGGTCGGGCGGGAGATGCGCGACGACGCGGCGACCATGTCGCTGCCGCACCGCGGCACGACCTTGCTGCTGCCGGAGGGCGACCACGGCCACCAGGCCGGGCGCGACCTGCGGGAGGGCCGGGACGCCTCGCAGCCCGCGCCGTGGCCCGAGCGGTCGGCGTACGTGGTGCCGCACGGCGATGTCGACAGCGTGGGCCTGGAGCTGACCGACGGCCGCTCGATCACGGTGAGCGGCGAGGTGTTCGCCGGCGTGCTGCAGGACCTGCGGCCGTTCCGGGACCTGATGACAGCGCGTGATCCGGACGCGATCGTCCTGCTGTCCTGCGAGACCGGCGCCGTGCGGGGTCCCGGTGGCGTCGCGCACGACTTCCAGCAGGCACTGGTGGGCTTCGGGCACCGCCAGCCGGTGGTGGCGCCGACGACCGTGGTCACGCTCCACACGTACCACCGGAACACCTGGGCGACCTACCTGGCCGACGGCGGCCGGTGGGAGACGTTCTCCTCGGGCGACGCCTTCCCGCTGGGCAGGCTGGCCGACGAGGCCCGCTGGGTGCCGTTCGAGCCGGGCGCGGTGCGGTCGGCGCCGATCACGCGCGGAGACCGGCCGGTCGGCATGTCGTTCCACGACGACGGCGCCGGTGGCCGGATCGCGGACGGAGCCGTACCGGAGCGGGCGTTCGCGGTCGAGGTCGAGACGGACGCGGACGGTCTGTACGCGGTGCGCACGCCCAACGGTGATCGGGTGTTCGTCGACGGTCCGGTGTTCGCGCGGGTGGTCGGCGAGTCCGAGGTGTTCCGCGGCGTGATGGCGGAGCGGACTCCGCTCGCGCTGGTGACGTCGACGCTGCCCGCCGACGCGGGCCAGGTCCGGGCCTTCCGCGACACCCTCGCCGGCGAGTTCGGCTTCCGGGAGACGGTGTTCGAGCGGACCGGGGACGGCTGGGCCGAGCACCCCACCACCGACCCCTCCGCCGCCGACGGCGGGGTGCCGCGCGACTCCGCCGCCGAGGACACCGTCGCGCCTTCGTCACCGGACCGCACCGGCGACGACGGGGAGACCACGCCGTCGGAGGCCGAGACCGAGCAGCTGCACCCGGACGAGTTCGAGCAGGTTCCCGCGCCGCAGCCGCCGCCGTGGGTGGACCGGCGGCCGATGGGCATCGATCTCAACGGCGAGGTGCGCCGGTTCGAGGCGGGCGAGGTCCGGGTCCAGCGGATGTGGCGGCGGACCGACCCGATGGGGCTGTGGAACAACAACCCGGTCGGGCTGACGTTCCTCAGCGGCGCTGACCGCACCAACTCGCTGCGGTGGGGTGCCGAGCCGAGGGACTCGCACCTGCGGACGTTCGTGCACCCGGAAGGGTCGACGTCGTTCCCCCACCGTGCGGGTGCCACCGAGACGGGCGTGCCGTGGCGCAGGGACGCGATGTACGTCGCCGTGCGCGCTGAGAACGGCACTTTCGAGCTTCGGCTGAAGGACGGCTCGGTGCTGGGCGTGGACGGCGCCACGTTCGGCCGGGTGACAGCCCAGCTGCAGAAGTTCCAGCGCATGGTGCAGCCCAACACGAGCGGCACGCTGGTGCTGCTCGCGGACCGGTCGGGTGTCGGTGGCGCGGCTGCGGACTTCCAGCGAGCACTGGCGAACCAGGGCTGGCAGCAGCTCGTGGTGGCGCCGACGGCCGACGTGCACCTGCGCACGGACTGGCCGGGCCGCGGTGGTCAGATCGTCGTGGACCGCGGTGGCTCCTGGCGGGCGTTCCCCGAGGCCGAAGTGGTCTCGAACCGGCTGATCGAGGCGGAGACGCGGGGCGGGAGCCCGACCACGTTCCGCACGAGCGAGGTGCGGATCACCTCGATCAACGGCCCGGACGGCAAGCCGCAGGCGATCACCTTCCAGATCGGCAACGAACAGCGCTTCGGGCTGAAGTCGCTGTCGCGTCCGCACGAGGGCACGACCGGACTGCTGCCCGAGGGCGTGAGCGGCTTCGCCGAGATCGATCGTGCCGTGCGCACGGGGCGGGTGGACGTGCAGCTCGCGCCGTGGCCGGAGCGGTCCGCGTACGTGAACATGCACGGTGGTCCCGAGGTCGTGACGGTGGAGCTCACCGACGGGCGCACGGTCCGGGTGCGGGGTGAGGCGTTCTCCGAGCTGCTGCTGGATCTGCGGGCGTTCCGGGACCTGATGGCCGTGCGTGAGCAGGAAGCATTGACCCTGCTGTCCTGTTCGGTCGCCGCGGACCGGCGCAGCGATGGTTTCGCGCGCGAGTTCCAGCAGGCGATCGCTCAGGCCGGATATCGCCAGCCGGTGGTGGCGCCGACGAAGACCCTCATCACGCACACGCTGCACGAGGGTGTGTGGGGGACCCAGGTGGTCGACGGCGGCCGGTGGGAGCACTTCTCGTCGGGCGGGGCCGTCGTGCTGGGCAGGCTGGACGACGAGGCGCGCTGGGTGCCGTTCGAGCCGGGTGAGGTGCGGTCGGCGCCGATCGTGCACGGCGACCGCACGATCGGCGTGTCGTTCCGGCGGGACGGCGCCGTCGAGGCCGTGCCCGTTGACGGGCAGGCGAAGCGGTTCCCGGAGCGGACGTTCCACGTGTCGGCTGAGTCCGATGTGGATGGTCGGATCGTGGTGTACACGGCCGAGGACAAGGCCGTGCACATCGATGGCCGGACGTTCGCGCGGGTGGTGGCCGAGAGCGAAACCTTCCGCGGCATGGGGCGCCTCCGGAGTGGGGACGCGCTCGCGCTGGTGGTGTCGACCCCGCTGGACGGCCCGACCCAGGGGCGCGTGTTCCACGACGCCCTCCGCCGCGAGTTCGGTGTCGAGAACCCCGTCCACGAGCCCAGGGGCACGGCCGGACTGGGCGATGGCGGTGACGGCAGGCCGACCGTGTGGACCCAGGACGGCTGGACCGTCTACAACCACAACGACAACCTCAACGTCCGCGTCATCCCCGGCGGCGCCGACACGACGTTGCGCGGTGTGGATCTGTCCGGTGAGGTGCGCCGGTTCGAGGCGGGCGAGGTCCAGGTCCAGCGGATGTGGCGGCGGACCAACCCGCTCGGCCTGTTCAGCGAGCCGGTCGGGTTGACGTTCCTCACCGGTCCCGGCCGCGACACCTCCCTCGCGTGGGGTGCCGAGCCCAGGAGCACGCACCTGCAGACGTCGGTGCATCCGCTGCCTTCACCGTCGGGCACCCGCAGCGAGCCCAGCCAGGTGGCCGCGCCGTGGCGCGAGGACGCGACGTATGTCGCCGTGCGCGGAGACAAGGACTACTTCGAGCTGTCGCTCAAGGACGGCTCGCCGCTGCGGGTGGACGGCTCGACCTTCGGGCGGGTGATGGCCCAGCTGGACAAGTTCCAGCAGGTCGCGAACCGCAACGAGAGCGGCACGGTGGTGCTGCTGACGGACTGGTCCGGTTCCGGCGAGGCGGCGCGGGACTTCCAGCAGGCGTTGCAGGCCGCCGGGCGGCGTGAGCAGGTGATGGCGCCGACGACCGAGGTGCGCCTGCGGACGGACGAGGCGGGAGCCGGTCAGATCGTCGTGCACCACGGCGGGACGTGGCGGGCGTTCCCGGCGGTGGACGAGGCGGCGACCACGCCCGCGGGACGGCCGGAGGCCCGCTTCCGCACGGGCGAGGTGCCGGACGCCGGGCCCGTGACCGAACGCGCGGCCCGCTCCACCAGCGGACCGGACACGGGGACCACGCGGATGTCCCGGTCCGTGGTGGAGCACGGGGAGCCGTCCGCGCCCTCGTCGCAGCCGGGGCGGCTGCAGGGCGTCGACGCGTCCGGTGAGGTGCGCCGGTTCGACTCCGGCGAGGTTCGGGTCCAGCGGATGTGGCGCAAGACCGATCCGCTCGGTCTGTTCCGCGAACCGGTCGGGCTGACGTTCCTCAGCGGCGGCGAGCGTTCCGCGTCGCTGAGGTGGGGTGCCGAGCCCAGGAGCGAGCACCTGCGCACCTTCGTGCAGTCGGTGCGCGACTCCGAGTTCCCCAGCAGCAAGGGGGCGATGGAGGCGCCCGCGCGGTGGCGCAAGGACGCGATGTACGTCGCGGTGCGCGGCGGTGAGGACTCTTTCGAGCTGAGGCTGACCGACGGCTCGCGGGTGCGGGTCGACGGGGAGACGTTCGGGCGAGTGGTGTCCGAGCTGCCGAAGTTCCAGCGGATGGCGGCGGTCAACGCGGGCGGCTCGGTGGTGCTGCTCGCCGGTCGGTCGGGTGCCGGTGCGGCGGCAGGGGACTTCCAGCGGGCGCTGACGGCGAACGGCTGGCACCAGCTGGTGGTGGCACCGACGACGGACGTGCACCTGCGGACCGACTGGTTGGGACGTGGCGGTCAGATCGTCGTGGACCGCGGCGGCTCCTGGCGGGCGTTCCCGCTGGCCGACGTGGTCCAGGGCCTGGAACTGGAGGCGCGCACCCCGGAGCGGGGCTGGCCCACCAGGTTCCACACGAGTGAGGTGCGGGTCACCTCGATCAACGGTCCGGACGGACGGCCGCAGTTCGTGTCGTTCGTGGTCGGCAGGGAGTTGCGCCACGACCTGACGGACCTGTCGCTCCCGCACCGGGGCACGACGTCGCTCACTCCCGGGAAGGCGGATCACGGCAGGCCGGACAGTTCGCAGCCCGCGCCGTGGCCGGAGCGGTCGGCCTATGTGACTCTGCACGGAAATCCGGACAACGTGCGGCTTGAGCTGACCGACGGCCGCACCGTCACCGTGCGCGGCGACGTGCTGGGTGAGGTGTTGCACGACCTGCGGGTGTTCCGGGACCTGATGGCCGCGCGGGAGCAGGAAGCGCTGACCCTGGTGTCCTGTTCGACCGGTGCGGATCGGTTCGGCGGCGGCACCGCGTACGACCTGCAGCAGGCACTGGCCCAGTTCGGGTACCGGCAGCCGGTGGTGGCGCCCACGACCGTGGTCCAGGTCGGGGCGCCCCTCAAGGACGCGTGGGACACCGTGGTGACCCAGGGCGGCCGGTGGGAGCAGTTCTCGTCCGGGCCGGCCTGGACGCTGGGCGAGCTGCACGGCGAGGCCAGGTGGATCCCGGTCGAGCCCGCCGAGGTGCGGTCGCGGCCGATCATGCACGAGGGCCGGCCGGTCGGTGTGTCGTTCTGGCGGGAAGGCGCGGGCGAGGCCGGCCCCGTTCCCGGTGAAGCGCGGACCATGCCGTTGCCGAAGCGGACGTTCTACGTGTCGGCGGAGTCCGATGCGGACGGCCGCCTCGTCCTGCACACGCGCGACGGTGCGACGGTGCACCTCGACGGTCCCGCTTTCGCGCGGGTCGTGGGCAACAGCGAGACGTTCCGCGGCGTGCGGGACTTCCGCAGGGTGGGGCCGATCGCACTCGCGGTCTCCAGCCCGCTCGACGGTCCGAGCTGGGGCAAGCACTTCCACCAGGTCCTCAACCGCGAGTTCGGTGTCGAGAACCCGGTCCACCAGCCCCGGGGCGCGGCCGGCCTGCGCCGCGGCGACGACGGCGCTCCGGTCGTGTGGAGCCAGGACGGCTGGACCGTGCACGACCGCACCGCCGATGTCCCCGAACTCGTCGTCCGCCACACCACCGGACCGGACACGGGTTCCGGGCGGATGTCCCGGTCCGGCGGTGAGTCGTCGGGGTTGGGGCGGCTGCACGGTGTGGACGCGACCGGCGCCGTGCGCCGGTTCGAGCCCGGCGAGGTCCGGGTTCGGCCACTGTCGCGCGGTGGGGAGCAGATCGGTCTGACGTTCCTCAGCGGGAGTGAGCGTTCCGCTTCGTTGCGGTGGGGTGCGGAGCCGGGGCGCGAGCATCTGCGGACGTTCGTGCACCCCGAGGGTTCGTCGTCGTTCCCGAGCAGCAAGGGCGCGGCCGAGGTGCGCGGGCCGTGGCGCACGGACGCGGCGTACGTGGCGGTGCGCGGTGGCACGGACTCCTTCGAACTGCGGTTGAACGACGGCGCGCGGGTGCGGGTCGACGGGGAGACGTTCGGGCGCGTGATGGCCGACCTGACACCGTTCCGCAGGATGGCCGACGTCAACGCGAGCGGCACACTGGTGCTCCTCGCGGGCCGGTCCGGTGCGGGCGAGGCGGCGCGGAACTTCCAGCGGGCGCTGGCGGACGGGGGCTGGAACCAGCTGGTGGTCGCGCCGACGAGCGACGTGCACCTGCGGACGGCCTGGTTGAAGCGCGGCGGCCAGATCGTCGTGGACCAGGGCGGGGCCTGGCGGGCGTTCCCGCTGCCGGACGTGGTCCACGACCAGGTTCTGCCCGGCTTCACCCTGAACGCGGAGCCGACCCAGTTCCGCACCGGTGAGGTGCGGGTCGCCGGAGTGACCGATCCGCAGGGCAGGCCGGTGGCGGTGTCGTTCACGGTCGGCGATGAGCTGCGCGACGACATGCGGTACTTCAGCCGCCCTGACGGTGGCGCCACCTGGCTGCTGCCGGAGGGAGACCGCGGCGCGAGGTTCGGGTCGGACATGGCCGACGGCAGGATCGTGTCGCAGCCCTCGCCTTGGCCCGCGCGGTCGGCGTACGTGACGCTGCACGGTTTCCCCAGCCGCGTGCTGCTGGAGCTGACCGATGGCCGTGCGGTCACGGTGACCGGTGACGTGCTGGCCAAGGTGCTGCACGACCTCGGCACGTTCCGGGACCTGATGTCGGCGCGCGAGCAGGAAGCGCTGACCCTGCTGTCCTGCTCGACCGGTGCGGTGCGGGCCGCCGGTGGTGTCGCGGACGACTTCCAGCGGGCGCTGGCCGAGTTCGGCTACCGGCAGCCGGTGGTGGCGCCCACGAAGCCGGTCGCGGTGCACGAGTGGCGCAGGACCACCTGGGACACCTTCGTCGTCGACGGCGGCCGCTGGCAGCAGTTCTCGTCGGGCCCGGCACACGCGCTGGGCCGGCTCCAGGACGACTCCGCGTGGGTCTCGTTCACACCGTCCGAAGTGCGTTCGACGCCGGTGCTGCGCGACGGCCTGCCGGTCGGGGTGTCGTTCCGGGGAGACGGTGCGACGGCGCGCGGTTCGGTCTGGGGCGCCACCGGCGGCCGGGTCGCGGACGGCGCGGTGCCGGAGCGTGCGTTCGCCGTGTTCGTCGAGCGGGGCGGGACGAACGAGTTCGTGGTGCAGACCGCCAAGGGCGACTCGGTCCTCGTCGACGGTCCGGTGCTCGCGCGGGTGGTCGCCGAGTCCGGGACGTTCCGCGGCGCGGAGCAGGCACCTGTCGTGCTGGCGATGTCGAAGCCGCTGTACACGCCGGGACCGGTCAACGGGTTCCACGAGACGCTGATGCGCGACTTCGGTTTCCGCGAGTCGGTGCACGTGCCGCGCGGCCTGGTCGACGTCGTCCCGGACGCGACCGGAGCGCCGGCGCTGCGGTCCCGCGAAGGCTGGATCGAGCACCGCGTCTCCCGCCAGGAACCGGCCGGTGGCATGCCGACGCGCAACGACGCCGAACCCGCGGCGCCCGCCGGCGCGCGGATGAGGGCACCGGAACACGGACTGCACGGTGTGGACGCGACCGGCGGGGTGCGCCGGTTCGAGCCGGGCGAGGTCCAGGTTCGGCCGATGGTGCGCGGTGGGGAGCAGATCGGTCTGACGTTCCTCAGCGGGAGTGAGCGTTCCGCTTCGTTGCGGTGGGGTGCGGAGCCGGGGCGCGAGCATCTGCGGACGTTCGTGCACCCCGAGGGTTCGTCGTCGTTCCCGAGCAGCAAGGGCGCGGCCGAGGTGCGCGGGCCGTGGCGCACGGACGCGGCGTACGTGGCGGTGCGCGGTGGCACGGACTCCTTCGAACTGCGGTTGAACGACGGCGCGCGGGTGCGGGTCGACGGGGAGACGTTCGGGCGCGTGATGGCCGAGCTGACACCGTTCCGCAGGATGGCGGAGGACCCCAACGGCGGCACGCTGGTGCTGCTGGCCGGTCGGTCGGCCGCCGGTGCCGCGGCACGGGACTTCCAGCAGGGACTCGCGTCCGCAGGGTGGGACCAGCTGGTGGTGGCGCCGACGGCGGACGTGCACCTGCGGACCGCGCTGCTCAAGCGCGGCGGCCAGATCGTCGTGGACCGCGGCGGCTCCTGGCGGGCGTTCCCCGAGCCGGGCGTGATCGCCAACCGGCAGCTCGACGCGGAGTCGCCCTACGGGGCGCCGACCACCATCCGCACCGGTGACGTGCGGGCCACCACGCTCAACGGTCACGACGGCAGGCCGCTGGCGGTCTCGTTCCTGATCGGCAACGAGCTGCACGACCACGTGCAGCGGCTGGCTCTCCCGGCCACGCATCGGACGTCGCTCGTGCCGGAGGGCATGGACGGCGCGCGGTTCGTGCAGGAGATGAGGGCGGGGCGGGACATCTCGCAGCCCTCGCCGTGGCCTGAGCGGTCGGCCTACGTCATCACCCACGGCTTCCCGGAGAAGGTCCAGCTGGAACTGGTCGACGGGCGCACGGTCATGCTGCGCGGTGCGGCGTTCGCCGACCTGCTCGGGGACCTGCGGGCGTTCGGGGACCTGATGGCGGCGCGCGACCCGGAGGCGCTGACGCTGCTCGCGTGCTCGACCGGTGAGACGCGGGGCGTCGGCGGTCTGGCGCACGACTTCCAGCGTGCGCTGGAGGCCCACGGACATCGCCGGCCCGTGGTGGCGCCGACCAACACGGCCGGCACCTACTCGGTGAAGAAGGACGCCTGGAGCACCCACGTGCTCGACGGCCGGTGGGAGGCGTTCTCGTCGGGCCGGGCCCCCGTGCTGGGTCAGCTGCACGACCAGGCCCGCTGGGTGCCGGTCGACCCCGCCGAGGTGCGGTCGAGGCCGATCGTGCAGGGCGACCGCCCGGTCGGCGTGTCGTTCCGGCGGGAGAACGCGGGAGACGCCGGGCAGCCGCAGGGGCAGACCGCGCGGTTGCGGGAGGGCACCTTCCACGTCTCGGCGGAGTCCGATGTGGACGGACGGCTGGTCGTGCACACCACCGACGGCCGGACCGTGCACGTCGACGGCGCGGCGTTCGCCAGGATGGTGGGCAACAGCGAGACCTTCCGCGCCATGGGCGGTCTCCACCGGTCGGCGCCGATCGTGCTGGTCGCCTCGACGCCGCTGTCCGGACGGACCCCCGGCGCGGACTTCCACCAGACGCTGCGCGGCGAGTTCGGCGTCAACAACCCCGTGTACGAGCTCAGGGGTGAGGCCGGCCTGCACGCCGACGGCCACAGCAGGCCCGTCGTCTGGTTCCAGGACGGCTGGACCGTCCACCACCGCGATGCCGACGTCCCCGCGCAGGTCGTCCGGCCGCCCGCTCCGGCGGCGCGGGTCGACGGGCTGACGTCGCTGCCCGGCACCTCCGGGCTGGGGCGCCTGGAGGGAACGGAACCCTCCGGCGACGTGCGCCGGTTCGAACCCGGTGACGTCCGGGTCGAGCCGTTGCGGGGCAAGGCGAAGGAGCCCATCGGGTTCACCTTCCTCACCGGCGCCGAGCGGTCCGCCTCGCTGCGGTGGGGCGCGGAGCCCGGCATCGAGCACCTGCGGACCTTCGTGCAGCGGGAGGGCTCGTCGTCGTTCCCGAGCAGCAAGGGCGCGACGATGGTCCCCGCGAACTGGCGCGAGGACTCGACGTACGTCGCGGTGCGCGGTGGCGAGGACTCGTTCGAGCTGCGGCTGACCGACGGCGCGCGGCTGACGGTGGACGGGGCGACGTTCGGCCGGGTGCTGTCCGAGCTGCCCGGCTTCCGGCGGATGGCGGAGAACGACGCCGGCGGCTCGCTGGTCCTGCTCTCCGGCCGGTCGGGCGCCGGCCGTGCCGCCGCGGACTTCCAGCAGGCGCTGGCGGCGCAGGGCTGGCCGCACCTGGTGGTGGCGCCCACCACCGACGTGCACCTGCGGACGGCGTGGTTCAAGCGGGCCGGCCAGATCGTCGTGGACCAGGGTGGTTCCTGGCGGACGGTCCCGACCGCCGAGGTGGTCGAGAACCGGGCGCTCATGGCGCGGACGTTGCGGGGACAGCGCACCTACTTCAACACCGACGAGGTGCGAGTCACCTCGATCAACGGCCCGGACGGCAGGCCGCAGGCGGTGTCCTTCGTGGTCGGCCGGGAGCTGCGCCAGGACCTGGACACCTTCGCGCAGCCGCATCGCGGCAGGACGACGTTGCTGCCCGACGGCGAGGCGGGCAAGCGGCTCGAGCGGGAGATCGACCGCGGAGCGGACTTCTCGCAGCCCGCGCCGTGGCCGGAGCCGGCCGCGTACATCACCGCGCACAGCAACCGCGACATCGCGAGGATCGAGCTGACCGACGGCCACTCGCTGCTGGTGCGCGGGGCCGTGCTGGCGGAGTTGCTGCACGACCTGAGGCCGTTCCGCGACCTGATGGCCGCACGTGAGCACCAAGCGCTGACGCTGCTGTCCTGCTGGGCCGGTGCCGACCGGCACGCCGGTGGCACCGCGTTCGACTTCCAGCAGGCGCTGGAGAGGCTCGGGTACCGCCAGCCGGTGGTGGCGCCGACGGGACCGGTCCGCTTCGGCCTCGACGTGCCCGGGACCTCGTGGGAGAGCTTCGTGTCCAGGGGTGGCCACTGGGAGTCGTTCCCGCACCAGTGGGAGTGGACCCCGGACGTGCTCGCGGACGAGGCCGGTCTGGTCCCGTCCACGTCCGGCCGGGACCGCGACCTGACGCTGTCCTCCGCACGGGCGCTCGGAGACGACCCCGGCCACGTCTTTCCCGAGGAACGGGCGCCGTCGGAAGCCCCGGTGCCGCAGGGTGTCGGCCCGGACGGGCGGGTGCGCGAGTTCGACTACGGCGACGTGCAGTTCAAGGAGCTGACGCGCTGGGGCAAGCCCGTCGGCCTGACGTTCCTGACCGGCGCCGACCAAGCCGCCTCGGTGGCGTGGGCAGGCGCGCCCCGCAGTGAGCACCTGCGCACGTTCGTGCACCCGGAGGGCGACGGCCCGTCGGCGTTCCCGAGCAGCGACGGCGCCCGGCCGGTCGCGGGCAGGTGGCGCGAGGACTCCCTGTACGTCGCGGTCAAGGGCAGCGCCGACGGCTTCGAGCTGCGGCTGACCGACGGCTCGCCGGTGCGGGTGGACGGGGAGAACTTCGGCCTGCTGCTCGGTGGCCTGGACAAGTTCCAGGAGATGACGTACGCCAACGAAGGCGGCTCGCTGGTGCTGCTCGCGGGCCGGACGGGCCTCGGCGACGCGGCGGCGGACTTCCAGCGGGCGCTGTCGTACGAAGGCCTGCACCACCTCGTGGTGGCGCCGACGACCGACGTGCACCTGCAGACCGGGTCGTGGTCGCGCAGCGGCGGCCAGCTCGTCCTGGACCGCGGCGGCGCGTGGCGGACGTTCCCGGAGACGCCCGTCGTCGACGGCATGAGCCTGCCCGCGACGCTGGACGGAAGGCCGACGCGGTTCGACACGAGCCAGGTGCGCGCGAACGTGCTCCTCGACCACGACGGCGCTCCGGTCGCGATGACCTTCCTCGTCGGCGCCGACCTGCAGCATTACGTGGACCAGCTGTCCTACCCCCACCGCGGCACCACGGTGACGGTGCGGGAGGGCGAGAGCGTCCGGTCGCGAGTGGAACAGGAGCTGCGCCTCGGCACGGACAGCTCGAAGCCCGCGCCGTGGCCGGAGCGCTCCGCTTACGTGGTGCTCCACGGCGACAAGAACGTGGTGGAGATCCCGCTCACCGACGGGCGCGTCGTCGAGGCGAGCGGTGACGTGCTGGCGATGGTGCTGCAGGACCTGCGCCCGTTCCACCAGCTGATGGCCGGGCGTGACCCGGAGGCGCTGACCCTGTTGTCCTGCGAGACGGGTGGGACCAGGGAACCGGGTGGCGTGGCCCGTGACTTCCAGCGGGCGCTGACCCAGCTCGGGTACCGCCAGCCGGTGGTCGCCCCGACCGTCAGCACCGGCACGCACCTGCACCGCGGCGGGACGTGGGAGAGCTACCTGAAGGGCCGCGGGCGCTGGGAGCAGTTCTCGTCGGGGCCGTCCCAGGCGCTGGGCAGGCTGGCGGAGGACGCCCGCTGGGTCTCGTTCGACCCGGCCGCCGTGCGGTCGGCACCGCTGGTGCGGGAGGGCCGCACGATCGGCGTGTCGTTCCGGGACGGCTCCGAGCCCGCTCCGACGCCCGGCCACGACGGGGCGTCCGGCGCGCGGATGTCGCCGCGGACGTTCGTGGTGTCCGTGCAGTCCGCTGTGGACGGTTCGCTGGTGGTGCACACCGCCGACGGCAGGACGTTGCACGTCGACGGCAGGACGTTCGCGCGGGTGGTCGGCAACACCGAGGTCTTCCGCGGTGAGGGCGACACCAGGCCGGTCGTGCTGGTCACGTCGGCTCCGCTGAAGGCGAGTCAGGGCCGTGGTTTCCACGACGTCCTGCTCCGGGAGTTCGGCGTCCAGGAACCCGTCTACGCGCCGAAGGGCGCCGCCCGGCTGCTGTCCGCGGAGGACGGTGCTCCGGTCGTGCGGACCCAGAACGGGTGGAAGGTCTACGAACCCGCTGCCGACCCGTCCAGCCGCGTCACCCGTCCCGCCGACATCGCGGACCTGCTTGCGAGCGACCGCGACCTGGCCCGTTCGTCCACTGTGGAGCGTGGCGGGCTCGACCTGATGGACTCCGAGCCGCGCACGGGCGCGGTACCGCGCGGCACGTCGTCCGGACCGGCGCCGCGAGCCGCGGCCGGTCTCGACGCGGACGGGCAGCTGCGCCGGTTCATGCCCGGCGACGTGCGAGTCGAGGAGCTGCGGCACGCCGGTCAGGCGGTCGGTCTCACCTTCCTGACCGGCGGTGACCGGGTGAGCTCCCTGACGTGGGCCGAACAGCCCGCAAGGCACCACCTGCGGACCTACGTGCACCCGGACGGCGCCGGCCCGTCGAGGTTCCCCGGCAGCGAGGGCGCGCACTCGACCACGTCGCCGTGGCACGCGGACGCCATGTACGTCGCGGTGCGCGGCGGGTCGGAGGCGTTCGAGCTGCACCTGCGCGACGGCGTGCCGGTGCGCGTGGACGGGACGATGTTCGGGCGGGTGGTCGCCGACCTCGGCACGTTCCGGGACATGACCCTCGACAACAAGAGCGGCACCCTGGTGCTGCTCGCGGCCCGGTCGGCGCTCGGCAGCGCGGCACGGGACTTCCAGCGGGCCCTGGCGGACGTGGGCCTGGTCCACCTGGTGGTGGCCCCGACGACGGACGTGCACCTGCGGACGGGCGAGTTCCCCGGCACCGGTGGCCAGCTCGTCCTGGACCGCGGCGGCGCCTGGCGGCCGTTCCCGAGGCCGGACGTGATCGCCGGCGTGACGCTGACCGCGCAGACGCGCGGCGGGATGCCGACGCCGTTCCGCACGAGCGACGTGCGCGTAACCGTGATCCACGGGCGTGACGGCGGCCCGGTCGGGATGACGTTCCTGGTGGGCAAGGACGTCTTCACCAACCTGGCGCAGATGTCGGAACGCCACCGCGGCACGACGATGACGCTGGCGCCGGGCGAGGAGGTGCGGACCCGGCTGACCCGCGAGGAGCGCACGGGCGAGCCGGGCACGCCGGCGCCGTGGCCGGAGCGCTCTGCCTACGTCGTGCTCCACGGCGGCCCCACCTCGGCGACGATCAACCTCGTCGACGGGCGCAGCATCTCGGTGAGCGGTGCGTCCCTGGCTTCGGTGCTGCACGACCTGCGGGCGTTCCACGGGCTGATGGCCGAGCGTCGCGCGGAGACACTGACCCTGTTCTCCTGCCAGACCGCGGCGACGAGGGGACCGGGCGCCTTCGCCGACGACTTCCAGCGGACGCTGGCCGGGTTCGGGCACCGCCAGCCGGTGGTCGCACCGACCACCAACAGCGGTGTCCACACGATGCGGCCGGAGCTGACGTGGGAGAGCTACCTGCGCAACGACGGCCGGTGGGAGCAGTTCTCGTCCGGCCGCGCCCTGGCACTGGGTCGGCTGCCCGGCGAGCTGCGGCCGGTCCCGTTCGATCCGGCCGCCGTGCGGTCGGCGCCGCTGGTGCTGGCGGGCCGCACGGTCGGCGTGACGTTCTGGGAGCACGGTGTCCAGCCCGCGGCGCAGCCGGGCCTCCGTCCGCTGCGCGGCGCGATGATGCCGCCGGGCACCTTCCACGTGGCCGTGTCGTCCGATGTGGACGGCCTGATCGTCTTGCACACCAACGACAGCAGGACCGTGCACGTCGACGGCAGGATCTTCGCGCGGGTGGTCGGCAACGCCGAGGTCTTCCGCGGTGACGCCGGCACGGGACCGCGCAGGCGGATCGCTCTGATCACCTCGTCCCCGGTGGACGCGCCGTCACAGGGCGCGGGCTTCCGCGACACGCTGGTCCGCGAGTTCGGCGTCCGCGTGCCGGTCTACGAGCCCAGGGGTGTGGCACGCCTGCAGGCCACCCCCGACGGCACGCCGGTCGTGCTGACGCAGAACGGCTGGGCCATGCACGACCGGACCCCAGAAGCCCCCGCACGCGTCGTGCCTCCTGCCGGCCGGTCCGACGGCGACCTGATGGCTCCTGGCTCCGGCAGGGGTGTCGCGCCCGCGCCGTGGACGAGCCGGACCGAACCCGGCCGGGGCGCCGACCGCGACCTGGCACGGCCCTCCGCCGCGCCGGAACACGTGCCCTCGGCCGTCCGGCCGCTGCACGGTGCGGACGCGTCCGGTGAGGTGCGGCGGTTCGAGGCGAGCGAGGTCCGGGCGACCCCGCTGCTCCGCGGCACCAAGCTCGTCGGCCTGACGTTCGTCGGCGGCCGCGGGTTCTACGACTCCCTGCGGTGGGGCAGCGAGCCGCGCGCCCAGCACCTGCGGACGTTCGTGAACCCCGAGGCGTTCCCGAGCAGCAAGGGCGCTGAGCCGACCGTGTCGCCGTGGCGCAAGGACGCGATGTACGTCGTGGTGCGCGGCGGGGAGGACTCGTTCGAGCTGCGGCTCAAGGACGGCTCCCCGGTGCGCGTGGACGGGTCGACGTTCGGGCGGGTGATGTCCCAGCTCGACGCCTTCCACCTGATGACCCGGTCCAACGACAGCGGATCGCTGGTGCTCCTCGCCGGCCGGTCGGCGGCAGGTGACGCGGCCGGGGACTTCCAGCGGGCGCTGGCGGACGCCGGCTGGGACCACCTGGTGGTGGCGCCGACGGCGGACGTGCACCTGCGCACGGCGTGGTTCAAGCGCGGCGGCCAGCTCGTCGTGGACCGCGGCGGTGAGTGGCGGACCTTCCCGGCGCCGGACGTGGTCGAAGGGCTGGAGGTGCACGGGCGCACCACCACGGGGTGGAACTCGGACTCGATCCGGTTCCGCACGAGCGATGTGCGCGTGGGCGTGCTGCGCGGTCCGGCCGGTACCCCGACGGGGGTGTCCTTCATGGTCGGCCGCGAAGGGCACTTCTTCGCGAAGGAGATGGCGACGCCGCACGCGGGGACCACGTTCCAGCTTCCGGAAGGGCACCGGCGCCCGGAGCGGGAGGTCCGCGCGGGCCGGGGCAGCTCGCTGGTCGCGCCGTGGCCGGAGCGGTCTGCCTATGTCGTGGCGCACGGCACCCCCTCCTCCGTCACGCTCAATCTCGTCGATGGGCGTGAGGTCGAAGTGCGTGGTCCGGCGCTGGCGAAGGTGCTGCACGACCTGCGCCCGTTCCGGGAGCTGATGGCCGGACACGATCCGGAGGCGCTCCTGCTGCTGTCGTGCACGACCGCCCGGCTGCCGGGCACGGGCGGCGTCGCCCACGACTTCCAGCGGGCACTGGCCGAGGTCGGCTACCGCCAGCCCGTGGTCGCACCGACGACCAAGACCGGTGTGCACACGTTCCGCGGCGACGGGGCGTGGGAGAGTTTCCTGCTCGACGGCGGCACTTGGCGGCACTTCGGCCCGGCACCGGCGCTGATGCTGGGCAAGCTGCCGGACGAGCCCCGGTGGACCTCCTTCGACCCGACGGGCGTGCGGTCGGAAGCCCTGGTGCGGGGAGACGCCACGGTCGGTGTGTCGTTCCGGCGGGACGGCGGCGGCTGGCCGGCCGGCGCGGACCACCGCGCGGTCCAGGGTCTTGAGCTGCCGGAGCGGACGTTCTTCGTGGTGGCCGACTCGGACGCCGAGGGTCTGTTCGTCGTGCACACCGCCGACGGCCGGACGGTGCACGTCAACGGCACGGCGTTCGCGCGGCTGGTCGCCGAGACCAGGCAGTTCGCCGTCAGGGACTTCCGGTACAACGCCGCGCCGATCGTGCTGATCACGTCGGCGCCGGTGGACGCCCCGAGCCAGGGCCGGTCGTTCCACCTCGCCCTGGCCAACGAGTTCGACGCCCGCGGCCCGCACTACGTGCCCAAGGGGCCGGTGCGGGTGTCCGGTGACGGCGGAACCCCGGTCATCCGGTCCGAGCACGGCTGGACGCTCCACGACTTCGCGCTCGACGGACCGCAGGACATCGGTCAGCCCGCTGCCCAGCGGACCGCCCGCCCTGCACGTCAGCCTGCTGGTGCTCGTGGTGGCCAGTCGGTCCTCCTGCCTGGCGGTCGCGAGCAGTTCACGCTGGCCCCGGCCGCCCACGGGCGCGGACGCCTGAACGGCGTGGACCCCGCCGGCGGGGTGCGCCGGTTCGAGCCGGGTGACGTCGAGGCCCACCCGATGCTGCACGGTGAGCAGCAGGTCGGCCTGTCGTTCCTCGGCGGCCGGGACCTGCCCAAGTCGTTGCTGTGGGCCACCGAACCCGGCAGCGAGCACCAGCGGACCTTCGCGCACCCGGAGGGTTCGTCCCGGTTCCCGAGCAGCAGGGGCGCGGCGGAGATCGCGTCGCCGTGGCGCGCCGACGCGATGTACCTCGCGGCGCGTGGTGCGGAGAACTCCTTCGAGCTGCGGCTGACCGACGGCACGCGGGTGCGGGTGGACGGAAGGACGTTCGGGCGCGCGTTGTCCGGCATCGACGCCTTCCGTCGGATGGCCGCCCACAACGAGGGCGGTCAGCTGGTGCTGCTCGCCGGCCGGACGGGCGCCGGTGCGGCGGCCGGGGACCTCCAGCGGGCGCTCGCGTCCATCGGCTGGCACCACCAGGTGGTGGCGCCGACGACCGACGTGCACCTGCGGACCGCCGTGTTCCAGCAGGGCGGCCAGATCGTGCTCGACCGCGGTGGGGCGTGGCGGTCGTTCCCGGTGGCGGACGTGGTCGCGGGGCAGAACCTGGAGGTGGTCACCCACGCCGGAACGACCCGGTTCCACACGAGTGAGGTGCGGGCGACCGTGCTCACCGGGCCGCGCGGTGTCCCGGCGGGCATCACCTTCCTGGTCGGGCGGGAGCTGCACGAGCACGCGGACTGGATGGCACGCCGCCCCGGCGGGACGACGACCCACGTCGCGCCGGACGAGGACGTGCCCACGCGTTTGGCACAGGACCTGCGGGAAGGCCGGGACGGCACCCCTTCGCCGTGGCCGTCGCGGTCGGCCCACATCATCACCCACGGCACGCCGAACGCCGTCTGGCTCCAGCTGGCCGACGGCCGCGAGATCACCGTGAGCGGCGGCGTGCTGGCCACCGTGCTGCACGACCTGCGGCCGTTCCGGGACCTGATGGCGCGGCTCGACCCGGACGCGGTGACGCTGATGGCGTGCCGGACGGGCAGCGAACGCGGTCGCGGCGGCGCGGCGGACGACTTCCAGCGGGCACTGGCCGGGCTCGGCTACCGGCAGCCGGTGGTCGCGCCGACGACCCGCGTCGGGTTCTCCGTGTTCCGCGACGGCGTCGCGTGGCAGAACTACCTGATCGACGGCGGCCGGTGGGAGCAGTTCTCGTCGGGTGCGGCACAGGCGCTGGGCCGGGTGTCCGGCGACGTCCGGTGGATCGCGTTCGACCCGGCCGCGGTGCGGTCCGAGCCGTGGCCGCACGGAGAACGGCAGATCGGTGTGTCGTTCCGGACCGAGCAACCCGTCGTGCTGCACGGCGAGGTGCAGGGTGAACCGTTGCGCCAGCGCGCTTTCCGCGTCGCGGTCGAGTCCGATGTGGACGGTTCGCTGGTGGTGCGCACGGCCGACGGCGTGCGCGTGCACGTCGACGGCCGCACGTTCGCCAGGGTGCTCGGCCAGGCCGACGGGTTCCTGGGCCGGAACGGCATCAGGTGGCCGGGTGCGATCGCCCTGATCACCTCCGGGCCGGTCGACGGTGCTGCCTTCCAGCGGACGCTGCTGCGCGAGTTCGGCGTCACGGGTCCGGTGCACGGGCCCAGGGGCGCGGTGCACCTGCTCGACGGTGGCGAGCGGGTCGTCGCGGAGAACGGCTGGACCACGCACGGCCGCGAGCCCGCGCCCGCGCGCGAGGTCATCCACTTCACGCCGACGACGTTCCGGAGCGAGCGCCCGGACGGGACGCTGGGACGCCCCGACCACGTGTCCGATGTGGATGCCCGGCTGGCCGCGTGGTTCGACGAGGCGGACCGCAAGGCTGAGGCGCCCGCACCGGTGCAGGAGTCCGCGCCGGTGGATCCGGTGCCGACGGCCGAGCGCGGTGCGGAGCTGAAGTCCGGTCGTTCCTGGGTGAAGCGGATCTTCGGCCGTGAGTCGGTGCTGGCCGGTCTCGACGCCACGACCGGCGAGGCGCGGACGTTCCACCGCCGTGACGTCGTGGCGCACACCCTGACGTCCGAGGGCCGCACGGTCGGCATGACGTTCCGCAGCGGAACGGATCGGGTCACGGTGCCCGTCACGGCAGCCCAGGGCAGCGTGTTCCACGTCGACGTCGACGCGACCACCTCCCGGTTCGGGCTGACGTTGAAGGACGGCTCGCGCGTCACGGTCGACGGCGGAGTGCTGGCCGAGGTGGTGGCGAAGGCCAAGCCGTTCCGCTCGGCGCAGACGCTGGCCGGTGTCGCCCTGCCGGGCGCGAACGCGGGCGTGCTCGGTCACGCCGGTGGTGCGGCACACGACTTCCACCGCGGCCTGACCGCGTTCGGCACCCCGGTGGTGGCCGAAGAGGGGCACGGCCGGTGGCGCGGGTTCGGTGGCGCGGTGGCGGGCGTCGAGGACAGCGGCCGGGTGCGGCTGTTCGGCGCGGCCGACGTGCCGGTCGAGCCGGTGCGTGACGGCGACACCGTCATCGGTGTGTCGTTCCGCGGCGCCGCGGACGAGTCGATGCGCGCGCCCGGCGCCGACTCGCCGGTGGTGGCGGTGGAGAACCGGTTCGACCGGTTCCAGCTCACCCTCACCGACGGCACGCGGGTCTCGGTGGGTGGTTCGGCGTTCGCGGACGTGCTGGCGGCCACGCCGTTGTTCGGTCAGGCACGGGAGAACCGCGGCGGCGAGATCGCGCTGCTGGCGTCACGGGCCGGTGCGTCGGGCTGGCGTGGTGGTGCGGCCCTCGACTTCCAGGCCGCGCTGAGCGACCGGCTCGGTGTGGAGACCAAGGTGGTGGCGCCCGCCAACGACCTCACGGCGCACGTGGACGGTCTCGCCACCATCGCCGAGGACGCCGAGATCGAGGCACCCGACCCCAGCTGGCGGATGTTCCCCGTCGTGCCGACGGACCGCCCGGTCCAGGCGGGCCACTTCGAGCGGGGCGTGATCGTCGACGTGACCCCGGCGGACGTGCAGGCCGTGCCGCTGGTCAAGGACGGGCGGGTCGTCGGGGTCACGTTCAGCGTGGACGGCGACGGGCTGGAGACCGCGCTGTCGTGGGCGGCGGCCGACGGCAAGGACACCACCTCCGTGCTGCCGCAGGGGGTCGGCCTGAACGAGGACACCATGGCGCGTGCCCTCGACGCGCAGGCGGGTCCCGCGCCGTGGCCGGAGAACACGTTCTTCGTCGTCGGGCACAGCTTCGCCTCCGGTGACACGTCCGGCTTCCGCCTCCACGACCGCGAGGGCGCTGCGCTGTCGCTGTACGGGCACCAGTTCGCCGATCTCGTGCGGCGGATGGAGCCGTTCCAGGAGCGGATGAGCGGCCCGGACCGCCCGGAGGCGATCGCGCTCGTCGTCTGCACCGTCGCCGACGACCGGCCCGGCACCGCGGCCCACGACTTCCAGCAGGCCATGTCGACCACCTTCGCCGTCGACGTGCCGGTGATCGCACCCACCGATTCCGTCTACATCGGACTGCGGGACGGCCGCGCGGCCACCGCCCTGGAGCACGGGGGCGAGTGGCTCACGTTCTCCGGCGGCTACGGGCAGGTGCTCGGCACCGACGGTCAGGGCAGGAACGTCCCGTTCGCGCCGGAGGAGGTCCGGTCGCAGACCGTCCGCGACGGCGACCGCCCGATCGGACTGTCCTTTGCGGACGGTCGCGCGCCGGTGGACCCGGCGCGGTGGCCGGCCGGTGCGATCGGCCTGGACGTGACGGCATCGGGCGACCGCTTCTCCGTCACGCTCACCGACGGAAGGACCGTCACGGTCGACGGGCGCGCACTGGCGAAGCTGGTCATGGCGTCCCCGGCGTTCCGCGAGGCGGCCGCGGCACAGCGGCCGACGGCGTTCATGGTGTCCGCAGGTTCCGAAAAGGGCGTCAGCGCGTTCCAGCGCACCGTGGCCCGCTCCTTCGGCCTCGACGTGCCCGCGGTGGTCCAGCGCGGTGGCGAGTGGACCGCGCACGCCGAACCGGCGCAGTTCGCCGGAACCGGCGCGGACGGCGGGGTCGAGCTCTTCACCCGGCCCGCCGTGGTGGTCGAGCACAGCGCCACCGGGGTGTCGTTCACCGGCGACCCGCTGCCCGACGGTGGCGCGCCGGACGAGTTCCGCGTCGCCGTCTCCGGCACCCACGACCGGTTCGAGCTGCGGCTGACCGACGGCCGTCAGGTCGCCGTGTCCGGCCGCGTCCTGGCGGACCTGGTGCACGGCACCGGTGCGCCGACCGGCGAGCGGATCACGCTGCTCGGCTCGTCCGCCGGCGAGATCGACGGACCCGGTGGTGCCGCCCACGACTTCCAGCGCGCCCTCGCGCAACGCTTCGAGGTGTGGCAGCCGGTGTCGGCCGCCACCCAGGACGGCACCCTCCGCACGTTCCAGACCCTCGACACGCTGCCCCGGCCGCTGTCGGGAGTCGAGCTCCGGTCCGGCGACGGCGGCCGCCGCCCCATCACGTTCCAGCCCGGCACGATCTCCGCGGCCCCGCTGCGGCACGGCGACCAGGTCGTCGGCGTCACGTTCCGCACCGGTGAGGACCGCCTCGACACCCAGGCGTGGGCCGCTGCGGGTGGCGGCACCGGCACCACCCACCTGCTCGGGGCCGACGAGTTCAACCTCGCCGAGTCCAGTGGGGCGCGGCAGATCCCGGCGCCGTGGCCCGCGCGCACGTTCCACGTCGACGTCGAGGAGTACAGCGGCGCCAGCATTCTGGTCGAGACGCAGAACGGCCGCAAGGTCGTCGTCGACGCCGGGACGCTGGCCGCGATCGTCGCCCGTTCGGAGCCGTTCCAGCAGGCCTACGGCGGTGCACCCGAGGCCGTGACGCTGCTCGTGTCCGGCGGTGGCGCGCCAGGTGGTGCAGTGGAAGGCTTCCAGCGCGCGCTGCACAAGCAGTTCGGTCGCACCGAGCCCATTTACGCGCCCACCAACGACCTCGAACTCGCGGCGGCGGGCACCGTGGTGCACGACGCGGGGGAGTGGCGGCGCGTCGAGCCCGAGCCGGAGCCCGCAGGGCCTCCCGCGGCCGACCGCGGTGCCGAGCTGAAGTCCGGTCGTTCCTGGTTGAAGCGGGTCTTCGGCCGGGAGTCGGTGCTGGCGGGCCTGGACGCGGCGACCGGCGAAGCGCGGACGTTCACTCGGCGCGATGTCGTCGGGCAGGTCCTGACGTCCGAGGGCCGCACCGTCGGCGTGACGTTCCGCAGCGGGACGGACCGGGTCTCGGTGCCGGTCACGGCGACGCAGGGCAGCGTGTTCCACGTCGACGTCGACGCGAGCGCGAACCGGTTCGGGCTGACGTTGAAGGACGGCTCCCGCATCACGGTCGACGGTGCGACGCTGGCCACCGTGGTGGCGAAGGCCAAGCCGTTCCGGACCATCGAGTCGCTGGCCGGTGTCGCCCTGCCGGGAACGGCGGCGGGCGTGCTCGGCCATGACGGTGGCGCGGCGCACGACTTCCAGCGCGGGCTGGCCGCGTTCGGCACCGCGGTGGTGGCCGAGGACGGCCAGGGCCGCTGGCGCGGGTTCGGTGGCGTGGTGGCGGGCACCGACGCCACCGGCCGGGTGCGCGTGTTCACCGCGGCCGATGTGCCGGTCGAGCAGATCCGGGCCGGGGACAGCGTCGTGGGCGTGTCGTTCCGCGGCGCCGTGGACGAGCCCGCGGCAGGGCCGTTCCAGGTGGCGGTGGACAGCGATGTCGAGCGGTTCCACGTGACGCTGGCGGACGGGACGCGGGTCGCGCTGGGCGGAACGGCGTTCGCGGACCTGCTGGCGTCGCACAGCGAGTCGCGCGAGGTGACGCTGCTGGCCTCGCGGGCGGGTGCGTACAGCTGGCGCGGTGGCGCGGCGCACGACTTCCAGGCCGCGTTGAGCGACCGGCTGGGGGTGGAGGCCAGGGTGACCGCGGCCGCCGGTGAGTTCGCCGGACCGGCCACGATGTGGCGGGAGCTGCCGGAACTGCCGCTGGACCAGCCGGCCCAGGGGTATCGCATCGACCTGGGCGGTCACGTCGACGTGGCCCCCGCGGACGTGCGGGTCGAACCCCTGATGAGGGACGGCCGGACCATCGGTGTCGTGTTCGGCATGAGCGACGACGACGTGGCGGCCGCGCACGCGTGGACGGCGGCGGACGCCCGAGGCACGATGTCGGTGCTGCCGCAGGGGGTCAGCGACATCAACGCGGTCGAGGGCGGACTGGATGCCCACGCCGGTCCGGTGCCGTGGCCGGAGAACACGTTCTTCATCGTCAGCCACAGCTTCGGCGCCCAGGGCGGCTCCTCCGGCTTCCGCGTCCACGACCGCGAGGGTGCGGTGGTGTCGCTGTACGGGCACCCGTTCGCCGACCTCGTGCGGCGGCTGGAGCCGTTCCAGGAGCGGATGAGCGGCCCGGACCGGCCGGACGCGATCGCGCTGATCGTCTGCACCGTCGGGGACGACCGCGCCGGTGAGGCGGCGCACGACTTCCAGAACGCCCTCTCGACCTCGTTCGGCCACGACCTCCCCGTGCTCGCCTCGACCGACGCGGTTCACATCGGGGTGCGGGACGGCCGCGCGGTGACCGCGCTGCACCACGGCGGACGGTGGAACACGTTCTCCGGTGGGTACGGGCTGGTGCTCGGCACGGACGCCAGTGGCCGGGTCGCGCCCTTCCGGGCCGAGGACGTCCGGTCGCACTTCGTGCACCACCCGGCGGGAGTGTCCTTCGGGGACAGTCCTGAACGGACTGGAACGGAACAGTGGCCGGACGGCGCCGTCGGCGTGGGCGTGCGGGCGGTGGCGGACCGGTTCCGCGTCACGCTCGCGGACGGCCGTCAGCTCACGGTCGACGGCCCGGCCTTCGCCAAGGTGCTAGTGGCGTCCTCGGCGTTCCGCGAGCTCACCGCCACCAGCGCGCCGACGGCCCTGGTGGTGACGGACGGCGCGCCGAGCGCGGTCCGCGAGTTCCAGACGAGGCTGGCGTCGACCTTCCACGTGCACACACCGGTCCTCGCGCCCGGTGCCGAGTGGACCGTCTACGCCGGGCTGCCGTTGGTGGTGGAGCGTTCCGCCGACGGCCAGGTGCACCTCGTTCACGCGCCGGACGCAGAGGACGACACGCGTTCCGAGGACGCCTGGTCGGCGGTGGGCGCGGACAGCGCTTCCGAGTCGCCCGCCTGGGACGAGATCTCGGTGCCGGATGTCGGCGACGTCGTGGACCGGGTGAGCGACGTGGAGACGCCGCGCTCCATCTCCCTCGCCGACTTCCTCGGTGGCACGCCGCCACGCGACGAGAACCGATGAGGACTACAGTGGGTGTTCACCTCCGCGCGGGCGTGGCCAGGACTTCCGTGAGTGATTCCCCCGGAGGTTGCCGCCTGGGGCACCAGGGAGGCGCCATCGGCTCCGACGGGTTCCTTGAATGGACACGCACGAGAAGCAACACGACGAGCACATCGGCCGGGAGGCTGTGATGGCGGAGACCGCCACGACGACCGAGCAGACCGAAGCCCGGTTCGAGGGTGACCAGTGGGTGTTCCTGATCGACCCCGCCTGGCAGGCAGAGCAACCGGAGCCCGCCGAGGGTGAGGAGCGCCCTCGTCCGCCGCTGGAGGTCGTCGTCGGCGGGTGGTTCGTCGAGCAGGACGGCACCACCAGCCGCTTCCACGCCAACCCGGACTACGCGCCGACCCGCCCCGACTCGCCGACCGACCCGGTGGACGCGACGTTGCAGATGGTCACGCGCGGTGAGGCCGAGCCGGGCGAGCTGCTGTCGATCATGACCGAGGGCAGTGTCTTCGGGCTCGCCGTGACCGAGGAGAACACCCCGGTCGTGGTGATGTCGCCGGACGAGGTGCCGTGCGTCGTGGTCGCCACGGCTCCCGCCCACAGCCGGCGCATCGCGGAGATCAAGGAGCTCGACAACATCGCGGCCTGGGCCGAGATCACCCTCGAACAGCTCGTGGGCCTGCTGCCGGAGGAGGGCGTCGACGTGCTCCTCAACGCGGGCGCGCCCGCGTCGATGCGCCTGATCGCCGCCGCGCTCCGCCAGGCCCTCGTCGAAGCCCGCGAGGGCGATGCCCCGAAGACCGAAGCGGGTGCGCCCGAGGGCGAAGCCGCCGACAGCCGTCCGGCCACCGAGGCGGACGCACCGAAGGCCCGCACCGCCAAGAAGACGAAGGCCGAAGCCACCGCCGACTGACACCCACCCGCCGTGCTCCCGAGGAACGCGGGGGCGATCTACGAGGCTCGCGACGGTCGCGCTGGTGGCCAGTTGGCCGGGAAGCTCCTGGCCGGTGGCTCTTGATCGCGAACTGACGCACGGCCTGGCGCATGTCGCAACGCGGACGCGCACCTCAAACGCGTGGTCGAGGCCGACTCGAATCCGCCGCTAGTTGATCTTTATGAAGGGCGCTTTCATCCACTCCAGGTGGATGAAGGCGCCCTTCATACAGATCAACACTTGCGGATATGTCCGGCATGTCCGATGGGATCGTTCCCACGGGTCAGGCTGCTCCGCGCTCGCGCAGAGCACACATGACGGGCCGCTGGATCGAGAATCCATGTGTTGCTCATCGACGCGCGCTTGAGTTCCTGGCATTGCCTTCTGGGAAACGCGGGGCCCCCGCGTTCCGGGTTTGAGGGCGTTGTGGGGTCAGGCCGTGAAGCGGCCGGTCAGCATGGCGGCCGCCAGCTCGACCCGCGAGCGGTAGCCGGTGCGGGAGAACAGACGCGACAGCCTGCCCTCGACGCTCTTCTCGCTCGTGTCGAGCAACGTGGCGATCTGCTTGTTGCCGAGACCGTCGGTCACCAGCACCGCGAGCAACCGCTCGTTCTCCGCCACCGTCGCCTGCCGGCCCGGCACCGGAATCCCGTGCGTGCGCATGAGGTTGCGCAACACCGACCGGTGCAGCAACGCGTCGATGGCACCCGCCGCCTCGTAGGCCTCCGACAACAGCCCCGGCGCCCCGGCCCCGAACCGGACGAGCCGTTCCAGCCCTTCGGCCAGTTCCAGCGGCGGCCGGCCGCGCAGCAACTCGACGGCCTCGGTCGCCGCGCCGCGGTCGTCGTGCACGGTCGCGTGCAGGACGAGCCTGCCGATCTCGGCCTGCTCGGTGTGCGTCCGCTTCGCCACCGCGGCGATGCGGTCGAGGTGACACGGCAACGGCGACTGGTCGCCCCGGCTGACGGCGATGTCCGCCAGCGCCATCCACAGCAGGTCCGTCAGCGCGACCACGCCGGTCTTCTCGGCGTGGTCCAGTGCCTGCTTGAGCACCGTGACGGCGTCCGCGTGCCGTCCGAACAGCACGTGGTGCGCGGCCTCGGTCGCGGCGAGCAGGTGGGGGAGTGCGGGGACGCGTTCGCGGGCCGTGGCCACCATTTCCAGTGCGCGTACGAGCTTTCCCTTGCGCAGCAACAAGGTTGCGGCAACGTGGAACATGACGCTCTGGCCGGGGTCGCAGCCGGTGCGCGGTTCCGTGGCCACGCTCTTGCGCACCAGTTCCAGCGCCTCGTCGGCCCGTCCGGCGGCTGCCGCCAGCGTCGCCCGGCAGGCGGTGGCGAGCCGGACCGGCACCCGGTCGGCGAGGGCGAGCAGCGGCTGGGCGCGGTGCAGCTCGCCGAGCGCCACCAGCACCTCGGCGTCGCGGCGCAGGAGGTCGGGCAGCGGTTCGCCGGCTGTCGGCCGGGTGGCTTCGGCGTTGCGTCGGGGCAGGTCGGACGACGCCACGTGTGCGGATGCGTCGTCGCGCTGGAGCAGCTGTTCACCAGCTGCCGCGCGCGGGGGCAGGGTGGCGGTCTCGGCGTCGTGGCGGAGGGAGTCGAGCACCTGCTCTCCGGTGGCCACCCCCGCAAGCAGAGCCGTGACCTCCGCGTCGAAGGCGGCCGTGTCGCCCAGCCACAACCGCGTGACGGGCTCCAGGTGGTGCAGGTGCCGCGCGACGAGGTCGGCGTCCGGGTGGTCGCGCGCGTCGGCCAGCACCTGCTGGGCCGAGCGCCAGTCGCCCAGCCACGACAGCGCGGCGGCACGGCCGACCGCGCGCTGGACCTCGTTGCCCGGCCACGGCCACCAGGTCCCCGCGGCGACCCGGCCCAGCGCGTCGAGCTCGCCCGCGGCACTGAGGGCGGCGAGGTGGCTCAGGCAGACGTCGAGGAGCTGGTCGTCCGGCAGGTCGTCGAGGTGGTCGTGCAGGACGGTGTCCGTCGAGCTGAGTGCGCGATGGGCGGCGCCGTGCGTCAGACAGGCGCGGGCGTGCGTGAGCAGGATGCGGGCGCGCTCCGCCCCGGTCGCCAGGTCGGCCGCGGCACGCAGCCATCGCAACGGCCGGTCGGGGTCGTCCGGGTTCGCGTGCCGGGCGCGGTCGAGCAGCTCGGCGCGGGCGCGGGTGGCGTCGACCAGGTTGCCCGCGTCGACGAGCTGGTCGGCGAGGAACGCCGGGTCGGCGCACTCCGCGGTGCCCTGCCACAGCGCCGTCACGGCGATCTGGGCGATCCGGCGGCGCTCGTACGGGCCGAGGGAGGAGCGCAGGGCGAGCTGCAGCAGCGGCAGCCGGAACCGCCACACCGCGTGCGTCCGGACGGGCCGCAGCACCGCCGCGTCGGCGAGTGCGCGGAGCAGGGCGACGGCCTCGTGTTCCGGCACGCCGAGTGCGTGACCCGCCAACCGGGGCACCGCGGGGCCGAGCGGGGCCAGCACGGCGACGGCCTTGGCCGCGCTCCACAGGGGCAGGCCGAGCCCGCGCACACCGGCCAGCAGGTCGTCGCATCCCGCCGGCTGGATCCGCGCCGGCCAGGCAGAGAGGTAGGAGTGGCGGTCGACGACGGTGATCGCGCCGCTGTCCGCGCCGATCCGCAGCGCGGTGCCGACGGCGCTCGGCCAGCCCCGCGTCGTCGACCACAACCTGTCGCACAGCGAGGCCTCCGGGAGGGCGCCGGTCATCGACACCACCAGGTCCGGCAGCCCACCGCGCGGCACCGGTCGCAACACCACCAGGCGGACCAGGCCGTCGCGGCGCAGGCGCGCGAACGCCGCGGCGAACGCGGGTCTCGCGTGCGGTGGCAGCGGCAGGACGACGGTGGCGAGGCACGGTGTCCCCGCGGCGGCGACCTGCCGCGCCAGCGCCTCCAGCGTGCCCACCGCCGCGGCGGGCAGGCGGTGCAGGTTCGTGAAGCCCGTGATGACGTCCTGGCCGCCTCGTGCCGCGGACAGCGGTCCGGCGGCGAGCAGGTCGCCGCCCGCGGTGGACTCGCTGAACGACAGGTCGACGACCTTGAACCGTTGGTCGTGCCGCCGGCGGAGCTCGTCGACCACGGCCGCGAGACCGGCTTCCGACCGGCTGCACACCAGCGTCAACGGGGCACCGGTGGCGGAGCCGAGGTCGTCGGGGAGCAACGCCGCGAGACGCTCGGCGGGGAGGGTGAGTCGATCTTGCTGCACGGGCGCTCTACCGGGTCGGGGTCGCGGACTGGACCGGGGTCCGTGAGGGAACTCCCTGGAGTGCTTGGGGATTCGCTGCCGGTCGCACCGGTCCCCGCACTGCGGCGCCACACTAGTCCAACCGGTGGACGGCCGCCATGCGAGCGAGCGGGTGCGCTCTCCGTGGATCGCGGAAATTGTTGCGCGAGTGCGGACATGTGCGGTGAACGCGGGTGGCGGCGTGGAGGATCGGACGCGGCGCAGACGGGAGGAAGACGAGTTGGGCCACGACGTGATCACGGTCAACGCCTCGGCGGCTCGCGGGCACCGGTCCATTTCGGACGCTTTGGCGTCCGCTGTGGACGGTTCCGTGATCCTGGTGAGCCCTGGGCGGTACCAGGAGTCCCTGGTGCTGACCAAGGCCGTCACCATCACCGCGGAGGACGGCCCCGGCACGGTCGAGCTGCTCGCCGCGGAAGGGCCGGCCGTGCTGCTCAACGCCGGGTCCGCCGCGCTGACCGGGCTGACCGTCTCCTCCTCCGACACCGACTCGCCCGCCGTGCTCGTCGCCGCGGGCCAGCTGAGCTTCACCGAGTGCGTGATCACCGCCGCGGCCTGGTCGGCCGTCTACGCCACCGGCAAGGGCGCGGTGCTGATGCGCGGCTGCGAGGTCCGCAACCCGGCGGGCGCCGGGGTCGTGGTCACCTCCTCCGGCGGCAACCTGATGGACTCCTGCCAGCTGCGCGACCTCGGCACCTCGGGTGTGGTGATCGCCGAGCACGGCGAGCTCGTCATGCGCGCGTGCGGTGTGCGGGACGCGGGTGGCAACGGCATCTGCCTCAACGGGCACGGCCGGATCACGGTCACCGACTCGACCGTCACCGGCACCGCCAAGCCGGCCGTGGCGGTCGAACAGCACGCGGGCGCGGTGGCCACCCGTCTCGCGGTGAGCGACGTCGCCGGCATCGGCTTCTACCTGGCTTCCTCCGGCAACATCCTGCTCGAGGACAGCTCCGTGACCGGCGCCGGAGCGGAAGGTGTGTTCACGGCCGAGTCCTGCGCGCCCGTGCTGCGCCGGTTCCAGGTCCGCCGGACCAGGGAGTACGGCTACCTGTTCACCGGCCAGGCCTCCGGCACCGCGGAGGACTGCGAGGCCCGCGACGTCGTCGGCGTCGGCATCGGGGTGGCCGACCGCGGTACCACCGAGGTCACCCGCGCCTCGGTGTCGTCGTGCACGGGGGCCGGTGTGCGGCTGAGCACCTCGGCGGATCCTGTCTTCCGCCGGCTGCACGTGGCCGGCTGCGACGGTGCGGCGATCGAGGCGGGCGACGGCGCGCTCGGCCGGTTCGAGAACGTCGAGCTCGAACGGTGCGGCCGCAACGGCGTCGTGGTGCTCACCGGAGCCCGCACGTCGATCACCGGGGCGAGCGTCCGCGGTAGCGCGGGCGCGGGCGTGCTCGTGCGGGAGGCGACGCTCAGCCTGACCGACTGCGAGATCGCCGAGGCCGGTGGTGACGGGGTGCTCGTCGACACCGGCGGTGAGATCAACGCGGTCCGCTGCCGGGTGCGCGACGGCAAGGGCAGCGGTTTCCTGTTCGGGGTGGGGTCCTCCGGCACGCTGGAGGAGTCCGAGTTCACCGCCAACGCCGCCGACGGCATCGGTGTGCAGAGCGAGCTGAGCATCCGGATCGCCGACTGCCTCGTGCGCGACAACCTCGGCTCCGGCCTGCGGCAGACCAGGGGCAGCACCGCACTGCAGGTGCTCGACCTGCGCAGCACGGGCAACGCGACGCGGGACGCGTACGGAACGATGTCGGCCGGCGGCACCACGACCTCCACGACCGCGACCGCGACGGCGCAGGCACCCGCTCCGCCGCAACAGCAGGATCGCGGCGTGGCCAACGACCCGATCAGCGAGCTCAACGCGCTGGTCGGCCTGGAGGGGGTCAAGCGCGAGGTCAACTCGCTGGTCAACCTCAACCTGATGGCCAAGCGCCGGGTCGAGGCGGGTCTCTCCGCACCGCCGATGGCGAGGCACCTCGTGTTCGCCGGAGCACCCGGCACCGGCAAGACCACCGTCGCCCGGCTCTACGGCACGGTCCTCGCCGACCTCGGCGTGCTGCGCTCCGGCCACCTCGTGGAGGTCGCCCGCGCGGACCTCGTCGCCCAGGTGATCGGCGGCACGGCGATCAAGACCACCGAGGTGTTCAACACCGCGCTCGGCGGGGTCCTGTTCATCGACGAGGCCTACACGCTCGCCGCGGGTCAGGGTGGCGGCACCGGACCCGACTTCGGCCGCGAGGCGATCGACACGCTGCTCAAGCTGATGGAGGACCACCGCGAGGACGTGGTGGTGATCGCCGCCGGCTACTCGAAGGAGATGGCCGAGTTCCTGCGGTCCAACCCCGGTATGGAGTCGCGGTTCAGCCGCACCATCGAGTTCGAGAACTACAGCGCGGACGAGCTGGTCACGATCGTCCGGACGCACTGCAAGCGGCACGACTACCGGCTCGACGAGTCCGCGGCCGAGGTGCTCGCCGACTACTTCGAGCACATCCCCAAGGACGGCACGTTCGGCAACGGCCGCACCGCGCGCAAGGTGTTCGAGGTGATGGCCGACCGGCAGGCGACCCGGCTGGCGCTGTCGCCAGAGGTCACCGCCGTCGACATGACCGTGCTGCTGGCCGAGGACTTCGAAGCCTCGATGGTGTGACACCCGATCGTCGCAACTTTCGCGGAAATTGTTCAGAGGGTTTCGGAAATCGCTGAACAGCTCCTCGAACGGGTGGTTGCGAAGTTTGCGGAAACTCCTTCAGTGCACAGGCGCTTTCCTCGTTGCCGTGCTTAGCCTTGCGGCCATCGGTAATGCCCGCGCGTGATTCCGCCCACCATTCGGCGTTCGGCCGAGGGCGAGTGGCGTCACGTCGTCGCGGTTGACGCGTCCCCCGTCGGGACCGGGCTCCCGCAGGCGAGGAGAGGTGATCGTGGCCAACGAACGCAAGGCTGTGGTGGGGCGCGCGACGGAGCTCGCGGCGATGGGCGAATGCGCTGACGCGGACGCACTGTTCTTGCTGCGCGGGCCTGCGGGGATCGGCCGGACCACTCTTCTGGCTGAATTCGCGCGGACAGTCCGGGAACGCGGAATCCGGGTGATCGCGCTTCCGTGCACGGCCGGCGAAGAACGCTGGGACCACTTCCGGGTGAAGGCCGTGACGGAATTCTTCCGCGGCTCGTTCGCCGAGTTCGGCAGCCCGAAGGTCCTCGAGTCGCTCGCCGCGGTCAACAGGTCGTACCGGCCTGAGGCGTACGAGTCGACGCGGTCGAGGATCGCGTTGTTCGCCGACCTGGTGCGGCTGTTCGACCACGTCCGGGCCGAGGGGCCGCTGGTCGTCCTCGTCGACGACGTGCACCTCGCCGCCCGGCCGGCCCTGGCCGTGGCGGCCGCGCGGCGGGCCGGGTGCACCGTCGTCGCCACCGTCCGGGAGGACGACGTCACCGGCGGTGGACCGGCCGGGGTGACCGGCCTCGCCGACCAGGTGCTCGACCTCGGCCCGCTGGCGGGCGAGGAGATCGGCGAGCTGCTCAACCGTGCCGCCGGCGGACGGCTGGACGCCTCCGCGGCACCCGCGCTGCGCGACGCGCTGGGATCGCTCGCGGGCAACCCCGCCGCCGCGCTCGCCCTGCTCGGCGAGGTGCGCCGCGAGGGCGGCCTCACCGACGTGCTCGGCAAGCTGTGCCTGCGCGAGCGCGGCGTCGTGACCGCGCTCCCCGTCGATCACGACCTGGTGCGCCACACCGCCGGGCTCGGCGACGTGGCGGTGCCGCTGGTCGCGCTGGCCGGCGCGACCGGGTGGTTCGGCGTGGACGAGCTGCCGCTCTTCGCCGAGGCCTTCGGGCACGACCTGGCCGACTGCGGTGCCGTGGTCGACCGGCTGGTCGCGGCCGGTGTGCTGCGATGCGCCGGCGACGGCGTGCTGACCACCGCCTCCCCTGCACTCGCGGACGCGGTCGTCCGCACGCTCGGGGCGCAGGAGCGGGCATCCGCGCTCGTCACCTTCGCCTCCCATCTGCTGTGCAGCGGATCGGCCCGGCCCGCGGTGCTCGCCGCGCACGTCGCCCACGCCGGCACCGCGCTGGCCCCGTGCGCCGCGCTGGTGCCGGTGCTGGACCGCGAGGCGGCCCGGCTGCTGCGCACCGACCCGGCGCAGGCCGCCCGCTGGTACCGCGCCGCGCTGTGGCACTGCCCGGTCGGCTCTCCCGACCACGAGCGTCTCCTGTGGACGGTGCTGCACCTGCTGGTGCGCGTGGGGGACCACGAGCTCATGGCGGCGGTCGTCGAGGAGGCGGTGACCGCCGGAGCCGGGAACCGGTACGAGCTCGCGGCCGCCGCCGCGCTCGCTTCCATCCACATCGGACGGCCGCTGTCCGCCGCGGTGCACAGCACGCTGGCCGGCTACCCCGAGACCCGCGCCCCGCTGGCGTTCGCGGCCCGCTGGTTCGCCGGCACGCCGATGCGGGTGAGCGACGTCGCGGCCGCGTTCGCCGAGTTCCGGGTCGACCCGTGCGCCGTCGTGGACGTGGCCGAGATCGAGGCGATCAGGGCCGCCGACGACAACCACGACGTGGTGGCGATGTTCCGGCTGGTGCTCGGCGACGAGTACGGCGAGCCCGCGAGCGGTCCGCTCGCGATCTACACCCGGTTGCTGCGCGACTACCTCGTCGGGAACTGGACGACGATCACGTCGCACGCCCGGAGGCTGGAGCTGGACGCGGCACCGCGGGTCGCGATCCACGACGCCGCCCGCCTGCTGACCGCGGAGGTCCTGTCCTCGACCGACCACAAGAACGCCGTGCGGTGGTTGGACCTGGTCGACCAGGACTGCTCGTTGCCCGCGTTGCGAGCGTGGGCCGAGATCGGGCTCCTCTACCGCAATGTCGGCTGGAACGAGGCGGCCGAGCTCGGCTGGGCCGCGTACGACCGCGTCCGGGACGAGGCCGAGCTGGACAACACCGCGGGGCTGCGGTGGTTCCTGGCGCGCATGGGTTACCTGGAGTGGACCATCGGCGACACCTGCGCGCTGGCTCGGGTGCACGCCGAGACCGAGCGGTGGCACGCCCGGTTCGGCGGTTCGGGCCTGCACGCGACCGAACGCATCGTCCGCGCCTTGGCCGAGCGCGACGGCGCCGCGGCCGCCGAGGCGGTCGAGTTGTTGCGTGGCGCGGAGAGCCAGGCGGAGCTGATGCGGGCGTGCGCCACCGCGGCCTACGTCGCCGACGACCCCGCCACCTGGTACCAGGAGGCGCTGAGCATCGCGAAGCGCCTCGGTGAGGGCTGGATGGACGCCCACCTCAGGCGGCTGATGCGCGAGCTGGGCATGGCCCCGCCTCGGGCGCGGGCCGCGCGGGACGACTTCTCCGACGTCGAGCTGGAGATCATCGCGCTGGTCAAGCAGGGCAGGACCAACCGCCAGATCGCCACGGCGGTCCGGATGAGCGAGAAGACCGTGGAGAACTACCTCACCCGGCTGTTCTCCAGGACGGGCTGCCGCACGCGGCTCGACCTGGCGGCCGCGAGCCTGGAAGGACGGCTCGTCGCACAGCCGTGACAGGACTTTCCCCGAGCCCCGGCCTCGCTCGCGTGCCCGCACCACCCGAGCCGCGCGGCAACGTGAACTGCCCGAACGTCGCCTTCCTCGACGAGAACCTGGTGGTCCGCGAGGCGAACGACGAGTTCGTCCGCTACTTCGCCGCCGCGGCGCGCGACGTGGTCGGGCAGCCCTTCGCCGCGCTGTTCCACCCGAGGTCGCAGCGGATGATCAGGTTCCGCTGCGACCAGCTCGTCGACGCGGGCGGCGGCCGGTTCACGCAGGGCGCGACGATCTCCTCGCGCGGCACCGAGCAGCGGGTCCAGGTGACCGTGCTGGCCTACCGGCGGGTGCTCGCCGCGCGGGTGTCGACGTACGTGGCCTGGCCGGACGAGCCCGCGGCCGCCGACGAGTTCCACGTGCTGCTGCTGGAGGCCCTCGCCGAGGGCCGGGAGCTCGCCGGCATCGCCGAGCGGCTGTCGTGCGGGCCGGACATGGTGTCCGGTCACCTCGACGTGCTCATGCGCGCGTTCGGCGCAGGCAACCGGACGGCGCTCGTGGCACGGGCGTATTCGACCGGGGTGCTGGACGCCCGCGTGTGGCCGCCGCGCGTGCGCGGCCGCGCGATGTTGCGAGCCCTTCGGCACCGAATTGCACCGGCCGAATGAAGAATGAGCTAGATTCATCCCTGTTTCTTTTTGTCGGTTGGTGAGGGAGTCGTTTTGGACACCGTGCGGTCCTTGCGATCGGTGGAGAGCAAGTCGCCTGCCGTGACCAGGGCCGTGGCGCTGGTCGAAGAACTCGCCCGGCAGCGTCGGCCGCTCGGCATCGCGGAGCTTGCCAGGTCGCTCGACCTCGCGAAGTCCACGGTGGCGAACCTCTGCACCGCCCTCGAAGGCACGCACATGATCCGGCGGGTCGACGGCAGGTGGGCGCTCGGCTACAAGGTGGTCGAGCTCGGTCAGGCCTACCTCGCGGGCACCGACCTCGTCGAGGAGTTCCGCCGCACCGCGAACGAGCTGCCGGTCGGTGCGCAGGAGACGATGCTGCTCGCCGTGCTCGACGGGCTCGAGGTGGTCTACCTCGCCCGGCACGACGGCAGCCAGCCGGTGCGGCTGGCCAGCGACATCGGCCGCCGCATGCCCGCGGTCGTGACGGGGCTCGGCAAGGCGATGCTCGCGTCCCTGCCCGACGACGAGCTGGAGGAACGGCTCTCCCGCGTCGACCGGCTCCCCGTGCTCACGCCCAGGTCGCACCGCACCATGGACGAGCTGCGCCGCGACCTGGAGGCGACGCGGCAGCGCGGCTACGCGATCGACGACGAGCAGAACACCGAGGGCGTCGCCTGCGTCAGCGTGGCCCTGGCCGGCACCGAGATCCCCACCGCCGTGAGCGCGACCCTGCTCGCGGCGCGCATGACCGACCAATTGCGCGCCGGGCTCGTGAAAGACCTCACCGCACTCGCCACCGGTCTCGCCCGCTCCGCCGCTCTGTAACCCGAACCAGAACCCGAAACGCGAAACCGCGTCACGACCCGCCACGCCGTTCGTCTCGATTGGCGAGGGCTCGAAACCATGCCGGGCCAGCGGCGATGCCGCTGCGAACCTCAAGTGGTGCTCAAGTCGTCGAAACGCTACAACAAATCTGAGTAACCTGTTTCGTGTTTGAAAGTTGTACCAAATGCTGAACGCGGTGGCGGCCTGAAGCGTTCGGTACGACCCTGGTGCGGGCAAGGGAGTCGGGGATGGCGCTGTCCGAGGTTGGTGAGCGGCTGATCACCTGGCGACCGGTCGGGCGCCGACGCGAGCTGCGCCAGGTGGTCGCCGAGGTGCGGGAGGCCGCCGCCGGCCGGTTCGGCGTGCTGCACCTGCGCGGACCGCGTGCCATCGGCAAGTCCGCGCTGGTCGAGTTGCTGCGGGACGAAGTGCGCGACGAGGCGGACGTCCTCGTGACCACCTGCGCCGACGGTCAGGACTTCAACGCCGCGAGGGACCTGTTCGGGGCGGACGCGGTCGACGCGCTGCCGGCCGGGCGTGACCAGTACGCCCGGTTGTACGCGCTGAACGACCTGGTCGCCCGGCGCACGGCGAACCGGCCGCTGGTGCTGGTCCTCGACGACGCCCACCTTTGCGATCGCATGACCGCCCGTTGGCTCGCCGTGCTGTCCCGCCGCATCCCCGAGCCGCGCGTCTACGTCGTGCTGGTCTACCCGTGTGCCGCCCGGATCGCCGCCGAGGAGATGTTCACCGATCTCAGCGGCGCGCCGGCCACGACCACGATCGATCTCGGCCCGTTCGGCGAGGCCGACCTGACGGAACTGATCGCCCGCGAGTGCGGGGGCATCCCCGAGCACGAGACCGTGCTCGCCGCACTGGAGTCCACCGCCGGCATCCCCGAGGTCGCGCTCGCCTGGGCCGCGAAGGCCTGTGCCGGCGACACCGAGCCCGATGCCGGGACGGAGCTCGTCGCGTGGCAGCTCGCCTGGCTCGGGGAGCAGCCCGAGTCGACGCACCGGTACCTCACCGCCGTGGCGGTGCTCGGTGGCGCCGGCCCCGCGAGCGCGGCGACGCTGGCCGAGATCTCACCGGCGGCGGCCGGGGCGAAGCGGGCGGAGCTGGCGGCCGTCGGGGTGCTCACCCCGGCCGGGTGCTTCCGGTCGCCCGCGTTGCGGGAACGCCTGCTCGCCGCGCTCGGTCAGGACGAGCTGGCCGCGCTGCGCACGAGGGCGGCGAGGCTGCTGACGGACGAGGGCCGTCCGCAGGAGGAGATCGCCGAACTGGTCATGTTGCTGCCCGCGCTGACCGAGGTGTGGATGTTCTGCGCGCTGCGTGGCGCCGCACGGGAAGGCAACCTGAGCCCGGAGCTCTCGATCAGCTACCTGCGGCGGGTGCTGGACGCGGTGCCCGGCCACGTCGACACGCGCCAGGAGCTGGCGACCCGGTTGGCCGAGGTCGACCCGTCGGCGGCGATGGACGTCTACGCGGAACTGCTCGCCGACGTCACCGACCCCGCCGTTCGCGCGTCGGTGGCGATCAACTGCGGCGCGATGGCACTGCGGGCGGGCCGCGGCCCCGAGGGGTTCCGGTTGCTCTCCGAGCTGTTGTGCGAGGAGACGCGCGCCGGCCGGCTCGCCGCGATCGACCCGGAGCTGCGGGCTCAGGCCGAGGCGATGACCCTGGTCAACGGGTTCAGCGGTTCGGCCACGGTCAGTCAGGCGATGGACCGGGCGCGCCTGATCACGGGGGTCGAAGGCCGGGCGGCGGGCGGCCGCCGGCTCGCGCAACAGCTCGCCAGGGCGGAGGTGCTGCGCGGCGAGTCGCTGCCCACGGCGCTGGGCCACCTCCGGTCCGCGCTGCCCGCACCCAACGGTGCCCGCGGGTTCTGGGACGTCTTCACGGTCACGTCGCTGCACTTCTGCGGCGAACGGGCGGCGGCCATGACGCTGGCGGACGAGATCGTCGAGGCCGCCTCGTGCTCTGACCGCCTGGAGATGCGCAAGGTCGCCCTGGGGGTTCGCGCGGGCCTCGCGTACGAAGCCGGTGACCTGGTGCAGGCCGAGCGGGACGCCGAGGCCGCGCTGGCGATCGAAGGCCCTGACGACTTCGGCGCGCTGGCCGTGCTGGCGTCGGTGCTGGTGCGGCGCAGCGACACGGACCGGACCGAGCAGCTCCTGCACCGGATGCGCACGCCGCGCGACCCGGTCGAGTACGGGTGGGCGCTCGACGCGAAGGCGCACTGGTTGTGGAACTGCGGCGACGCCGACGCGGCGCTGGAGATGCTCCGGCGGTGCGGCCGGGAGTTCGACGCGATGGGCGTGCACAACCCCGTGCTCGTGCCGTGGTGGATCGACGCCGTCGCGGTGACCATGCGGCTGGGCAAGCACTCCGAGGCGGCCGAGCTCGCCGAACGCGGTGCCGACGCCGCACTCCGCTGGGACACGCCCGCCGCGCGCGGCTACGCCCTGCTCGCCGAGGGGATGAGCACGGGAGACGTCCCGACGCTGGAACAGGCCGTCGTCGAGCTGGGCGAGGCGGGGTCGCGGCTGTGCGAGGCGCAGGCGTTGCGGGCGCTGGGCAACGCGCTGATGCGCGAGCAGGACGAGAAGACGGCCCGCAAGCACCTGCGTGCGGCGATGGACATCGCGGTGCGCTGCGGTGCGAGCATGGCCGCGGACCGGGCGCACGAGCTGCTCACGGCCGCGGGCGGCCGGGTGAGCGCGGTGCACGCCTCACCCAGGGACGCGCTCACCAGCGGTGAGCTCAGGGTTGCCGAGCTCGCGGCGGAAGGGCTGACCAACCGGGAGATCGCCGAGAAGCTGTACGTCACCGTGCGGACGGTGGAAAGCCACCTCTCGAACGCCTACCGGAAGCTCGGCGCCCAGACCCGGGCCGAGCTCGCCGTGGAGCTGCGATGAGCCGGGACTCGACGACTGGGCTGGTCGAACGGGACACCGCGCTGGCCGTGCTGGAGCGGTCGGTGCGGATGCTGGCGTCGGGCCGGTCGTCGCTGCTGGAGATCTGCGGCCACCGCGGGGCCGGCCGGACCGCTGTGCTGGAACACGCCGTGAGCCTCGCGGTGCGCGCCGACGTCACGGTCCTGACCGCCGCGGGCGGGTGCGCCGCACTGGACGGAACCGGTGGTGTGGCGGCCGAGCTGATGTCCCAGCTGCACCGCGGCGACAGCGGTCCGGCGGCCGTCGGAGCGTTGGTGGAGCTGGCCCGCCGCACGCCGGTGCTGGTCGCCGTGGACGACGCGGACCTGCTCGATCGGGAGTCGCTCGGCTGGCTCGCGAGCCTCGCCGGACGGGCCGTCCAGGTGCCGATGGTGGTCGTGGCGGTCACGGACGCCTGTCTGCCGGTGCTGCCGGGAGCCACCACCGTGCCGTTGCGGCCGCTCGGGCACGACGGGGTCTCGGCGTTGGTGGCGAGCCGGTTCGGCAGGCCGGGCGACGAGGAGTTCGCGGTCGCGCTGCACGACCACACCGGCGGCCGTCCCGCGACGTTGTGGCCGTTGCTCGACCGGTGCGCGGAAGACGGCCTGGAGCCCGTCGGCGCCAGTGCCGGCGCGGTGGCGGGCCTGGCGGCCGACGTGCTCGCCGACTTCACCACGCGCACCATGCGGTCGCTGCCCGCGGAGGTGGTCGACCTGCTGCGGGTGGTCGCGGTCTGCGGTCCGTTGTTCCCCGTCGACCTGATGGGGGTGCTGGCCGGGCTGCGGACGTTCTCGCTCGGCCGCGCGCTGGAGCTGCTGGCCGGCGCCGGTCTGGTGACCGAACCGGGCAAGCCGGAGCCGGCCGCGGGCATCCGGCTGTCGCGCGTGCTGGACGGCATGCCGGTGGCGGCGCGGGAAGACCTGCACGCGCGGGCGGCCCGGCTGGGACACCAGTGCGCCGTCCTCCCGTCCGAGGTGGCGCGTCTGCTCGTCGGGGCCCCGCCGCTCGGTGAGTCGTGGGTGGTGCCGTTGCTGCGGACCGCGGCGCGCGACGAGGTGGACGGCGGCCGCCCGGCCGCGGCGACCGGGTACCTGCGCCGGGCGCTTCTCGAGCCGGTCACCCCGCTCGTGCGGGCGGAGCTCGTGCTGGAACTGGCCGTCGCGGAGTACGCGGTCACACCTGTCGCCGCGGACCGCAGGCTCGCCAAGATGTTGCTGGAACCCCAGCCCGCGGAGTGCGCGGAGGTGCGGCTCGCGGCGGCCGATCAGCTGTGGGGACGCGGTGACGCCGCCCTGCTGCGCCGGACGCTCACCGCCGTTCGGTGCGTCGGGGGCGACCGCGACGCCGTCACGTCGTTGTACTGGATCGCCGACGACGCCCCGGTCGAGATGCCGGAGCTGGGCATTCTCGACACGGCCGAACTGCCCGTCTCGTGCGGGAACCCGGACCGCGCCGGCGTCGCCGCGTGGATGCAGGTTTGTCAGGGCGTCGACGCCGAGCACGCGAGGCAGGCTGCGACCACCGCGGTCCAGGCACCCGCCAAGCTGCTCGCCTCCCGGCTCTTCGGCTGCCTCACGCTGGCCGCGCTCGACGACGTCGCCGGTGCCGTCGCCGGCCTGGACCAGGTGATCGCCGATGCCCACCGCCGGCGGTTGACCACGGTCGTGCCGCAGGCGCTGATGATGCGGGCGAAGGTGCGCGCGATGGCGGGAGAGCTGGACAACGCCGCCGCCGACATGGAACAGGCGCAGTCGGTGTACCCGCTGGAGAACCTGCACCCGGACGCGCGCCCGATCATGGTCGGCGCGGACATTCTGGTGAACATCGAACGCGGCCGGCTCGACCGCGCGATCGAGCTGGCCGCGAGCCAGCCGGACGAACGGATCGGCTTCGGCTACGCGCGGACGTTCTTCAACTTCGCCCGCGCCGTGCTCGCCCTCGTGACCGGCGACCCCGCCGAGGCCGTGGCGCGTGCCGACGAGTGCGGCCGCTGGATGCTGTCCCGCCAGTGGGTGAACCCGGCCGCACTGCCCTGGCGTTCGATCGCCGCAGCAGCCCTCGCCGCGACCGGCGACCACGAGCGCGCGGCCCGCACGTGCACGCGCGACCTCGAACTCGCGCAACGCTGGGGCGCGCCCAGCACCACCGCCCGCGCCCACCTGAGCTGCGCGGCCGTCATCGGCGGGGAGTCCCACCTGCGGGAGGCCGTCCGCCTGCTCACCGACTCGCCGTTCCGGCTGCTGCGCGCCACCGCACTGCTCGAACTCGCCCAGGTCGTCGACCCCGCGTCCGCGGCGCCGATGATCAGCGAGGCGGCGGAGATCGCGGTCCTGTGCCGATCGACCCCGCTGATCCACCGGGCCAGAGGGCTCGGCTGGGTGCCCACGGCATGACGAGAGGATGCGCGACCGGAGTGCTGCTCGAACGCGATGACGAGACGAGCCTGGTGGGTCGGGCTCTCGAGCAGGCCCTTGCCGGTATCGGCAGCGTGGTGGTGCTGGCCGGCCCCCTGGGCAACGGCAAGACCGCACTGCTCCGCGCGCTGTCCCGGCATCCCGGCGCCGAGTCCTTCGCCGTGCTGCACGCGTCCGCGACCCTGATGGAGCGCGAGCACGCCTACGGGGTGGTGCGGCAGCTGCTCGAACCGGTGCTGGCCGACGCGCCGGAGGAGGTGTGGGCGGGGGCGGCGGCGTTCGCCGGTCCGGTGTTCGACCGGGGTGGGGTCGGTTCAGGTCCGGACGGCGGTGGCCATGGGGAAGGTGGCGGCCGTGGCGGCGTCGACCGCGTCGGCGATGGCCGGATCGGCGATGACGAGCTGGGTGCCGGGCAGCGCCTCGCCGAGCAGCGCCTTGCCAGGCAGCACCTCGCCGAGCCGGGCGCGCAGCACCTCGACGACGCCGGGCAGTCCGTCCAGCTCGGCCTGCTCAGCCTCGGCCGCAACCTCAGCGCGATCAAGCCGCTCTTCGTGCTCGTCGACGACCTGCAGTGGGTCGACGAGCCGTCGCTCGCCATGCTCGAACTGCTGGCCGGCCGCGTCGGGCACCTGCGGGTGGTGATGGTGGTGACGGTGCGCGAGGGGGACCCGCTGGCCGAACGGCCGGCGGCGGCGTCGATCCTCGCGGCGGCCACGCGGCGGTTGCGGCCGCGGCCGTTGAGTGCGGAGGGGGCGGCCAAGCTCGTTCGCGCCAAGCTGGGGCGTGAGTGCGACGAGGCGTTCGGGCTGGCCTGTCACGAGGCGACCGGCGGGAACCCGTTGCTGCTCACCGGCCTGGCGCTGGCGTGGGCGGTAGGAGGTGAGCCGCCGACCGAGGAGAACGCGGAGCTCGTGCGCGCGGTGCGTCCCGCGCAGGCTCGCGAGCGGGTGGTCGCCTGCATGCGGGCGCAACCGGAGCCGGTGCGGCGGCTGCTGAAGGCGGCGGCGGTGCTGGGGGAGTCCGCCGAGCTGGACGCGGTGAGCGTGCTCGCGGAGCTCGACGAGGTGTCGACCGCGGAGATCGTGCGGGCGCTGGGGCGGCTCGGGCTGTTCTGCGGTGCCGGGTTCGCGCATCCGTGGGTGCGGGAGGCGGTCGACGACCTGATGACCGCCGGGGAACGCGAAGAGCTCCATCTGCGTGCCGTGCGGTTGTTGTACGACCTGGGCAAGCCCGTGGAGACGGTGGCCGGGCAGCTGCTGGCCACCTCGACGCCTCAGGGGTTGTGGGCGGTGGAGGCGCTGCGGGACGCCGCGCACGTCGCGCTGCGGCGCGGTGCGCCCGAGACCGCCGTCGCGTACCTGCGGCGGGCTCTGCTGGAGACGTCGGTGTCCGGTCAGGACCGGGCGACCGTCCTCGTCGACCTGGCGAGTGCGGAGCGGTTGCTGGACGTGAACGCGGCGGTGCGCACGCTCTCGTACGCGGTCGCGCTGCTGCCCGGCCCCCGCGAGCGGGCGGCCGCGCTGATCAGGCTCGCGTCGGCGGTCATGGGGGACGCGCCGGACGCCGTGGTTTCCGTGCTGCGCGGCGTTTTCGACGAGTTCGGGCCGTCGGAGCGGCTCAGCGGGGTCGACCGCGACCTGTCCCTGCGGCTGGAGGCCAGGCTGCGGTTCATCTGCCGGACGGAGCCGTGGGGGCTCGCCAGTACCGCCAAGCGGCTGGACGAGCTGCAGGAAGCCGAGTGGACCGACAGCGGAGCAGCCCGCGAGCTGGCGTCGGTGCTGGTGAACGCGGCCGCGTTGACCGTGGCCGCGCCCGCGCGGCGGGTGGCGGTGCTGGCCGAGCAGCTGCTGGCCCGGGAACCCGCGTCGTCGGCGCATTCGGTCAGTGCGGCGCCGTTGCTGGTGACGGCACTGGCCGCGGCGGACTCGCCGGGGGCGCTGGAGGGCTGGCTCGACCGGGCGCTGGGGGCCGCGCGGCTACGCGGTGACGTCGTCGAGCAGGCGATGATCCGCACCGAGCAGTCGTTGGTCCACCTCATCACCGGCCGGGTCACCGAGGCGGTGCGCGCCGCGTCCGACGCGGTCGAGCTGGGTGCGTGGAACTGGGGTTCGGTCGGCACGTCGGCCGCCGTCGTGTCCGGTGCCGTCACACTGCAGCTCGGTGATCCGGTCCTCATCGACCAGGTGCTCGCCTCGGTCGAGGAGGAGCCGTCGAACCCGTGCCTGGCCACGGTGACCGGACTGCTGCGCGGGCACGCGGCCGTCGTCCGCGGTGAGCACGCCGCCGCGGCCGTGATGCTGACCGACTGCGGGGCGCACCTGGACAGATCCGGCTGGCGCAACCCCGTGCTGTTCCCGTGGCGGTCGGGGCTCGCGCTGGTCAAGCTCAAGCTCGGTGCCACGTCCGACGCGATGGCGCTCGCCGAGGAGGAGCGGCTGATCGCCGAGGAGTGGGGAGCGGCGTCGGGCATCGGCAGGACCCTGCGGGTGCTCGGGCGGATCGTCGGGGGCGACCGAGGCCTGGAGCTCACCGGCCGGGCCATCGAGGTGCTGCGGACCTCGGCGCACCGGCTGGAGCTCGTGCGCGCGTTGCGGCAACGAGCCGAACTGACGGAATGCCCCGACGCGTGGCGTTCCTGTCTCGAGCTCGCCGAGGAAATCGGCGCGAAGCGGATCGCGCACCGCGCTCGCATCGCACTCGGGTTCAGCACGTCGGCGAGCACGGGCGGAAAACTGACCCGGTCCGAGCAGAAAGTCGCGATGCTGGCGGTGAGCGGCCGATCGAACCAGGAAATCGCCGAGCTGCTCGACGTCACTTCGAGAGCTGTCGAGAAACACCTCACGAACACCTACCGCAAGCTCGGGGTGCGGCGGCGGTCGGAGCTCGCCGAGGCGCTCCGGAGCGTAGGGTCGGCGTCACCGGCCTGATGACGAACCGTCACCGGTTCGGAGCAGCCCGATCGATGCGGAACGGCTAATGCAATCCCCTGAACAGCCTATCTTCGACCGAACTGACGTCATACGTCTGACCGAACCGTCACGCTCCGTAGACCCCGTACCGAACCATAGGTGGAACGGCACCACAGTATTTGGTACGCGACGTTGACCCGGCCTCCTCGACCTCCCTAATATTTTTCGTAGTTCCGTGGAAGTTTCAACGAACTCGACCTGATTCCGTCGAGAGCTCGGAGAAAGCGCGTACTCGCTGGGTCGAGTGGTCGCGGTCACGGAATCGAGCAGTCCAGGCATCGTGTTTCGTCGACACGACCGTGTCCTTCGGGAAGGTGGATCGACAATGACGGAAACCGTGGTCGAGTGGGAACCCTCGGTGGATGTCAGGGCCCCGTTTTCGGGCCTGCGACCGGTGAGCGACTCCTCGCCAGAACCGGCGGACTTCCTGGCCAGAGTGCGGGCTGTCGGTGAGAAGTGGACCGGCGACCGCCACGGTGAGCTCGTGGACGTCCTGCTGCAGGCGGCCGGTGACAACCCCGAGCTCGCGAACCTCGTGCGCAGCAGCGGGTCGATCCTCGAGGAGTTCCTGGAGGGCTTCCGGCGCAACGCGGGCACCGGGCCGAGCACCAGCGCGCCGCGGGACCTCGCCGCCGACCTGATCGCCGGCCGCCCGGTGCCGCAGGCCGTGCTGGACAGCCTGGCCGCGCGCTACCTCGTCGTGGTCGCCCGCAGTGGCGCGAACGGGCGCGGCAAGGCCGTGACGGCCGAGGTCGCGGGTCCCGGTGTGCTCAGCACGCGCCACGACGGCGACCTCGTGCTGCTGATCCCGGACATCGACGCCGGCCGCACCACCCGCATCACCGGGCAGCTCACCCAGTGGCTGAACGGCAGCGGCTGGCTCGCGGTCGCGAAGCGGGGCCGGTCCCAGCTCGCGGACGGCTTCAGCGAGGCGAGCGACGTGCTGCGGCTCGTCGCGGCGGGCAGGCGTCCCAGCGGCATGTACAGCATCAACGACGTCCTCGTCGAGTACGCGGTGATCCGCCACGAGGAGGTCACCGAGAACCTGGTCGCGGTGATCAAGCCGCTGCGCGCCCACGCCGTGCTGTGGGAGACGCTCACGGCCCTGATCGACGCCGACTACAACCGCAACAAGGCGGCGAAGAACCTCTTCATCCACCGCAGCACGCTCGACTACCGGCTGCAGCGAATCGCCAGTGTGACCGGGTGCGACCCGACGAGCGGGCGCGGCGTGCAGCTGCTGACCGCCGCGTTGATCGCCGACTCGGTGCGCTGACCGGGCGTCCGGGAGGAGTGCCGGCACCTCCTCCCGGGCTGCTCTCACCGTTCGGGGCGGAAAAACATTTCGCCCGCGTGCGCGGTCGAACATCGACGGGTTTTTCGACGATGCTGTCGAAAACGATGGGTTCTCTTGACGCTCGCGTTGCGCGCGTGCCACATTCTTGAGCGTATTCGAAGCGCTTCGATTTTCTCGTTCGGCGACGTTGACGTGGTCATCGTCCTCGGGCGGGAGGTCAGTGCACTGGCGTCGAGTCGCACGGAAAGTTCGTCGAACAAGTCGTGCATTTGTGGTCGATGTGTTCGACGTCAGGCGTCAATTCCGTTCAACGGCGTGCGGAAGGGAAATTCGATGAACAAGATCATGCGTGCGTTGGTGGTCGCGCTGGCGGCCGTGCTGACCGTCTCCCTGGGGACGAGCACCGCGCTCGCCGCGGCCTGGCAGTCCTCCGACCGGTGGGGCACCTGGTCGAACGGCGGCTACACGGTGCGCAACAACGTCTGGGGCAGCGGCGCCGGGCCGCAGTCGATCTGGGCGAACTCGTACAGCAACTGGGGTGTCTGGGCGAACCACCCGAACACCGGCGGGGTGAAGGCCTACCCGCACTCCGAGAAGATGGTGAACCGCCGGCTCAGCTCGCTCGGCAGCCTGTCGAGTAACTTCAACGTCTCGTACCCCAATGCCGGTGCGTACACCACCGCCTATGACATCTGGGCCGACAACAACCGGTACGAGATCATGCTGTGGATGAACAAGGTCGGCGCGGTCGGCCCGATCGGCTCCTACCAGACGTCGGTGTCGGTGGGCGGCCACAGCTGGAACGTCTACCGGGGTTCCAACGGCAGCAACGAGGTGTTCTCGTTCGTCCGCACGTCCAACACGGGATCCGGCTCGGTCGACGTCAAGGGCGTCATGAACTGGATCCGCAACCGCGGCTGGTTCGGTGACGTGACCGTCGGCGCCGTGCAGTTCGGCTACGAGATCACCTCGTCGAGCGGTGGCCTCAACTTCACCACCAACAGCTACTCGGTCTCCTTCAGCTGATCCTGGGGGAAGGAGCAGGCGCCGTCCGCCGGATGTTCCGGTGGACGGCGCCCTTGTCTGCTCCGTGCCGGTTGCGGGAGGGGCTGAGCAGACGATTCAGAAGGCGTGCGTGAGACAGGCCAGCCGGTCGCCGGCCGTGCCCGCCTTGCCGTGCTCCGTGCTGGTGTGCGAGGCGTGCACGACGACGGAGTTGGCCTCGCCCTTGCGGAACTCCCAGCCCACCGTCGCCGAGGACGTCGCCCAGCCCTTGTCGTCGGTGGTGAAGTCGAGCCAGATCTCGTTGTCCGCGTTGGCGTAGTTCGGGTCGACGCTCGGGGTGACCGGGTCCTTCTTGTTCTGGTAGTGCGGGCCGGAGTCGGCCGGCTTGGCGCCGCACGGCTTGGTGTGCACGTGCGAGCCGTACTTGGTGTTCGGCAGCAGGCCCGTGACCGTCAGCGTCACGGTGGTCCGGCCGCCGTCGGTCTTCGCGTCCGTGGCGACCTGCGCGCCGGCCGGAACCCGCTTGGTGTCGTAGGTGATGCCCTTCGGCTGCTCGCCGGTGGCGGCGGGCTCGGCGAGAGCGACTCCCGTCACCGGGGCGGACCCGGTCGAGGCCGGGGCCGGGCTTGCGGCACCGCCGGAGGAACAGGCGGCGAGGCCCGCCGCCAGCAGGACGGTGCCCGCGAAAGTCGCAGTCGTGCGCATGGTTCTCCTTGGTCGTCCGTCTGAAGTGGACGATAGCGGTGTGTGTGGGATGCCTTGGCCGATCGGCCGGCAGAACTTGGCGGAAGTAGTTCCGAACAGTCCCAAGAGGACAGTTTTGAGACGGCGCTGTTCGGCGTTTCGCGGAAGAAGTTCCGAGACTCGCGGAACTGTCCGGCTGGGCGGTAACGCCGTGGAACCATCACGCGAATGGCGCATCCGCGAGTTGCCAGGAGGCCGTCGGCGACCGACCGGCTGGATCTCATCAGCCTCGCCGCCGCGGCCGCGGCCCTGCGGCTGGAGCCCGGCGCGGTGAGATCGGTCGGCGACACCGCGCGGAACCTCGGTGCCGTCCCGCGGCACGAGTGGCTCGTCCCGCGCTGGCTCGGTGCGCTGGCCCGGCACGGCGTCGTCGAGCTGGACGGTGACACCTACCGCGTGCGCGGCGAGGTGCCCGGCGTCGGCGCCGCGGACCTGGACGAGCTGCACGTTCAGGCACGGATTCCCGACGAGGTCGCACGACTGCACCGCCGGGCGCTGATCTACCTGCCCGAGCTGCTCAGGGACGACGTCACCGCGGCGGGACTGCTCGCGCCGGAGAGCACCGTGCGTGGCGCGCTGGCCGGTGAAGGACTGTCCGTGCTCACCCAGCAGCTCGACGAGAGCTGCGCCGACCTCGTGGCGCTGGCGGCCCGCACCCGGCGGCATCAGCTCCGGGTGGTGGAGCTGGGCTGCGGCACCGGGCGGATGACCGCGGCGGTGCTGCGGGAGTCACCCGGCCTGACCGAGCTCTACCGGTTCACCGACCTCGCCGGCCAGCCCCTCGGCGCGGAAGCCCTCGACGTCAACACCGACTTCGCCGCGCAGGGCTTCGCGGACGCCACCGCCGACGTCGTCGTCGCGGGGCACACGCTGCACCACGCGGCCAACATCGGCCGGGCGCTGGCGCGGATCCGGAACCTCCTGGTGCCCGGCGGTGAGCTGCTGTTCACGACGCTCGTCGAGGACGACCCGGTGGCGCTCACGTCGACCCACTTCCTGCACTCGTCCGAGCGGGGTGGCGCCGTGGCGCGCGGCGGAGTGATCTTCCCGGCGGTTCCCGCGTGGCGGAACGCCTTGCACGCCGCGGGTTTCGCACTGAAGGTGGAGCTGTCGGTGGGCGCACGTTCGTCGGCGCGCCACCACCTGTTCCACGCGGTCCGTGAGACTGTGTGAGCAGACGTGCTGCGGACGAAGGGTGAGAACGTGACGGTGCTGGACGGGATCCTGGCAGGTGTCCGCGAGGACCTGGCGGAACGGGAGAGCGCGGTCGGCCTGGCCGAGCTCAGGGCACGCGTGGCGGACGCACCGCCCGCCCTGGACCCGCTGCCGGGGTTCCGCTCGCCGGACGTGTCGATCATCGCCGAGGTGAAGCGCAGGAGCCCCAGCAAGGGTGACCTCGCCGCGATCGCGGACCCGGCCGCGCTGGCCGCGGACTACGCGGCGGGCGGCGCGGCGGCCATCAGCGTCCTGACCGAGCGGCGCCGGTTCGGTGGCTCGCTGGACGACCTGGCGGCGGTGCGCGCAGAGGTGGCCGTCCCGGTGCTGCGCAAGGACTTCATCGTCACGCCGTACCAGCTGTGGGAGGCCAGGGCGTGGGGTGCCGACCTGGCGCTGCTGATGGTCGTCTCGCTGCCGGGCGGTCAGCTGGAGGACCTGCACGGCCTGGCCCGCGAGCTCGGGCTCACCCCGCTGGTCGAGGTGCACACCGAGGAGGAGCTCGGCCGGGCCGCGGAGCTGGGTGCCGAGGTCATCGGCGTGAACGCCCGCGACCTGACCACGCTGGACGTCGACCGCGCGGTCTTCCAGAAGCTGTCCCCGCACATCCCGGAAGGTGCCGTGCGGGTCGCGGAGTCCGGGGTGACCGGTCCCGAGGACGTCGCCGAGTACCGCGGGTGGGGCGCGGACGTCGTGCTCGTCGGTGAGGCGCTGGTCCGCTCCGGTGATCCGCGCTCCTCGGTGCAGGAGTTCATCCGGCGCTCCCGCCCGTAGTTCCGCGCGCTCGCTGCCGCGCTCGTTGTCGATGAAGGGACCCTTCCTGAACCCGGGGTGGATGAAGGAGCCCTTCATCGAGCACGGCCGGGCGGGTCCGGGAGAGGGCGTCCTGGCCGGGTGGCGGGCGGGCCCGGACAGCCGGCGGGTGGGCACGGCGTCCGAAGATCGCGACGCTGGTGCCATGACGGTGGCGGAACGCAGTGAGCAGAAACAGAAACCGGGCGTGGCGCGGCTCGCCGGGATCGACCTGGCACGTGGCCTGGCGGTGTTCGGGATGTTCGCCGCGCACGTCGGCCCGGATCCTTCCGAGCCAGGGGTCGTCGGCGGGCTGATGGAACTGGCGTCCGGCCGGTCGTCCGCGTTGTTCGCGACGCTGGCCGGGCTGTCGCTGGCGATCATCTCCGGCCGTCAGGAGCCCGCGACCGGTCAGGCCGGCCGGCAGGCCGTGGCCAAGATCGTGATCCGCGCGGTGGTGTTGCTGCTGCTCGGCACGGCGATGACGATGACCGGCACCAGCGTCGTGGTCATCCTCGCCTACTACGGCCTGTTCTTCCTGCTGGCGCTGCCGTTCACCCGGATGCGGACGACCGGGCTGGCGATCGCGGCCGCGGTGTGGGCGGTGGCCGGGCCGCAGCTGTCGTTCGTGGTGCGGGCGGCGCTCGACCGCAGCGGGTGGACCGAGCTGATCGACGCGAGCGACCCGATCAGGGCTGTCGGCGGTGACGGCGTGCTGCAGCTGCTGTTCACCGGCAGCTACCCGGCCGCCACGTGGATGCCGTACGTCCTCGCCGGACTCGCGTTGGGACGACTGGACCTCACCGCCCTGGTGAACCGGACGCGGCTGATGATCATCGGGCCGGTGCTGGGCGTGCTCGGCTACGGCGGGTCGGCGCTGGCGTTGCTGGTCTTCGGCGGCCCCGACCTCACGTCCGGGCCGTGGGAGAAGGTGAGCGAGCTGACCGGCGGCACCGGCGGCGTGCAGACGGGGGCGGTCAGCACCGACTCCGCCGGGTGGCTGCTGGTGGCGTCACCGCACAGCGGCACGACGTTCGAGGTCGTCGGCAACATCGGGGTGGCGATCACGGTCGTGGTGGCGGCGCTCGCGGTGGCCGAGCGGTTCGGGCGGTGGTGCCGGCCGGTCACGGCGGTCGGGACGATGTCGCTGACCGTCTACACGTTGCACGTCGTGGCCATCGGCGTGCTGGGACTCAGCGCCGTGCCGGGAGAGCCGCTGCCGGTGCTGCTCGGCTTCATCGCCGGTGCCGTCGCGTTCGCGCTGGTGTGGTCGCGGTTCTTCCGGAAGGGGCCGCTGGAGTTCGTCCTCGCCAAGGCCACCGCGCCCGCCCGGCGGGTGAGCTGATCGGAGCCCGGTCACCGTGACAGGTGACCGGGCGCTTTCACGGCGTCAGACCGCGTCCCCGCAACCATTCCAGCTGCGCGACCGAGTTGGCGCCGTGCCCGCCTCCGTGGTCCGCGAACGGCCACACGGTCATGGTCCGGTCCTCGCCCGCGTAGTGGTTGAACGCGGCGTACACAGTGGACGGTGGGCAGATCGGGTCCATCAGGCCGACGCTGAACAACGCCGGCGCGGTCGCCCGCTGGGCGAAGTGGACGCCGTCGAAGTAGGACAGCGTGGTGAAGGCGGGCTCGACGCCGTGCCGGGTGTGCCAGCGCAGGTACTCCGCGATCTCCTGGTACGGGCCCTCGCCGCACATCTCCGCCGACCGCCGGAAGTGGCACAGGAACGGCACGTCCGGCATCGCCGCCGCGACGCGGGTCAGCCCCGCCACCGCGATCGTGAGGCCACCGCCCTGGCTGCCGCCCGCCACGACGACCCGTTCGGGGTCGAGGCCGGGCAGCTCGGCGACCGCGTCGACCGCGCGGACGCAGTCGGTCATGAGACGCCGGTAGTAGTAGCGGTCGGGGGAGTCGATGCCGCGGGTCATGAAGCCCTTGGCCCACTGGGTGCCGCCGCCGGGGTCCGGGTCCGGGGTGTCGTGGCCCTGACCGCGGCTGTCGACGACGAGCTGCGCGTACCCGGCGGCGGACCAGAAGAGGTGGTCGGTGGGCAGGCCGCGACCGCCGCTGTAGCCGATGAACGTGACGATGACGGGCAGGGGTTCGTCAGCGTCACGCGGTCGCAGCAGCCAGGCCGCCACCGGTTCGCCGTTCCAGCCGGGGAACCGCACGTCGTCCACCTCGACCGTGCGCAGCAGGTGGCGGTCGGTGACCCGGTCGGCCTTCACCGCGCCACCGGCCGCGCGTGCCTCGGCGAGGGTCCGCTCCCAGAAGGCGTCGAAGTCCGGTGGTGCCTGCAGATCGGGTCGATAGGTGACCAGCTCGTCGAGGCTGGCGTCCGTCAACGGCATCGAGACTCCTTCGGGAGGGGGTGGCGCGCTCCGGCCGGGTTGATGGGCGTCTGCGAGTACCGCCAACCGGCAGGCTGGTGGTACTCGCAGACGCCTTGAGGACGAGGTGGTGGCCCGTCACCCGCCACGGACGGGCCACCGGTCTCAGCCGGTCGCGGTGAAGCGGAACGCCGCGAGCCGGAACGTGCCGTGCAGGACCACCCGCAGGTCGTGGACCCCCGCCACCGGCGCGGTGAGCGCGGCCGAGGCGGTCGTCCACGCGTAGCGGTCGCCGGTGACCGGCACCGGCAGCTCCGCCAGCAGGCCCTCGTCCGTCCAGAACTCCAGGCGGGCGGACGGGTCGGCCTGCTCCAGGGCGACCTCGGCCTCGACGCGGACCGCGCCGGACACGTCGGCCGAGCGGAACCACAGCGTCGCCGGTTCGGCGCCGGTGGCGGTGATCGCGTCGCCGGTGGTGCGGGTGGCGTCCACGATGGTCGCGCCCTCGTAGTCGTCGAAGTCGACGGCGAGCACGCGGTGGTCGACGAGGGCACGCGGTGCCGGTGCCGGGCCGACCACCGTGAGCGGCGCGGTGAGCACGACGTTCTCGGCGGAACGGGCGACGAGCACCTCGTAGTCGCCGGGGTCGACGGTGAAGGCGCCGGTCGCGACGTCCCAGTGGTTCAGCTGGTCGGTGGACAGCCGGAAGGTCAGCACCTGGCTCTCGCCGGCGGCGAGCCGGACCTTGCGGAAGTCGGCCAGTCGCAGGCGGGGTGCCTCGTAGCGGGCGTTCAGCGCCCGGACGTAGAGCTGGACCACCTCGCTGCCCGTCCGAGAACCGGTGTTGGTCAGCGTCACCGAGACGTCCACCGAGCTGTTCGGCGTGACCGTGGCCGAGGACAGGATCAGGTCGCGGTGGGCGAAGCCGGTGTACGACAGGCCGTGACCGAACGGGTACAGCGCCGAGGCGCGGTGGTACTGGTAGGTCCACCCCGCCTTGATGACGTCGTAGTCGAGCGGGGGCGGCAGCTCGTCGTCGCCGCGGTACCAGGTCTGCGGCAGCCGCCCGGACGGCTCGGCCTCGCCGAACAGCACGGCGGCCACCGCGCGGCCGGTTTCCTGCCCGCCGTGGGACGTCCACACCACGGCGGGCAGGTGCTCGTTCGCCCAGTCCAGGGCGTAGGGGTAGCTGCTCATCACGACCAGCACCGTGTCGCCGCGCACCCCGGCGACCGCGCGCAGCAGGGCTTCCTGGGCGGCGGGCAGCGCGATGCCCTTGCGGTCCTCGGTCTCGCGGCCGTGGATGAGCGGGTGGTTGCCCAGGACGACCACCGCGACGTCCGCGGACTCGGCCGCGGCCAGCGCCTCCGCCGTGCCGTCGCGCAGCAGCTCGCAGCCCCAGCGCTCGGCGTCGTCCGGGCTCTCGGCCGTGACGCTCACCCGGCCGTCGACGGGATCGACGACGGCGTAGCGGCCGGTGAGGACGTTCTGGAACAGCACGGAGTCGTCCACCGGCACCAGGCGGAACGTCTCGGCGACGTCCCAGCTCTTGATCTGCACCTGGTCGGCCACGAGCGAGCCGTCATCGCGCTTGAGGCTCAGGTAGTGCCCGGTCTCGGCGGACCGGAAGGTCAGCACGCCCTCGCCCCGGTCGACGACGTCGAACGGGGTCTTGCCGAGCAGCTCACCCGTGGTGCGCGAGCGCAACGCCACGCGGTCGGCGCCGTCCGCGACGACCACCTCGCCGCTGCGTTCACCGAGCACCGCCTGCAGCCCGGCGGCGACCGTGACCTGGTACGGCAGCGTGCCGCTGTACCAGTCCTCGCACAACGTGTCGGCGAGCGGGCCGATGACCGCGATCTTCGCCGTGCGGGTCGCGTCGAGCGGCAGCAGACCGGTGTTGCGCAGCAGCACCACCGACTCGGTCGCGGCCTCCAGTGCGAGGGCGCGGTGGTCGGGGCAGTCGATGACCTCGGGGCCGATGCCGGCGTACGGGTCGAGGTCGGGGTCGAACTCGCCGAGCCGGAACCGGATCGCGAGCTGCCTGCGCACCGCGCGGTCCACATCGGACTCGTCGATGAGCCCGCGGTCGAGCGCCTCGCGGAACCTCGCGAACGGGGTGGCGCTGTCCTCGCCGTGGTCGGTGTAGCTGTCGATGCCGGCCTTGAGCGCGGCGGCGTGGGACTCGGCGTGGTCGTCGAAGTAGTGCTCCGGATCGACCAGGTTGGACGGTGCCTCGGCGTCGCTCACCACGAACAGCTCGTGCCCCGTCGGCTCGGCCCAGCGGCGCAGCTCCGTCTCGATGAGCGGCGTGACGTGGCACGGACGGCCGTTGACCAGGTTGTACGCGGCCATGGCGCCGGTCGCGGCACCGGAGGCGACCACCGGGCGGAACGCCGCGAGGTCGTACTCCTGCAGCACGCGCGGGCGCAGCGCCGAGGAGGTGACGCAGCGGTCGTCCTCGTTGTTGTAGGCCAGGAAGTGCTTGAGCACCGGGGCCGTGCGCAGGAACTGGTGGTGGTCGCCGGTCAGGCCGCGGCAGAACGCCACGCCGAGCCGCGCGGTGTGCAGCGGGTCCTCGGAGTAGCCCTCCTCGTTGCGGCCCCAGCGCGGGTCGCGCAGCAGGTTCAGCACCGGCGCCCACGCCTGCAGGCTGTTGGGGCCCCGGCCCGTGCCGATGACGGTCGGGCGGTGGTAGTGGAACGCCCGCAGCTCCACCGAGGTGGCCTCGGCGACCCGGCGCACGAGCTCCTCGTCCCAGGTCGCGCCCAGCCCCACGGCCTGGGGGAAGACCGTGGCGAGGCCCAGCCAGGCCACGCCGTGCAGTGCCTCGCTGCCCGTGCGGAACGCGCTGATGCCGAGCCGGGGCACCGCCGGGGAGTACTGGTGCAGCATCGCGATCCGCTCGTCGAGCGTGAGGCGCCCGAGCAGGTCGTCGATGCGCTTGCGCGTCGACAGCGCGGAGTCGCGGAAAGGCAGCCTCCCGGCTGCGGACACGGACTCGGTAACCACGTGGAAACCCCTCGGATCGGAGCTATCAGCGAAACGTTTCGACCGTGACACGCCTGGGTTTCTGCTGTCAACGGCCTTGTCTGATGCGACCTGCGTCACTACTCTGCCGGGCAACTGTTTAAGCGCTTCGACACTTCGACGATGAAGGATCGGTTCCGCCATGGCTCACGAGTTGAACCGCAGAAGCTTCCTGAACGCCGCCGTCTCGGCCGCAGGGCTCGTCGCGATGGGACCGCTGCTGTCCGCCTGCGGCGGGAGCGGCGCACAGCGGGCGGGCGTCAACTCCGACGCCGGGCTCAAGGCCGTGCTGCCGGCCTACGTGCCGAACACGGCGATCAAGCCGGACATCCCGTCCGTGGCGGGCGGACCCGACGTGCTGACAGATCCCGGCTTCCTCGGCTACCCGTCCACCAAGATCGCCACCGTGTCCGGGGTGCCCGGCAGGGGCGGCAAGTACACGGCGGTCACGCCGCTGTGGGGCACCATCCCGCCCGCGGACAACTCGTTCTACCAGGCCATGAACAAGGCGCTGGGCGTCCAGCTGGAGATGAAGCCCGCGGACGGCAACAACTACAACACGATCATCCCGACGATGACCGCCGCGAAGAAGCTGCCGGACTGGATCCAGCTGCCGGGCTGGTGGAACTCCAACTTCAACACCGGTGGCCTGGTCGGCAGCCAGCTCGCCGACCTCACGCCCTACCTGTCCGGGGACAACATCAAGAAGTACCCCAACCTCGCGGCCATCCCCACCGCCGCGTGGCGGGCCGGTGCCTGGGGCGACAAGCTGTACGGGATCCCGTCGTTCTCGACCGGCTTCAAGGTCGCCGGCGTCGTCTTCTACCGGCGCGACGTCCTGGAGGCCAAGGGCATCACCGCCGACCAGGTGAAGTCCGCCGACGACCTGATGAAACTCGGCAAGGAGCTGACCGACGCCAAGAGCGGCGTCTGGGCGTTCGACGACGTCTACCGCTACATCTACACCGCCTTCGGCGCGCCGCTGAAGTGGAAGGTGGACAACGGAAAGCTCGTCCACCTGTACGAGACGCAGGAGTTCCTCGACGCGGCGGACTGGCACCGCAAGCTCGCGGTCGCGGGGTACGTGCACCCCGACGCGCTGGCGGGGGACAACGCCGGCGGCAACACCCGGTTCTACGGCGGCAAGACGCTGATCGGCGGCGGCGGCCAGGGTGCGTGGAACCTCGCCGACCTCCAGTCGGGTCAGGCCGCGAACCCGAACTACCGGCGCGGTGCGTTCAACTTCTTCTCCGCCGACGGCAAGAGCGCGCCCCGGGTCGACATGGGTCAGTCCACCGACATCATCAGCTACCTCAACGTCAACCTGAAGCCGGAGCAGATCGAGGAGTGCCTCGCGGTCGCGAACTACCTCGCCGCGCCCTTCGGCTCGGCCGAGTACACGATGGTCAACTTCGGCGTGGAGGGCCTGCACTACACCATGGACGGCGGTGCGCCGAAGCCGACCGAGGCGGGCCAGAAGGAGGTCCAGGCCAAGACCTACCCGTTCCTGGCCGCGGCCCCCTCCGCCGTCAACAACCCCACCGGTGACATCGTCACCAAGGACCTCACCGCGTGGCAGGCCGCCAACGTGAAGGCCCTCGCCAAACCGGTCTTCTGGGGCATGAACATCAGCATGCCGCAGGCGCAGGCCACGGCGGACGCCGGACAGGGCGTGGAGGACACCCTCAAGGACGTCATCCACGGCAAGAAGTCGGTGCAGGAGTTGAAGGACGCGGTCGCGAACTGGAAGTCCAGCGGCGGTGGTGACCGGCTGATCCAGTGGACGAACGACAACGTCCTGCAGAAGTACGGCACGGGCCAGTGACCACCCTCCGAGCGGATCGCCCGGCGCGACCGGCGAGGCTGAGCTGGCGGACCAGGCTGCGGCGCGACCGGTCGCTGATCCTGATGACGCTGCCCGCCGTCCTCCTCCTGGTGGTCTTCAACTACGTGCCGTTGTTCGGGCTCGCCACCGCGTTCCAGGAGTACGACCCGCTGGCAGGGGTCTGGCAGAGCCCCTGGGCCGGCCTCTACCAGTTCGAGCGGCTGCTGAACGACTCGTTGTTCTGGGGAGCGCTGAAGAACACGCTCTACCTGAGCTTCGTCCAGCTGATCCTGTTCTTCCCGGTCCCGATCGCGCTGGCGCTGCTGCTCAACTCGGTGCTGTCCGAGCGGATCCGCAACTTCATCCAGTCGGTCGTGTACCTGCCGCACTTCTTCTCGTGGGTGCTGGCGATCACGATCTTCCAGCAGATGCTCGGCGGCGCGGGTGCCCTGAACCAGTTCCTGCGCAGCAACGACATCGGCACCTGGGACGTCATGACCAACCCGGACACCTTCGCGCTGCTGGTCACCTCCCAGGTGATCTGGAAGGAAGCCGGTTGGGGGATCATCGTGTTCCTGGCCGCGCTCGCCGCCATCAACACCGACCTCTACGAGGCGGCCGCGGCGGACGGAGCCGGCCGGTGGCGGCGGCTGTGGCACATCACGCTGCCCGGCCTGCGGTCCGTCATCGTGCTGATGCTGGTGCTGCGCCTGGGCAACGCCCTGTCCGTCGGTTTCGAGCAGTTCCTCATCCAGCGCAACGCCGTCGGTCACGACACGGCGGAAGTGCTGGACACCTTCTCGTTCTACTACGGCATCGCCACCGGCGACTACAGCTACGGCGCGGCGGCCGGTCTGTTCAAGAGCGTCATCTCGTTGTTGCTCATCTGGGGTGCGAACAAGCTGGCGCACGCCTTCGGCGAAGACGGGTTGTACCGGAAATGACACTCGCAATCGAACGCGCCAGTGGTGACGCGGCCGCGAAACCTCTTGCGGCGCAAGCGGTTCGCCAGAAGAAGAACGAGCGGCCGTCCTGGGAGGAACCGCCCACGGTCGTCGGCGAGGCCGCGAAGGGCATCACCCTGGGCGGGGTGGTGCTGGTCATGCTGGTGCCGTTGTGGATCATCGTGGTGACCAGCCTGTCCACCCAGGCCGCGGTCAACCGCGCGGGCGGCCTGGTCGTCTGGCCGGACGAGATCACGTTCGAGGCCTACCGGGTGATGCTCGCGGACTCGACGGTGCGCAGCGCGCTGATCGTGAGTTTGGGCATCACCGCGGTCGGCACGCTGGTGTCGATGGCGGTCTCGGTGATGTGCGCCTACGGGCTGTCCCGGGCGCGGTCGCTCGGGCACCGCTTCCTCCTGATGCTGCTGATCGTCACGATGTTCGTCAATGGCGGCGTGATCCCGACGTTCCTCGTCGTGACCGGGCTCGGTGGCTACGGGCAGTGGTGGGCGCTGATCCTGCCGAGCGCGGTGTCGGTGTTCAACATCCTGATCCTGCGGTCGTTCTACTCGAGCACGTCGGTGGACCTGATCGAGGCGGCACGGATCGACGGCGCGGGCGACTGGCGGATCCTGTGGTCCATCGTCCTGCCGACGTCCCGTGCGGTGACCGCGGTGATGGCGTTGTTCTACGGCGTCGGCTACTGGAACTCGTTCTTCAACGTCATGTTGTACATGCCGACGGACAGCGAGAAGTGGCCGTTGCAGTACGTGCTGCTGACGTACGTCAACCGGGGCAACGGCATGCCCGGCTCGGTCAACTCCGGGTTCGGCGACCAGTTCTCCCAGACGGCACCGCTGGCGCTGCAGATGGCGGTGGTCGTGCTGACGCTCGTGCCGTTGCTCATCGTTTATCCGTTCGTGCAGAAGCACTTCCGCACGGGCGTCCTGACCGGCGCGATCAAGGGTTGATCTCATGGTGACGATTGCCGATGTGGCCAGGCATGCGGGCGTGTCGTCCAGCACGGTGAGCTACGTGCTGAGCGGCAAGCGCGCGATCTCCGAGGAGACCCGGAACCGGGTGCGGAACTCCGTGCTGGAGCTCGGCTACCACCCCAACGCGGGCGCACGGGCCCTGGCCGCTCGGCGGTCGCACATCGTCGCGCTGATGGTGCCGTTGCGCACGGACGTCTACGTCCCGGTCATGATGGAGATCGCGATCTCGGTGACCATGGCGGCTCGAGCGCACGGCTACGACGTGCTGCTGATCACCAACGACGAGGGGCCGGACGGCGTGAAGCGGATCGCCGCCAGCGGCCTGGCCGACGGCGTGATCCTCATGGACGTCGAACTGGACGACGAGCGCATCCCGGTCTTGCAGGCCCAACGGACCGAGGCCGCGCTCATCGGCCTGCCGCAGGACACGACGGGTCTGTCCTGTGTGGACCACGACTTCGCCGCCGCCGGCGCGTTGTGCGCGGACCACCTGGCCGATCTCGGGCACCGCGAGATCGCTTTCATCGGTTACGGTTCCGGGGTCTACACCCGGCACGCCGGCTACGCCGAGCGCACGCTGTCCGGTTTCCGCGACCGGGCGGAGGAGCGCGGTCTGCGGTTCCTGCACCGGTCCTGCGAGGGCACCTACGAGAGCACCGCGGGCACGCTCGCCCGGATCCTCGCGGACCGGCCGGACACCACCGGTTTCGTGGTGCAGAACGAGGGCGCGATCGGCCCGCTGCTCACGTTGCTGCGCACCAGCGGCCGGACCGTGCCCGAGGACGCCTCGGTGATCGCGCTGTGCCAGGACCAGCTGGCCGAGCAGTTCGCGCCCAGGCTCACCGCGGTGACCGGGTCGGCGCAGGAGCTCGGCCGGGTCGCCGTCGAGCAGATCATGCGCAGGCTCGGCACGGCCGCGGGTGACCAGCCCGTCGACGAACAGGTTCTGCTCACGCCCGTGCTGACCATCCGGGACAGCACGGGTCCCGCGCCGCGCCGGCAGTCCTGACCTTCTCCGCACTCCCCAGGAACACGAGGAGTTCCCGCATGCCCACACACTTCCGAGACCTCGGCACCGCACTCGAATGGCGTGCCAAGGGCGAGACACTTCGCGTCGAGGCCTGGGGACCGGACGCCGTCCGGGTCAGGGCCACGCCGGGCGGGCCGTTGCTCGACGACCTGCCGGGAGCGCTGCTCGACCAGCCGCCCGGCGGTGCCGAGGTGGAGATCAAGATCTGCGAGCACGACGCGACTCTGGTGAACGGCCGGCTCACCGTCCGGCTCGACGCCGGTACCGAAGGCAAGCTCACGCCGGAGCTCGGCGCGTCCGCGGGCAGGCTGACGTTCCTGCGCACCGAGGACGGCACCGAGCTGCTCGCCGAGCAGTCCGCGCACTTCTGGTGGCCCGGTCCGCGGCTGGCCACCGCGACGGGCAACGGCTACCACCGGCTGGAGCAGCGTTTCCAGTCCTACCAGGGGGAACGGTTCTACGGCCTGGGCCAGCACACCCACGGCATGCTGAACCAGAAGGGCGCGGTCATCGACCTCGTCCAGCGCAACGCCGAGGTCACCATCCCGCTGCTGATCTCCGACCGCGGCTACGGCCTGCTGTGGAACTCGCCCGCCGTCGGCCGGGTCGAGCTGGCCGAGACCGGCACCCGCTGGGTGTCCGACAGCGCCCGCCAGATCGACTACTGGATCACCGCGGGGCGGCCGGCGGAGGTGCTGAGCCGGTACGCGGACGCGACCGGGCACGCGCCGGAACTGCCCGAGTGGGCCTCGGGTTTCTGGCAGTGCAAGCTGCGCTACCGCACCCAGGACGAGCTGATGGAGGTCGCCCGCGAGTACAAGCGGCGCGGGCTGCCGTTGTCCGTGATCGTGTGCGACTTCTTCCACTGGACGCACCTCGGCGAGTGGAAGTTCGATCCCGCCGAGTGGCCCGACCCCGCGGGCATGGTGCGCGAGCTGGACGAGATGGGCGTCAAGCTGATGGTGTCGGTCTGGCCGTCGGTCAGTCCGGCCAGCGAGAACTACCACGCGATGCTGGACCGGGGGCTGTTCATCGGGACCGAGTTCGGGCCGATGGCGCACGCGGACTGGCCGGACAAGGGGCTCGGCGCGTACTCCGCGCAGGTCGCCTTCTACGACGCCACCAACCCGGAGGCGCGCGAGTTCGTGTGGGAACGCCTCCGCCGCGGGTACCACGAGCTCGGCATCAAGGTCTTCTGGCTGGACGCCGGTGAGCCCGAGCTCAAGCCCGGCCACCAGTACAACCTGCGCTACCACGCCGGTCCCGGCCTGGAGGTCGGCAACCTGTACCCGCGCGAGAACGCCCGCACCGTCCACGACGGACTCAAGGCGGCCGGGGACGACGAGATCATCTCGCTCAACCGCTCGTCGTGGGCGGGCGCGCAGCGGTACGGCGCCGCGTTGTGGTCCGGGGACATCGCCACGGACTTCGCCTCGCTGCGCACCCAGATCAAGGCCGGGCTGAACGTCATGCTGTCCGGAATCCCCTGGTGGACCACGGACATCGGCGGTTTCCACGGCGGCGACCCGGACGATCCCGCCTACCGCGAGGTCCTCGTGCGGTGGTTCCAGTACGGCACCTTCTGCCCGCTGTTCCGCCTGCACGGTTTCCGCGGCGACGAGCAGGTGCTGGAGCCCGCCATGACCGGGCTGCCCAACGAGGTCTGGTCCTACGGCGAGGAGGCCTACGAGATCCTCGCCGGCCACATCCGGTTGCGGGAACGCCTGCGCCCGTACGTGATGGAGCAGATGCGCACGGCGTCCGAGACCGGTGTGCCGCCGATGCGCCCGGTGTTCCTGGAGTTCCCCGGCGACCCGGCGGCGTGGCAGGTGGAGGACGCGTTCCTGCTCGGCCCCGACCTGCTGGTGGCGCCGATCACCGAGGCCGGCGTGCGGGAACGCGACGTGCACCTGCCCGCCGGTGCCCGCTGGACCGACGCGTGGACCGGAGAGGAGCACGAAGGCGGCCAGACGGTGACCGTCGCGGCCCCGATCGAGCGCATCCCGTTGTTCCTGCGTGACGGCGCCCAGCTGCCCGTGCGGGAGGAAGCGTGACGCTGACCGATCGGCTCGGCGGTCTCGCGTTCGGCGGTGACTACAACCCCGAGCAGTGGGACGAGCAGACGTGGAAAGAGGACGACGAGCTGATGCGCCGGGCCGGGGTCAACCTGGCCACCGTCGGCGTGTTCTCCTGGGCGCTGCTCGAGCCCGAGGAGGGCCGCTACGACTTCGCGTGGCTCGACGCGCACCTGGATCGCCTGCACGCCAACGGTGTCCACGTCGACCTGGCCACGCCGACCGCGTCGCCGCCGCCGTGGTTCACGCTGGCCCACCCGGACGCCCTGCCGGTCACCCCGGACGGCACCAGGCTGGTGCACGGCAGCCGCGACACCTACTGCATCAGCGCTCCCGCCTACCGCGCTGCCGCCCGCCGCATCGCTTCCGCGCTCGCGGAACGCTACGGCGACCATCCGGCGCTGGCGTTGTGGCACGTGCACAACGAGTACGTGACGTTGTGCTGGTGTGATCACACCGCCGCCGCGTTCCGGGTGTGGCTGCGGGCGCGGTACGGCTCGCTGGACGTGCTCAACGAGGCGTGGGGGACGGCGTTCTGGAGCCAGCGGTACGGCAGCTGGGAACAGATCCTGCCGCCGCGCGCGACCCAGTGGCACCGCAACCCCGGCCACACGACGGACTTCAGCCGGTTCTGCTCGGACGAGGTGGTCGCCGCCTTCTCCGAACAGCGGGACGCGATCCGGGAACACAGCGACCGGCCGGTGACGACCAACATGATGCTGCCCGGCTACCAGAACATCGACCTGTGGGCGCTGGGCCGCGAGGTCGACCTGGTCGCCATCGACTTCTACCCGACCGCACCGGGTCTGGACGCGGCCGCGGAGGCCGCGTTCACCGCCGACCGCGCCCGCTCGTTCGCGGGCGGGGCGCCGTGGCTGCTGATGGAGCAGGGCACCAGCACCGTCTACGACCGGGGCAGGACGCTCGCCAAGGAACCGGGCGAGATCCTGCGTCACTCGCTGGCCCACATCGCGCGCGGTTCCGAGGGGGCGTTGTTCTTCCAGTGGCGGCAGTCGAAGGCGGGTGCCGAGCAGTGGCACTCGGCGATGGTCCCGCACGCCGGGCCGGACAGCCGCGTCTTCGCCGAGGTGACGGCGACGGGTGAGGCCGTGGCACGCCTCGCCGAGCTCGCCGGATCGACCGTCACGGCCCAGGTGGCCGTGCTGCACGACTCCGACGCGTGGTGGGCGCTGAACTCGGACGGCCTGCCCTCGTCCGAGCTCGACTACCACTCCGCCCTGCGGGACGCCCACCGCGCGTTGTGGGACGCCGGGGCCGTCACCGACTTCGCGCATCCGGAGGTGGATCTGGGTCGCTACCGGTTCGTGGTGGCCCCGGCGCTGTACCTGCTGTCCGACGCGGGCGCGGAGAACCTGCGCCGCTACGTCGCCGACGGTGGCACGTTGCTCGTCCAGCACTTCAGCGGGGTCGTCGACGAACGGCTCCATGCGCGGCTCGGCGGCTATCCGGCCGCGCCGCTGCGTCAGGCGCTCGGCATCCGGGTCGAGGAGTACCGGCCGCTGCGGCACGACGAGCGGATCACCCTCTCGGACGGTTCGCACGGCACGGTGTGGAGCGAATCCGTGCGGCTGCAAGGTGCCGAGGCGGTTGCCGCGTACACGCACGGCGCGCTCGACGGTTCGCCGGCGCTCACCCGGCACGGCTACGGCGAGGGCCACGGCTGGTACCTGTCCACGCGGCTCGACGAGGCCGGCTACGCCGCACTGGTCGCGCGGCTGCTCGACTCGGCCGGGGTCGGTCCGGTGCTGCCGGGTCTGCCGCCGGGCGTCGAAGCCGTCACGCGCGGGAGCTCGGACGGCCGGCGCTGGCACGTCGTGCTCAACCACGGTCCGGAAACCGTTGCCCTGCCGACGGCCGCGCACGACCTGATCACGGACGGAACGGTGGCGGAAGTGCCGCCTGGGGGATGCGTCGTGTTGCGAGAGGGACAACGGCTGTGACGATGATTTCGTGGGGTCACGAGACCCTGCTGTGCGAGCTCGACGTCGCCGACGACGGCAGGGTGCGGCTGGCCCGGCTCGGCGCACCGAGCGAGGTCCATCTCGTCGAACCGCGACCGCCCGTCGAGGTGACCGTGTCCGGTCACGGCCGGCACTGGTCGGGCAACCGCCTGGTCGACACGTCGATCGGTGAACGGCTGCGGTACCGAACGCACCGCGCGGTGCGGGAGAAGGACTGGCACGAGCTCGTCGTCGAGCTGCACGACGAGGAGACCGGCCTGACCGCCGAGCTGACCTACCGCTCGCCCGACGGCGTGCCCGTGCTGCGCGGTGAGGTCCTGCTGCGCAACGAGGGGAGCGCCGCGCTGCACCTGGAGTCGGTCTCGTCGCTGGTGGCGGACCGCCTCACGCCCGGACCGCCGGACACCGCCGACGTGCTGTGGGCGGAGAACGACTGGCTCGCGGAGTGCCGCTGGCGGCGCGAGCCGTTGCGGCTGACCTCGCCCGACCTGAGCGGACGCGACAACGTCGAGCACGACCGCAGCAAGGGCGGGTTCGTCCTCGCCGGGCAGGGTGTCTGGTCCAGTTGCGGGCATCTGCCGATGGGCGGGCTGACCGACCGCGCGTCGGGCCGCTCGTGGGTCTGGCAGATCGAGCACAACGGCGGCGGCTGGCGCTGGGAGTGCGGCGACAACCGGGGTGCCGCCTACGTGGCGCTGTTCGGGCCCAACGAGCGCGCGCACGGCTGGCGCCGTCGTCTCGAACCCGGCGCCGAGTTCCGCACGGTGCCCGCCGCACTGGCGTTCAGCGCCGACGGGGGACCGGACGGCGCCTTCGCCGCACTGACCCGTTACCGCCGGATCGCCCGCCGGCCGCATCCCGACCACGAGCAGCTGCCGGTCATCTTCAACGACTACATGAACTGCCTGATGGGCGATCCCACCACGGCCAAGCTGCTGCCGTTGGCCGACGCCGCGGCGCAGGCGGGCGCGGAGTACTTCGTCATCGACGCGGGCTGGTACGCGGAGGTGGACGAGAGCTGGTGGCCCAGCGTGGGCGAGTGGCTGCCGTCCCGCTCCCGCTTCCCCGGTCCGGAGGGCATCCACGAGGTGCTGGCGCACATCCGGGAACGCGGCATGGTGCCCGGCCTGTGGCTCGAACCCGAGGTGATCGGGGTGCGGAGCCCGCTCGCGGAGTCCCTGCCGGACGAGGCGTTCTTCCGCCGGGACGGCGTGCGCGTCGTCGAAAGCGACCGGCACCACCTCGACCTGCGCCATCCCGCCGCCCGCGCGCATCTCGACGAGGTGGTCGACCGCGTGGTCGGCGAGTGGGGCGTGGGTTACCTCAAGCTCGACTACAACATCGACGCGGGTTCGGGCACCAGCGCCACGCCCGGCGAGACCCCGGCCGACGGCCTGCTCGGCCACAACCGCGCTCTGCTGGACTGGCTCGACGACGTCCTGGACCGCTACCCGCACCTGGTCGTCGAGAACTGCTCCTCCGGCGGCATGCGGATGGACCACGCGATGCTGTCCCGGACGCAGCTCCAGTCCACCAGCGACCAGCAGGACTCGGTGCGCTACGCGGTCATCGCGGCCTCGGCACCCACCGCGGTCAACCCGGAGCAGGGCGCGGTCTGGTCGTACCCGCTACCGCAGGACTCGCTCGACGAGGTCGCCGTCACCATGGCGAACGCGCTGCTCGGCCGGATCCACCTGTCCGGGCGGATCCTGGAGCTCCAGCCGGAGGCGCGGGCGCTCGTCGACGAGGCGACGGCCGTGTACAAGACCATCCGCTCCGACCTGTCCAGGGCGGTTCCGGCCTGGCCGCTCGGCTTGCCCGGCTGGGACGACCCGTGGGTCGCCCTGGCCATGTCCACGCCGTCCACCACCTACGTCACCGTCTGGCGGCGGCGCGGTGACGAGGACACCGTGACGCTGCCATTGCCGGGTCTGTCCGATGTGGACGTCGAGGTGCTCTATCCGAGCGGCAGCGCGGCGTCGGCGCAGTGGCGGGCCGGCGAGCTCGTCGTGACGCTGCCCACCGCACCTTCCGCCGTGCTGTACCGGCTCACGACCGAGGGAGCTGACGCGTGACGACCCCCGTGATCCCCGGAATGCACCCCGACCCGAGCGTGTGCCGGGTGGGGGAGGACTACTACCTGGTGTGCTCCAGTTTCGAGTACTTCCCCGGCATTCCGGTCTTCCACAGCCGGGACCTGGTGAGCTGGATGCAGATCGGCAACGCGCTGGAACGGCCGAGCCAGCTGTTGCTCACCGCGGAGACGCCGTCGTCGGCGGGGATCTACGCGCCGACGCTGCGCCACCACGACGGCCGGTTCTGGCTGATCGTCACGAGCGTGAGCCACGGCGGCGGCAACATGGTGTTCACCGCCGACGACCCGGCCGGGCCGTGGTCCGACCCGATCCTGTTGCCGGATGTCGGCGGCATCGACCCGGACCTCGCCTGGGATGACGACGGCACCTGCTGGTGCACCGTCGCCGGGGTGTTGCAGTACCGGATCGACCTCGCCACCGGAAAGACGCTCGGCGAGCCGAAACGGCTCTGGTCCGGCACACCCGGCGCCAAGGCCCCGGAAGCGCCGCACCTGTACCGGATCGGCGAGCACTGGTACCTGATGATCGCCGAGGGCGGCACGGAACGCGGGCACGGCGTCTCCATCGCCCGCGGCCCGGCACCGGACGGCCCGTTCGAGCCGTGCCCGGCGAACCCGATCCTGTCCCACCGCAGCACCGACGACCCCGTCCAGAACACCGGTCACGCGGATCTGGTGCAGGCACCGGACGGGTCGTGGTGGATGGTGCTGCTCGGCGTGCGGCCGGGCGGCGGCACTCCCGGCTGGCACGTGCTCGGCCGTGAGACGTTCCTGGCGCCGGTGACCTGGGCCGACGGCTGGCCCGTCGTCGGGGAGCTGTCGTCCGGGCCGCCCGCCACCGCGGTGGTCGAGCGGGACACCTTCGACGACGGCGAGCTGCGGCCGTGCTGGGTGTCGGTGCGCGACCGCTCGGAGCAGCACTGCACCACGGGGGAACGTCCCGGGTGGCTGACCCTGCACGCGCGCGGGTCCGGTGTGGACGATCCCGCCGTGGTGTTCGTGGGACGCCGTCAGCAGCACCTGTCGTGCCGCGCCCGCACGCTGGTCGATCCGGCCGGGGGCACCGGCGGGCTGGCGGTCCGGTTCGACGAGGAACACCACTACGAGATCGAGGTGGCCTCCGGCGAGGCGAAGGTGCTCGCCCGCATCGGTCCACTGCGGACGGTCGTGGCCTCCCGGCCGGTGCCGTCCGGGCCGCTGGTGCTCGGTGTCCAGGTGGACGAGGCGCGCGAGTTCCGCGACCCGCGCAACGGCCCGGACACGATCTCCTTCGGGGTCGAGGAACCCGACGGCACGTTCACCGTGCTCGCGACCCTCGACGGCCGGTACCTCTCGACCGAGGTGGCCGGCGGCTTCACCGGACGGGTCATCGGCGTGTACGCCGCGACCGGCACCGTCCACTTCGACTGGTTCGAGTACGTCGCCTGAGATCGGGAGCGCTCGATGTTGACTTCAACCGGTAAGACACGCACAACTCGACGGCGGCTCGGTGCCGTCCTGGCCTCCGTCGCGGCCCTGGCCGCAGGCATCGTGGTCACGCCGGCGGGCGCTGCGGAGGCCGGCTGCACGGTCACGTACACGGTGACCGGTCAGTGGGAGGGCGGCTTCCAGGCCGACGTCGCCGTGACCAACACCGGCGCCGCCGTGGACGGGTGGAAGCTGACCTGGGAGTGGCCGTCCGGCCAGCAGGCGGGCAGGGCCTGGCACGCGCAGCTCACCGAGTCCGACGGCCAGGTGACCGCCACCGACGCCGGTTACAACGCCAAGATCGCGTCGCAGGCGACGGTGAAGTTCGGCTTCACGGGCACCAAGGGCGCCGCCAACACGGCGCCGCTGTCGTTCTCGCTCAACGGTGTCACGTGCGTGCACGGCGGGAAGCAGCTCACCGCGATGGAGCACACCGCGGCGATGCAGCCGGGCTGGAACCTCGGCAACACGCTCGACGCGACCGGCCCGGACGAGACGTCGTGGGGCAACCCGCGCGTCACGGAAGCGTTGCTGGACAACGTGAAGGCGCAGGGCTTCAAGAGCATCCGCATTCCCGTGACGTGGAGCGCGCACCTCGGCCAGGCGCCCGACTACACCATCGCGGCGGACTACCTCGCCCGCGTCAAGGAAGTCGTCCGCTGGGCGTTGGCGCGCGACTTCTACGTGATGATCAACATTCATCACGACTCGTGGCAGTGGATCTCGCAGATGCCGGCCCGGCACGACCAGGTGCTCGGCCAGTTCGACAAGATGTGGGCGCAGCTGGCGGGTGCCTTCACCGAGTTCGGGCCCAAGCTCGTGTTCGAGAGCTGGAACGAGCCGCAGTTCGCCGGGAGCACCGGCAAGGCCCAGGAGATCGCGCTCAACGCCGAGCTGAACGCCTCGTTCCACGACGTCGTGCGCCGGTCGGGCGGCAACAACGCCACCCGGCTGCTGGTCCTGCCGACCCTGCACACCTCGTCCGAGCAGGAGTACGTCGACCCGCTGGTGACGCAGATCCAAGGGTTGAAGGATCCGAACCTGGTCGCGACCGTGCACTCCTACGGCTACTGGCCGTTCAGCGCGAACGTCGCCGGTGGCATCCGCTACGACGCCACCGCCCAGAAGTACGACACCGACTCGTTCGACCGCGTCTACAACAGCTTCATCGCACGCGGCATCCCGGTGATCCTCGGTGAGTACGGGCTGCTCGGGTTCGACCGCCACACCGGCACCATCGAGCAGGGCGAGAAGCTGAAGTTCTTCGAGTACATCGGCTACTACGCCCGTACGAAGAAAATCACCACCATGCTGTGGGACAACGGCCAGCACTTCGACCGCACCGCGTTCCAGTGGAAGGACCCGGAGCTCTACGCGCAGCTGAAGTCGAGCTGGACGACCCGGTCCGGCACCGCCTACACCGACCAGGTGTTCCTCGCGAAGCCCAGTCCCGTCACCGCGAAGACGATCAAGCTGAACCTCAACGGCACGTCGTTCACCGGCCTGTACAACGGCAGCATCGCGCTGGCCCGCGGCCGTGACTACACGCTCGACGGCGACCAGCTCACGTTGACCGCCTCGGCGCTGACGAGGCTGAGCGGCTCGCGGACCTACGGGGTCAACGCGGTGCTGACGGCCCGCTTCTCGCAGGGTGTGCCGTGGCGGTTCTACGTCATCACCTACGACCCGCCGGTGCTGTCCAACGCCACCGGCATGACCGACAAGTTCGAGATCCCGACCGATTACCGCGGCGACCAACTGGCCACGATGGAGGCGAAGTACGACGACGGCACCTCCGCCGGCCCGAACGACTGGACGTCCTTCAAGGAGTTCGACAAGACGTTCGCGCCGAACTACACCGATCGCCTGACCGTCCTGAAGCCGGACTTCTTCGCCGCGGTCAAGGACAACCAGCGGGTGACGCTCACGTTCCACTACTGGAGTGGCACCAAGGTCACCTACCACGTGACGAAGTCGGGCAGCGCGGTCACCGGGACGACCGCCTGACCATCCACTGAGGACGAAAAACCGCCGGGGCCTCCGATGGTCCCGGCGGTGTGGTGGTCACGCCTCTCAGCCGGCCAGGCCGACGTGGCCCCAGTACGGGTGGTAGTTCCGCCAGGAGACCCAGACCTTGGCCAGGTTGTCCTGGTGCACGTCGATGAACCCGCTGCTCTGCGCGCCGCGCGAGCAGTCGGAGGAAGAGTAGAACGTGAGCTCGGGCGTCGAGTCGTTGTCGACGTGCACGCTGGAGCTGTAGGTCTGGCCGGACGGCAGGTTCCGCAGGCAGACGGGCGAGCTGGGGGCGCTCGTGTTGTTCGAGCGGTCGATGAACACGCTCTTGGTCTCCGACGGCACCTTCGAGAAGGCGACGATGTGCTGGCCGGCAGGGGAGTCGGCGTGGGCGGCGGGAGCCCCGAGGAGCGCAGCCGCGGCGGCGACCACCGCGACGGCGAGGGCCGAGCGCTGCGCGACGAACTTCGGCATTGTTGGTCCTTTCGGAGTAAGGTGGCACCGACAGAGTGACACGTTGAAATCCGAAACTCACCGGTGTGAAACCGCCCCACGCTCAGACTTCAGCGGTCTTCGGAACGACTTCCGCAGAACTCCGTGCGCTGGTCGGCTCGTTCTGCCGGTGCGGGTGACCTGTGCCACTCTGCCCAGGTGACAGCGACGGAACGGGGCAGGGCGGTGAGTCCGGAGTGGACGCGGAGACCGGCGAACCTCGCCGCGGCGGTCACCGCGGAACTGGCGCAGCGGATCGTGCGGCGCAGTTATCCCGCCGGGGCCGTGTTGCCGCCCGAGCCGGTGCTTTGCGAGACGTTCGCGGTGAGCAGGTCGGTGATCCGCGAGGCGGTGAAGGTCCTGCAGGAGAAGGGCCTGGTCCAGGTGCGCCAGGGCTCCGGCACGAGGGTGAACCCGTCGTCGCAGTGGAAGGTGCTCGACGAGCTGGTGCTCAGTGCCGCGATCGCCGGGGACGAGAGCCTCGCGATCCTCGACGACCTCGTCGTGACGCGGCGGTTGCTGGAGTCGGACATGGCGCAGGTCGCCGCGCGCACCGCCGGGCCCGACACGGTCGAGCAGTTGCGGACGCTGGTGGACCGGATGGACGAGCTGGTCGGCGACACGCCGTCGTACGAGGAGCACGACCGGCTGTTCCACGACGCGATCATGCGGGCGTCGGGCAACCAGATCGCCCGTGGTGTCGTGCGGTCGTTGCAGGCCCAGGCCATCACCACGCCCAGCTATCTGGGCAGGAGCGATCGCGAGCTCTGCCAGGCGTCCAACCAGGGCCACCGGCGCGTCTACGAGTGCATCGCCGCGCGTGACGCGGAAGGCGCGAGGGACGCCATGTTCGCCCACATCACCGAGGCGTGGCTCGTTCGCCGCGGGAACGCCGGCGATCCCGGCCGGTTGATGCGGTGAGAGCGCTGCCGATGATGCCGGACGTCTCCCCGAACAACGCGGAACTCGGCCGGGACGCCTTGAGCGGCGACGTCGCCGGTCCGAAGACTGTGGATCACAGACGTGTTCCGCAGGAGGTTCCATGCGTGTCAAGGCAAGCAGGGCGGCGGTCGCCGTCCTCGCGGTGAGCGCGGCGATGGCTCTCGGGGTCGCGCCCGCGAGTGCCGCGTCCATCACCTACGACCTGTCCACCGGTCATTACGGCCCGGCTCGGCCCAGGTACGACGAGGCGGTGGCGCGGACGCGGCCCGAGGCCGACCGCAGGTGCGTGGAGAAGTACGGTTTCCGGGCTCGCGAGACCAAGCCGCAGGACCTCTTCGCCAAGTACTCGGACGAACCCGAGTTCACCGAGTGGTTCGTGACATGGCGCTGCACCAGCAACTGACCCCTGGCGCTCGATGAACGGCTCATTTGTCCACCTCAGCTGGACAAATGAGCCGTTCGTCGTTGTCAGCCAAGCGCCTTGCCGGAGGTTTCGTCCGTAGCCCGCCTGCTGGGCAGTTACGTGGATGAAGGCGCCCTTCATCCACCTCACCGGACGGCGAGTTGCGGACGCGACTCCTGGTTACCCGCTCAGACCCAGACGACCTGCCACTGCTGGTTCGCGACGCCGTTGGCCGGCCACTGGATCACCTTGGCGCCGTCGGTTTTCGAGCTGCCGTCGACGTCCGCGTACCACCCGGTGCGGACGTTCACGAGGGTGACCTGACCGCCACCGGCGTCGACGAGCTTCCACCACTGGTCGTTGCCGCCGGTGTCGGCCCGCTGTTCGAGCTGGGCGCCCTGGGCCGGCCCGGCGGTGAGCAGGAGGCCGCTGTGCCGGGCGGAGAGCCGGAACGAGCCGTCGGGGTTGGGCAGCAGCTGCCACTGCTGGTTGGTGCTGCCCGACCAGGTCCACTGGATGACCTTCGCGCCGTCGGCGGTGCTCGCGCCGTTGACGTCGAGCACCTTGCCGCTGTTGCGGTTGGCCAGCCGGAACCAGCCACCCTGCAGGGACACGGTGAGGTCCGTGCGCTGCCCGGCGGTCAGGGTGAGCTGCCGCGCGTGCGGGCCCACCGGTGACGGGGCGACCGGCGCTGTCGTCGTGATCGACGCCAGGCCGCGGCGGCTGATGAGCGTGACGGTCTGGTCGACGTCGGACGTGACCGACGCGGTCGCCGTGCGGGCGGCCAGGTCCCAGCTCAGGCTGTGCACGCGGATCCGGCCGCGTGCCCGCACACCGGTGATCGTGCCCTTGGTGAGCTGACCCGGCAGGGCGGGCAGCAGTTCCAGCACGCCGGGCCGGGAGTAGAGCAACGCCTCGGCCAGCACGCCGGGGATCGCGTGGGCCGCGTCGGCGTTGTAGATGTCGAGGTTCGGGTTGTGCGAGGTCATCAGCGACCGGAAGACCATGTTGTTGCCGATGATCTTGCGCAGGTTGTCGTAGACCTTGCCGCCGTCCTTGAGGCGCGCGCCCGCCAGTGCGCGGTGCAGGCTGCCGTGGGCGGAGATGTTCTGGTCGCCGCGCACCTCCAGCGCGCGCAGCCCGGTGCGGACGAGGTCGGGCGTCTCCTCGGGGTTGATCTCGTGCAACGGCCAGGCGCCGTACAGGTGCTGCACGTGCCGGTGGTTGTACTGGTCGTTGAGGCCAGGCCACGACCACTCGGCGAGCGCGTTGTCGCTGTTGGTCCGGTAGGCGGGCATCTTGGCCAGCAACGCTTTCCAGCGCCGCACGCCGTCGGGGTCGGCGCCGAGCGTCTCGGCGGCGAAGATCGCGGCCTGGAGGGCGTGCTTACCGGCCATGATGTCGCCGGTGGCGTTGATCGACAGCAGCACGCCGGTGTTGCTCGGCGCGTTCTCCATCGAGAACGACGGCACGAACACGACCTTGCCGTTGGAGTCGGTGCGGGTCAGGAAGTCCTCGTAGAACAGCGCGAGCTCCATCAGCGCCGGGCCGAGCTTGTCGCGCAGGAACGCCTGGTCGCCGGTGACCTCGTAGTACTCCAGCAACGGGTAGAGCAGCCAGTCCGCGCCGCCGGTCCACGTGTGACCGGGGAAGCCGCTGTCGAAGTGCAGCATGTGGCCGTACTCGCCGTCGGTGCGGGACGGGGCGAGGAAACCGCGTGCGCCGTAGAGGTTTCGTGCGTTGGTGCGCCAGTGCGCGAGCTGGCCGAGGATGAGGGTGAAGTAGCCCTGCATCGCCTCGGTGGTGTCGAGGATGTTGCCGCCCGCGACCTGGAGGTTGACGTTGGCGTCGGTGGTGAAGTCGTCGGCCCAGGCACCCGACCACGTGCCCGTCCAGATGCCGGTCAGGCGCGGCGGCAGGACACCGCTGGAGCTGATGAAGAGGTAGCGGCCGGAGTCGTAGAGCCGTTCCAGCAACGCGAGGTCGATGACGCTCTTGTTGTTGTTCTGCCGGGCGATCAGGTCGCTGGTGGGGAGCTTCCGGTCGGCGTCGGACACGCTGAGGTCGAGCCTCGAACGGTCGTACATCGCGGTGTGGATCGCGGTGTGCCGGGGGAGCAGTGTCGCGTAGTCGCCGCTGATGGCGGCCAACGCCGCGTGCAACGGCTTGGCGTCCCAGGCGTTCGGCGACTCGTACCGGTCGAGCTTCGTGAGCAGCAGCAGCCTGCTCGCCCCGGCCACGACGATCGTGGCGCCGCTCGCGGTGACCGACCCGCCGGTGGGGACGACCCTGGTGACACCCTCGTAGCCGAACGCGCCCTGCCCGGACGGGTACGTGCCGCGCAGGTTCAGGTAGCCCGAGCCGTTCGAGACCGTGGCGAGGGTGGTGTAGCCGACGCTCGACGGGGCTCCGTCCAGCGCGGTGTTCACGCTCAGCGTGGTGTCGATCGTGCGGCCGGGCGCGGGCACCAGTTCGTGCACGATCACCTTGTCGGCGCGGGAGACGAACGCCCGGCGCGTCCACGTGCCCGCGCTGTCGGTCCAGCTCGACGTGACCTCCCCGGTGCGGAAGTCGGTGGTACGGCTGTAGTTCGCCACCGTCAGGCCGGACGTGGTGATCCGCAGCTCGTACGCGGGGTGGTAGGTCTGGGTCCAGCGCAGGGACCAGCCGTTCGCGAAGTCCCGGTTCGCACCGGCGTAGTCACCCGCGAGTGCCTTGTCCCGCACACCGTTCAGGCGCCCGGAGAGCACCGGCGGGGTGACCGAACGGGTGCCGTTGGGCAGCACGAGCCGGTGGTAGTTGAAGATCACCTTCTCCGCGGCGGGCGCACCGTGCAGCACGGCGCCGTATTCGCCGTTGCCGGTCAGGAAACCGTCCGTCCACGACGACGCCGGACTCGTGTCGAGGATGCCCCGGTCCGGCACCGCGGCGGCTCTCGCCGTGCCGCCCGGCAACGCCGTGGCTCCGGCGGTGAGCGCGGTGGCGGCGAGGAAACGCCTGCGGTTCAAGGGTGCCACGAGAACTCCTAGTCCTGGGCCTTGCCACCGGTGACGCGGGACAGGGCCAGCGCGATGAGGATGATCGTGCCGTTGAGCGCGCCGATCCACTGGGCCGGGACACCGGCCAGCGTCAGCACGTTCTGGATCATGAACAGCAGCAGGATGCCGGTGAAGGCGCCGAACATCGTGCCCTTGCCGCCGTTGAGGGAGATGCCGCCGATCACCGCGGCGGCGAACACGGTGAAGATGTAGCCGTTGCCCTGCGCGGAGGCGACCGAGGCGAGCCGCCCGGACAGCAGCAGGCCGCTGAGCGCGGCGAGCAGGCTCGCCGTCACGATCACGATCCACAGCACCCGGTCGGTGCGGATGCCCGCCGCCTTCGCCGCGTCGACGTTGCCGCCGATCGCGTAGAGGGACCGGCCGAAGCTCGTGAAGCCGAGCACGACGATGCCCGCGGCGAACAGCAGCAGGCACAGCCAGACCGACGCGGGCAGGCCGAGCCACTCCGCGGTGCCGAGGTAGAGCATGGACTTCGGCAGCCGGAAGAAGGTCTGCCCGCCGGAGACGCCGGTCAGGATGCCGCGCAGGACGATCAGCATGCCGAGCGTGACGATGAACCCGTTGAGCCCGAAGCGGATGATGAACAACGCGTTGATCACGCCGACGATCACGCCGACCGCCAGCGTGATCGGCACCGACCAGCCGCCCGGCACCAGCCCGAGCCCGTGACCCGCACCGACCGGCACGGTGAGCCACGCGGCGATGCCGGGAGCGAGCCCGACCGTGGACTCCAGCGAGAGGTCCATCTTCTTGACGATCAGCACCAGCGTCTGCGCCAGGACCAGGATCGCGATCTCCGACATGGTCTGCAGCACGTTGATCAGGTTGTCGCCGCGCAGGAAGACCGGGCTGACGAGCTGGCCGACGATCGCGATGACGATGATCGCGGGGATCAGGGCGAGGTCGCGCAGGCGGGCGAAGGCGATCCTCCTGCCCGCCCCGGCGGTGGTGGCGGCGGCGGTGTCAGCCATCGAGGTCCACTCCTTCCATCGCGGCCACCAGCCGGTGGTCGTGCCAGCCGCGCGGGATCTCGGCGACCACGCGGCCCTGGAACACCACCAGGACCCGGTCGCACAGACGCAGGTCGTCGAGCTCGTCGGAGGCGATGAGCACGCCCGCGCCGGACTCGGCGATCTCCTCGACCTTGCCGAGGAGGAACTCCTTGGACCGCACGTCGACGCCGGCGGTCGGGTTGATCATCACCAGCAGTCCGGGGTCGTTGGCGAGCGCGCGGGCCATCACGACCTTCTGCTGGTTGCCTCCGGACAGACCGGAGACCGGCAGCTCCGGTCCCGGGGTCTTGATCGCGAGCCGGCCGATCATGTCGCGGGCGAAGCCGTCGCGCCGGCGTCCGTCGATGAACCCGGCGCGGCCCAGCCGGTCCGGGATGGTCAGGGTGCCGTTGTCCGCAATGGACATCTGCGCCACGTAACCCTGGTGGTGCCGGTCCTGCGGCACGAACCCGACGCCCGCCTTCAGCGCCGCGGGCACGCTGCCCGGCTTCGGCCGGGTGCCCGCGATCTCCACCACGCCGCCGTCCGCGGCGCGCAGGCCCGCGATCGTCTCCGCGATCTCGACGCGGCCGCTGCTCGCCGCTCCGGCCAGGCCGACGATCTCCCCGGCGTGGACCCGGAACGACACGTTCTCGTACGCGCCGGCCAGCGACGCGTTCGTCAGCTCCAGCACGGGAGCGGTGTGCACGGCCGGGGCGCGGTGGGCGGCACCGGTCTCCGCCGCCACCTCCCCGGTCATGGCCGCCACCAGGTCGGCTCTCGGCAGGTCGCCGACCGGGGCGGTCAGCACGTGCCGGGCGTCGCGGAACACCGTGACGGTGTCGCAGATCTCGTAGACCTCCTGCAGGTGGTGGCTGATGAACAGGAACGTGACGCCCTGCTGCTGCAGTTCGGTGATCCGGCGGAAGAGCCGGGCGATCGCGGCGGCGTCGAGCTGGGCGGTCGGTTCGTCGAGGATGATGAAGCGCGCGCCGAACGACAGCGCCCGCGCGATCTCCACGAACTGGCGCTGCTCGACGTCCAGATCACCGGCGGGCAGCCGCACGTCCACGTCGACCGACCAGGTGTCGAGCAGCTCCTTCGCCTTGCGGCGCACGGACTTCCAGCTGATCAGCCCGCTGCGGCCGTGGTCGTGCCGGTTGAGGAACAGGTTCTCCGCGACCGTGAGGTCGGGAATGATGGTGGACTTCTGGTAGACGCAGGCCACCCGCTGCCGCCACGCGTCGCGGTCGGTGAGCTTGGGTGCGGGCTCGCCGCCGAACGCGATGGTGCCCTCGTCCGGCGCCTGCAGTCCGGTGAGGACGGAGACGAGGGTCGACTTGCCCGCCCCGTTCCGCCCCACCAGCGCGTGGGTCTGGCTCTGCTCGATCCTGATCGCGGCCTCGTGCAGGGCCACGGTGGACCCGTACCGCTTCGTCACGCCCGTCGCCTCGACGACGGGTGGCGCTGCAACCATGTCGTCCTCTGCTCAGCTGAGTTTGTTGCCCCACAGGGACTTGTCGTCGTGCTTGAGGCTCGGCACGCCGTCGTAGGTGCCGCCGTCGGCGGTCACCAGCGGAGCGGAGAGCTGGTCCTCCAGCAGGCCGTCGCGCACCTGGACGATCGTGCTGTCGTGGTCGGTCTTGCCGGGGCTGAACGTCTTGCCGTCGATCGCGGCCTTCAGGTACTGCAGCGCGAACTTGGCGTAGAGGTCGGCCGGCTGCGAGACGGTCGCGTCGATCTGACCGTCGGCGATGTCCTTGAGCTCCTCGGGAATCCCGTCGTTGGAGACGATGAAGACGTGCTTGGGATCGGTGGGAGGGGTCAGCAGGTTCTTCTGCTTGAGCACCTGCAGCGTGCCGGAGAGGGCGAAGCTCGACTGCATGTAGACGCCCTTGACGTCCGGGTTGGCGGTGAGGTCGGTCTGCAGCTTCTGCGCCGCGACCGCGCCGTCCCAGTTCGTGGCCTCGCCGAGCACGGTGATGCCGGCGTAGTTCTTCTTCATGCAGTCGTTGAACGCCTCGGTGCGGTCCCGGCCGTTGATCGACGCGAGATCTCCCTGCAGCATCACGACCTTGCCCTTGCCGCCGAGCTTCGTGCCGAGGAACCGGCAGGCCTTCTCGCCGTACGCCCGGTTGTCGGCGCGGACGACCATGAACACGTTTCCGCTGTCCGGGCGCGTGTCGACGGTGACGACCGGGATCTTCTTGGCCGCCAGCTGTTCCAGCGTGGGCGCGATGGCCGCGGTGTCCTGCGGTGCCATCGCGACGCCCTTGACGCCCTGGCTGATGAACGTCTGGGCGTTCGCGGTGAGCTTCGCGACGTCGTTCTGCGAGTTGGTGGTCTTGAGCTCCAGACCCAGGTCCTTCGCGAACTCCGGGGTGTACTTGATGTAGGAGTTCCAGAAGTCGGTGTCGGACCGCGGGTAGTCGACGCCGACCACCGCGGCGCCGCCGCCCGTCCCGGAACCCGAGGTGCCGCAGGCGCTCAGGACGGCGGCGAGGACGGTGACGATGCCCAGGCAGGTGCGAGATCTGGTGTGCACGGCGGATCTCCTAACGGGTGGCGGGATCGGAGGCGTGGTTCCAGACGGGTCCGTCGGGGTAGCGGTGCGCGGCGACGGACGCGGGGTGCAGCTCGGCGCTGATGCCGGGCGCCGTCGGCGCGAGGTAGTGGCCGTCGCGCACCTGCACGGGGTCGGTGAAGTGCTCGTGCAGGTGGTCGACGTACTCGATGACGCGGTTCTCGGTGGTGCCGCTGACGGCGACGTAGTCGAACATCGCCAGGTGCTGCACCATCTCGCACAGCCCGACGCCGCCCGCGTGCGGGCAGACCGGGACGCCGAACTTGGCCGCCAGCAACAGGACCGCGATGTTCTCGGTGACGCCGGCGGTGCGGCTGGCGTCGAGCTGCAGGACGTCGATCGCGTCGAGCTGGAGCAGCTGCTTGAACATCACCTGGTTGTGGACGTGCTCGCCGGTCGCGACCTTCACCGGTGCGACCGCCCGGCGGATGGTGGCGTGCCCGAGGATGTCGTCGGGTGAGGTCGGCTCCTCGATCCAGTACGGGTCGTACGGCGCCAGCTTGGACATCCAGTCGATCGCCTGCCGCACACCCCACGCCTGGTTGGCGTCCACGGCGATCCTGATGCCGGGGCCGACCGCCTCACGGGCCAGGCGCAGGCGGCGCAGGTCGTCGTCCGCGTCGGCACCGACCTTCAGCTTGATCAGGGTGAAGCCGTCCGCGACGGCCTCTCTGGACAGCCGGACGAGCTTCTCGTCGTCGTAGCCCAGCCAGCCGGGCGTGGTCGTGTACGCGGGGTACCCGTGGTGCAGCAGGTGCGCGGCGCGTGCGGCGCGTCCCGGTTCGGCGCGGCGGAGGATGTCCAGCGCCTCGTCACGGGTGAGCGCGTCTTCGAGGTAGCGGAAGTCGACGAGGTCGACCAGCTGTTCCGGCGACAGCTCGGAGAGCAACTGCCACACGGGTTTGCCTTCCCTGCGGCCGTAGAGGTCCCACACCGCGTTGACGATCGCGGCCGCGGCCATGTGGATGGCGCCCTTCTCCGGCCCGAGCCACCGCAGCTGGCTGTCGCCGGTCAGCCTGCGGGAGAAGGCGCCGAGGTCGCCGAGGACGTCGTCCACGGACAGTCCGGTCACCAGGGGAGCCAGCGCGCGCACGGCAGCGACCTCGACCTCGTTGCCCCGGCCCACGGTGAACGCGAGCCCGTGCCCTTCCGCGCCGTCGCTCGTGCGGATGGTGACGTAGGCGGCCGAGTAGTCGGGCTCGGGGTTCATCGCGTCGGAGCCGTCGAGCTCACGTGACGTGGGGAACCGCACGTCCACCGCATCGACCGCGGTGATCAGCTCGGTCATCGTTCCCCCTCGTGTGTCAGCGGCGTGTCCGCGATGCAACAGTTCGTAGGCGGACATGGGATGGATTTATAGGCCACTGGCGGTTGGAATGTCCACGGTCGATGGCCAAAGTGCGACCAAATGCAGGTAGCAGCTTTGGATGTCACCTGACGTTCCGTCAGGTGACATCCCATCTCTTTGGCAGAGATGGGATGTCTTGCTACCCTCCTGCGGTGTCACTGACCGACAAGGCCATCGACCGCATCAGGGACCTGATCGGGTCGGGTGAGCTGCCGCCGGGGTCCAAGCTCCCGCCCGAGCAGCAGCTGGCGGCCGAGCTGGGCCTGTCCCGCAACCTGATGCGGGAGGCGGTCAAGGCGCTGGTGGTGGCGCGCGTGCTGGAGATCCGGCGCGGCGACGGCACCTACGTGACGAGCCTGGAACCGGAGGTGCTGCTCGGCGGCATCTCGTCCGCCGTGGAGCTGCTGCGCGGCGACACGTTGCTCGAGCTCACCGAGGTGCGCAGGCTGTTCGAGCCGATCGCGACCGGCCTCGCCGCCACCCGCATCTCCGCCCGCGAACTGACCGAGGTCGAACGGCACCTCGACGCGATGCGCGCGGCCCGCGACGACGTGGAGCTGCTCAACTCCCACGACGCCGCGTTCCACCGCGCGGTCGTCGCCGCCACCGGCAACGCCACGCTGACCACGTTGCTGGAGGGCATCTCCAGCCGCACGATCCGCGCCAGGGTGTGGCGCGGCCTGGTCGACGACCGCGCGGCCAGCCGCACGCTCGCCGAACACGAGGCGATCTACCAGGCGCTGGCCGACCGGGACGCGGCGCTCGCCCAGGCCGCGGCCCTCATGCACGTCAACACCACCGAGCGGTGGCTGCGCGAGCACGTGGGCCGCGGCGACAGCAGCGAGACGCGCTGACGGCGTCCGGGATGAACGGCGCATTTGTCCACCCCAGGTGAACAAATGCGCCGTTCATCGCGAGCCTGCCCGCGAAGGTCGGCGCAACGCGTCGCCGCTTGAGTTCCTGGCATTGCCCCTGAGGTGGATGAAGGCGCCCTTCATCGACGACGAGGAGCGGGCTACGCCGGGTCGTCCAGGTGCCAGACCTCCTGCATCGGTGCCCACCAGCTGCCGGAACCGCGCTCGACCAGGGACTCCTGGCACGGGTCGGTGAGCGTCCACCACCGCTGGGTCTCCGGGTCGGCGGCGATGCGGGCCTGGTCGGCCTCGTGGTCGTCACCGATGTACTCGTAGTAGCCGAAGAGCAGGTCGTCGTGCAGGAAGATCGTGAAGTTGCGCATGTTGGCGTCGAGCATCGTCTTCTCGACGGCGGGCCAGACGGCCGAGTGCAGCCGCAGGTACTCTTCGCGCTTCTCGGGGCGCAGCCGGATGACCATGCCGAATCGCTGGGGTGTCTTCACGTCGGGGGCTCCTCGGGGAAACGGGTCAGGCGTTGAGGGTCTCATCGGGGTGCAGCCGGCGGCCGGCGCGTTCCGGCCGGATGTGCGAACCGCCGGCCAGCGGGTCGGGGATCAGGTGGCTCGCGGCGGCGATGGCCTCCTCGTCGACGCGCAGGCCCAGTCCGGGGGTGTCGCCGAGGACGTAGGCGCCGTCCTCGACGTGCAGGTCCACGGAGACTCCGCACGGGGGCCGCAGGTCCTGCAGTTCGCTCACCAGGTGGTTGGGCACCGACGTGGCGGCGTGCAGCAGGCCGACCGGGGTGGTGCCGATGGGGCTGACGGGCAGGTCGTGGGCGTGCGCGAGAGTGGCGACCCGCAGGAAGTGCGTGATGCCCCAGACCGCGGCCGTCTGCACGATGTCCACGGCGCCCGCCGAGATCAACGCGCGGTGTTGTTCCAGCCCGGTGAGGTTCTCGCCGGTGGCGACCGAGGCGCGGATGCCCCGGCCGACGGCGGCGTGGCCCTCGGCGTCCCAGCGGCGGACCGGTTCCTCGATCCAGGTCAGGTCCAGGGTGCGTTCGATCTCGTTGACGTGCCGCACCGCCTGTTTACGCGTCCAGGTCTCGTTGACGTCGAGCATGACGCTCGGCCGCGCGCCGCGGTTGGCCTTGGCGAGCACGTCGCGGACCGTCGTGAGCCGGTACCGGTCCTGCTCGATGTCGAGGCCGCCCTTCACCTTCGCCGCGCGCAGCCCGAGATCGGCGTATTCCTGGTACGTGGCAACGAACTCGTCGTCGTCCAGCGCGATGTCGAGGGCCGATGCGTAGGCGGGGACACGGCGGTCGCGGCCGCCGAACAGCCGCCACAGCGGTTCCCCTGCCGCCTGCGCCTTGATGTCCCACAGGGCGGTGTCGAGCGCGCCGATGGTGCCGAACACCGCGCCGGCGTGGCCTGCCTTGAACACCTGGCGCAACATGCGGTCGTAGAGGGTGGTGACCGAGCGCGGGTCTTCGCCCTCGATGGCGGCGAAGACGTTCTCGATGTCCGCGTGCGGTCCGAGGCCGACGCCGGTGATGCCCTCGTCCGTCTCGACGACGACGATCGGCACGCGGACGCGGCCGTCGGCGTAGACGCCGTTGGCGTCGCCGACGGGACGGCCCCAGTCGTGGACGGTGGTGAGGGTCCGGTAGTGAGTGATGCGCATGTCAGCCCTTCGTGGACCCGGCGGTGACGCCGTCGGCGATCTGGCGTTGCAGGAACAGGTAGACGACCAGCACCGGTATGGCGGCGATGAGCACACCGGACGCGAACGTGGGGATGTCGTCGGAGTACTGGCCGCGCAACGAGGTGACTCCGACCATGAGCGTGCGGTGCTCGGCGGACGGCATCATCAGCAACGAGATGAGCACGTCGTTCCAGCAGAACAGGGCGTTGAGCACGCCGACGGACAACAGCGCGGGAGCACCGATCGGCAGCATGATCCGCCAGTAGACCCCGTACACCGTGTTCCCGTCGATCCGCGCGGCGTCGACGATGTCCGGTGGCACGGTGGAGTAGTAGCTGGTCAGCAGGAAGATCGTGAACGGCAGGAACTGCGCCACGTAGGCGAGCACCAGACCGGGGTAGGTGTCGATCAGACCGGCGTCGGCCATGATCCGCGCCAGCGGCACCATGATCACCTGGAACGGCACGAACAACGCGGCCAGCACGCCCAGGAAGAGCGTCGACGAGCCGCGGAACGTCAGCCGCGCGAGCGCGAATCCCGCCATCGACCCGAAGAGCAGCAGCAGCGCGACCGAGCACGCCACCACGACCACCGAGTTCAGGAAGTACCGGGACATGCCGACGCTGGTCCAGGCCTTGACGATGTTGTCGAAGCTCAGCGAGTCGGCGAGGGAGAACCGGTCGAGGACGTACTCGCGGCGGGTCTTCATGGCGACGTTGGTGGTGAACACCAGCGGGTAGATCGTGGCCAGGGCGAGCGCGGCCATCGGGACCGCGACGACCCATCTGGTCAGCCGGGGACCGGTCATCAGTCCTCCTTGCCGGCGCGTCGCAGGATGCCGATCTGGGCGAGCCCCACGACGAGCATGATCAGGAACAGTGCGGTGGAGGCCGCGGAGGCGAGGGCGGGCTGGTTCATCTGGCCCTGCTGGATCCAGATGTAGTACTCGGGCAGGTAGGTCGATCCTTCCGGGCCACCGGTGGTCATGACGTAGATGAGACCGAACATCGAGGTCAGCATGCCGATCATGGTGGTGACGAAGACGAACTGGATGGTGCGCGACAGGCCGGGCACGATGACGTGCCGGATGGTCTGCGGCAGCGTCGCTCCGTCCACTTCGGCCGCGTCGAGCAACGACGAGTCCAGCGTGGCGAACCCGGCCAGGAACACGACGAGCGCCATGCCGAACGTCGCCCAGACGTGCACCCCGACGACCGCGAAGATCGCCACGTCCGGATCGCCGAGCCAGTCCACCGGTCCGAGACCCAGTCCGCCGATGAGCTTGTTGAACGGGCCGTCGAACGCGAGCAGCAGGTTGAAGATCGCGCCGACGATCACGGGGGAGAGCACGGCGGGGAAGAAGTAGACGCCGCGGTAGAGCCGGTGTCCCGGCACCTTGAGGTAGATGAAGGTCGCCAGCAGACCGGGGATCGCCACCGCGACCGGCAGCAGCAGGACCAGCAGGCCGACGTTGCGCAACGCCGTGCGGAACAACGGGTCCGCGAACAGCGTCGCGTAGTTGTCGAAGCCGACCGCCATGCCGTTGCGGTCACCGTCACCGGTGAAGGAGAAGTTGATCCCGAGCACCAGCGGCCACAACCGCAGCCCGATGATGATCAGCAACGCCGGCGCGAGCAGCACCAGGGGCGCCAGGCGCTCGGCCCGCAGGCCTCGCCGGCGGCGGCGTGGCGCGGCCTGGGTGGAGCCGGCGTTCCTCCGGGTGGACCCGGCCGCGGCCGGGTCCACAGAGGACAGGGACTGAGCGGTCACGCGATCAGCCCGTCTTGTCGGAGGCGGCCAGCTGCTGCAGCACCTCGTCCACCGTGATCGAACCGCTGAGCAACTGCTGCGACAGGCGTCCCATGAGGTCGATCGTCTTGGATCCCAGTGCGACGTGCAGCGCGGGCTTGCCGGACTTGACCTCCGCGACGATGGTCTTGACGGCCGGGCCGCCCGCGGAGGTGTCGATCGTGGTGTCGGACGCGATCGCGCCCCCGTCGAGGTAGAACGCCTTGAGCGCGTCGGTGGAGGTCAGCGAGTGCACCAGGTCCGCGGCGAGCTTGGGGTCCTTGGTCCACTTCGCGACCGCGTACCCGATGCCGCCGTCGTAGGGCAGGCTCGGCTTCGCCGCCGGGTTGACCAGGGGCGCCTCCATGACGCCGACCTTCTCCGGGGTGAGGAACTCGGCGAAGTCCTTCCAGTGCCCGACGTCGGACATCAGGCCGATGACGTTGGCCGCCTTGGCGGAGTTGAACGCCGCGAACGCGTCGTTGAACATCGCGGTGGAGTTGGCGCCCTCGGTGTTGAGCCCGGAGTCACCGGCCTGCTTCCAGAGCTCGAAGATCTTCTTGACGTCCGCGGAGGTCCAGTCGCGCTTGCCGGCGATCCAGTCGTCGTACTCCTGCGGGGTCAGCACGGCCGATCCCAGTGCGGACAACCAGAACTGGATGCCGATGCCCTCCTTGTTGCCCAGCGCGAAGCACTTCGCCCCGGTCTTCTGGGTGATGACACCGCAGTTCTTCGTGAACTCGTCCCAGGTCTTCGGCGGGGTGTCGGGGCTGAGACCGGCCTTCTGGTAGAGGTCCTTGTTGTAGTAGATCGGATGTCCCTGCAACGTCACCGGTTCGGCGTACACCTTTCCCGCTTTCGTGAACGCGTCCCACCCGGCCAGCCGCGACCGGTCGGCGTCCACATAGGAGTCCAGCGGGGTCAGCGCGTCCGAGCGGTCGCGGATCTGCCCGCCACCGTTGAACAGGATGACGTCGGGGCCCTTGCCGGACTGGATGGCCGCGCCGAGCAGGGTGTAGTACTGGTCGAACGGCTGCGCCACGAACTCGACGTTCACGCCGGGGTGCTTCTTCGCGAAGTCGGCCTTGGCCTTCTGCACGTACCCGGCGGCCTTCGCGTCGCCCGACTTCCAGTCCCAGACCACGAGCTTGTCGCTCGACCCGCCGGACTGCGAGCTCGGTCCGGCGGCGCTCCCGCAACCCGCCGTCAGCGTCAGCCCCGCCACCAGGGCTGCTGACCACCACAGTGTGCGCTGCTTCATTGCTGCTCACTTCTCGAGATGGGGCCGGGCGTCGAGGGCCCGACGAAGTGCTGCTGAACGTAATTCGTATGACGTATTACGTCAACGGCCGATTGTCGGTAGAGTCATCGGCACGCTCCATCGCGTCGGCGAGGGGTGCAACCGGAGGAACGATGACCGCACCACGCCAGCGACCGAGGGTGATCGTGAGCGCCCGTGCCGTGCCGAGCTGGGCGCACCGGCCGGCGAACCTGGCCAGGGCGGTCACGGCCGAGCGCGAACCGGTGCCGCCACCGCATCCGCGAACGCATCGCGGCGCACGACCCGGCCGGTGCCGCCGAAGCCATGTTCACCCGCATCACCAAAGCCTGGCCGGCGCGGCGCGGTGACGTGGGTGATAGGGTCCGTGCGCCACCATGTGTGGTTGTAGGGGCCCGTAAAGCCCTAACCCGACGGCGCGTGGCGGTCACCACA
>NZ_JBEXJN010000020.1:0-92362 GCF_040609115.1 Lentzea sp. NPDC004782
TCGTCGGTGCCGCCTCCCCCCCCCTCGCTTTTTCTTTGTTTTTTTCACGTCACCCTTCAACCCCCTCTGCTCTTTGAAGGCGCCCTTCATCCACGACTTTGCCGGGCCCTGGGACACTCTCGAATCCGTAGGCGTCTACGCAGTTCTCCCGATGTGTCCGCGCGGCGCGGCGAGCACTCTTTTCTCCTGTGACCCGGAACACGAAGGCCGGTGCGGAAGCCGGCCGCCGGATCCACCAGGAGCGCCAGCCATGTGCCAGCACGAACCGCACTGCCCCGCCGCGGAGGACCCGCGCGGCCAGTGGGCCGAGATCGCCGTCTCCCACCCCGAGCAGGGCTGGTACCTGCTGTGCAACGGGATCGTGCTGTTCGACGACGGCGGCCTGATGCTGCCCGGCCACCGCGTCGTCGCTCCTGCCGCCTGATCTCGCTCGGGGGCGGCCTGTTCCCCGGCGGCCACCCTCAGCGTGCCCGGTGACTCCCCGATGCCGGTGCCTGATTCCCCCTCCGGGCACCGACGCGCACCGGGCGGGCGGGGTGACGGTCTGCTCGCCGCAGCGCGCCTCTGCGGTCGGACCGTCCCCCGCACTCCACTTCCCGAGAAAGCACGCCATGACCATCGACTCACCACCGCAGCCCTGCCCGCACTGCCTGCGGCCGACCGTGCTGGTGACCAACCGCCGCGGCCGCGAATGGGCGCACGTCGGCACCTGGCTCGCCCGGTGCGGCCCGGTCGTGCATCCACGATAAACAACCCAAACCGACCAAACAGCACCCGTGAACAATCCGCATCGGAATCCCGGTGCGCGACGGCATAATGATCAACCGTGACCTACGTGACCGACGCCGTCGCGCCGACCCGCGAAACCGATTCGGCCCTGGAACGGCTGACGTTCTTCTCCGACGCCGTCATCGCGATCGCGATGACGCTGCTCGCACTCGAACTGCCGGTCCCGGAAGGGGAGAACGACGGCGAGCTGTGGCAGTCGTTCCTGCACCTCCTGCCGCGGCAGTACCTGACGTTCGTCCTCGGCTTCGTGGTGATCGCGATGTTCTGGCACTCGCACCACCGCTTCTTCCAGCACGTCACGGCGCTCGCACCGGGTCTGGTCAGGGCGAACACGGTGTTCCTGTTCACCGTCGTGACGCTGCCGTTCGCCACGCGGGTGCTCGGCGAGCGCGGCGAGTCGACGTTCGGCACCGTGTTCTACGCGCTCGCCGTGACCGCCGTCGGCCTGAGCCTGCTCGCACTGCTGTGGCTCGTCCGCAAGCACGGGGTGGTGCACTCGGACGCCGATCCCGAATGGCCGGGGCGGATGGCGCGGGGAATCCTGGTCCCGGTGTCCGCGTTCGTGATCTCCATTCCGGTCGCGTTCGTCGACAACGAGATCGTCAGGTACTCGTGGGTGCCGCTCGCGTGGCTGATCGGGTTGGCCGTCCGCGGGTATCTCCGGTTGCGCCGGGTGAATTCATAGCCGATGGAACCGCGTGGCCGCGGGACTCCACTGTGGAAGCTCATCTTGCCGATCGTGCCTGGTTTCACCCGCACCGCATTACGATGATCGCGGCTGAGCGAGGCGATCCGAGGAGCGGGCATGATCACGATCAAGGAGGTCGCCCGTCACGCCGGTGTCTCGATGAGCACGGTGTCCTATGTGCTCAGCGGAAAGCGGACCATCTCCGAGGAGACCAAGCGCCGGGTGGAGCGCAGCATCGCCGCCCTCGGCTACCACCCGAACGCGGGCGCGCGGGCGCTCGCGTCGAACCGGTCGCAGGTGCTCGGCCTCGTCGTGCCGTTGCGGTCCGACCACCACCTGCCGGTGCTCATGCAGTTCGTCTCGTCGATCGCGGCGTCCGCCCGTGAGCACGACTACGACGTGCTGCTGCTGACCAAGGAAGCCGGTCCCGGCGAGGCCCACCGGGTGACCGCCAGGTCCATGACCGACGCGGTCATCGTGATGGACGTCGAGAGCAACGATCCCCGCGTGCCCGAACTGCGTTCCGTCGACGCGCCCGTGGTGCTGCTGGGCATGCCCGACGACAACGAGGGCCTCAGCTGCGTCGACCTCGACTTCGCCACCGCGGGCAGGCAGATGGCCGCCCATCTGGCCGACCTCGGCCACCGCCGCATCGCCCTGATCGGCTCGGCCCCCGCGGTCTACCAGCGCGGCACCAGCTACGCCCAGCGGCTGCTCACCGGGTTCGAGAGCGAGGCCGCCAAACGGGAGCTGTCCGCGTCGGTGCACCCGTGCGACCCCGGCTACGACGCGGTGGCGGCCTGCCTGGACGACGTGCTGCGCGCGGATCACGGCGTCACCGGTCTGGCCGTGCACAACGAGGCCGCGCTCGGTGCACTGCTGCTCGAACTGCGCCGACGGTCGCTGCGGGTGCCGGACGACCTGTCGGTGATCACGTTGTGCCCCGACGACGTCGCGGAGAACCAGGCCGTCCCGCTCACCTCGATCTCCGTGCCCGCGGACGAGCTCGGCGCCATCGCCGTCGAGATGGTGATGGCCCGGCTCGTCCAGGAGCAGGCACCGGAGATCCGGCTGCTCCAGCCGCGCCTCACCGACCGCGGCAGCACGTCCGCTCCCTGATAACGATTTCTCCGGCGGGTTCGACGGAATTCGAGTCGAATCACGTCGAACGCGCCCGGATATCGATTTATGCGAAGGTTCTTCCGCATTCGGCCGAAGAGTCGTAGCCTCCCGGGACAAGATCAGCCGTTCGGTCGAACTCGCTGTGGGTCGTTCGCCGGGCAACTCCTTGCCGCGGGGGGAAAGAAATGAGAAGAAGACCTGCCAGATGGCTGCTGGTCGCCGCGATTCCGCTGGTCGCGGCGTGCGGGGCGGGCCACGCGGAGGAGGCGCCGCCCACGTCGACGACCTCGCCGGCGCACTTTCCCTCGCTCATCGAACAGCCGTCGAAGAAGACGTCGGTGACCGTCCAGAGCGTGGTGGACGTGCGCACCGTCCGGCTCTCCGACGGCACGGAGTTCAAGATCAACGGGCTCGCCGCCCCCGACGACTGCTGGGCGGAGGCGGCCACGACGTTCGCCAGAACCATGCTGCTCGACAAGCCGGTCGAGCCCACCGCCTCCGGATCCCTGCGACTCGCCGACAGCACGGACTACGCGGTGGTCGCCGTCGAGCTCGGCATGACGCGCAACGAGTCCGCCGACGACCGCGCGCTCAAGGAAGCGGAAGCCACCGCCGCGGCCAAACGCCTCGGCCGCTGGGGCCCGCCCTGCGTGAAGCCGAGCACCAGCACCGCGCCGCCACCGGCCCCCGGCACCACGTCCACCACCACCCCGAAGCCGAAACCCGTGCCCGGCTGCGCGGTGAACTACCACGTCACCGACGTCTGGCCCGGCGGGTTCCGCACCGACGTCACGATCTACAACACCGGCAACACCGAGGTCAACGGCTGGACGCTGCAGTGGAAGTTCGCCAGCGGTCAGCGGATCAACGAGATGTGGAACGCGACGCCCAAGCAGTCGGGCGCCGACGTGCAGGCGACCGCCGTGTCGTACAACCAGGTCATCCCGGCCGGCGAGTCACTGCTGATGGGCTTCACCGGCTCCAGCGGCAACACCAACGCCGACCCGCGCTCCTTCAGCCTCAACGGTCTGGCCTGCACGCTCAGGGCGTGACCCTCTCCCGACCGCGCGGTCAGTTGCCGATGCGCGCCCCCGTCCGTTCGAGCGCGTCGGTGACGGGCTGGAAGAACGTCACGCCGCCCGACTGGCAGTCACCGCTGCCGCCGGAGGTCAGGCCGATCGCGTCGCCGTTGCGCGTGAACAGCGGGCCGCCGCTGTCGCCGCCCTCCGCGCACACGGTGGTCTGGATGAGACCCGTGACAGTGCCTTCCGGGTAGTTCACGGTCGCGTTGAGCGCCGTGACGCGGCCGGAGTGCAGGCCGGTCGTGCTGCCCATGCGCTGCACCTGGCTGCCGACGCGCGCCTTGGCGGCACGGCGGATCTGGACCTTGCCGCCGTTGCCGGTGTCGACCTCGCTGGGCGCCTTGGTGTTGCGGTTGTTGTAGGTCAGCAGGGCGAAGTCGGCGTCGCCCGGGAACGTCGAGTCGGTGACGGTCGCGGCCGGGCGTCCGTTGGCGGACAGGGCGAACTGGCGTCCCGCCAAGGTGCAGTGGCCCGCGGTGAGGAAGGCGGGACGGCCGTCGTCGGTGACCACGTTGAAGCCGAGTGAGCAACGGCTCCTGCCCGCGAAGATGGCGTCGCCGCCCTCCGCGAACACGTGGAAGGTGCCCGCGGCGCGCTGCAGGGCGGCCCGGCCGCCCATGGCGTCCACTGTGGACACGAGGTTGTCCCACCGCGCCCCGGTGACCGTGCTGTCGGCCGTGACGACGACCTTGTCGGTGTCCGGGTCCACGGCCCACGCGGTGCCGGGCGTGGACGCCTTCTGCCGCAACATCGCGGTGGCCTGGGCCGCGGTCGGCCGCTCGTCCTGCGCGGCCTGGCTCGCGGTGAAGGTCGTGGCGGTGATCGTCACCGCCACGAGACCAACGGCGGCCGCGACGGCTTTGGCCCTGCGGTTGTCGTCCTTGTGCTTGCCCATGTGGTGGTGCCCTCTCGTGAAGTCCGCAACTGGATGAACAGTGAATCTCGTTGTGCCGCAACGACAAGTTGCCGATCGTCTCGGTCTGCGAGCCGGTCGGCCCTCACCGGTGCCCGATCGTTTCGAGCGTGCGGAAGCGGTGAACGCGCGGCGTCCGGAGCCGCGTAGTCCGGGTCAGACGGCACCGCCGCACGAGCGGGCCGCAGCGGAAGGGAAGCGGAAGATGCCTGAGTACAAGGCGAAGCGGGCCGTGCTGGCGGCGGTGCTGGCGGCGACGGCGGGGTTCGGCGTCGTCGGGTTCGCGGGGACAGCGGTCGCGGCGCCACCCACGACGAGCGCGACCAGCACCTGCAACGCGCAGCAGCGCCAGGCCGTGACCAACGCCAGGAACCAGGCCGCGCGGGCACAACGGGCGGCCAAGCTGGCGGCGAACACCGCGAAGCGGGCTCAGCAGGCCGTGCAACGGGCCCAGCAGCGGGCGAACCAGGCCAGGCAGGCTGCCGAGGCGGCGGCGAAGAAGGCGCAGCAGACCGGGCAGCAGGCGGACAAGGACAAGGCCGCCCAGGCACAGCAGCAGGCTCAACAGGCCGCCGCGCAGGCGAACCGGGCCAGGCAGCAGGCGGCCGCGCTGGCGAACCGGGCCGCGCAGGCGCGAAGGACCGCGGACCAGCGCAACACCCAGGCCACCGCGGCGGCCCGCAGGTGCGCCTGACCGAGGCGGCGGCAGAGGAGCCCAGGGACGGCGGTCCTGGGCTCCTTTCGCCGTCTGGCAACGGAAGCGGGCTCATCCGGCCGGCAGCAGCCCGGCGTCGTGGGCGATGATCGCCGCCTGCACCCGGTTGGCACAGCCCAGCTTCGCCAGAATCCTGCTGACGTAGGTCTTGACCGTGCCCTCACCCATGTACAGCATCCGGGCGGCCTCGGCGTTCGACGCGCCGACGCCGACCATGACGAGCACGTCGCGTTCGCGTTCGTTCAACCCGTCGACCAACCGTTGTGCTTTCACGGAACGGTTGTCGGCCGCCATCACGTGCGTGGCGATGAGGTCCTTGGTGATGCGCGGCGACAGGATCGCGCCACCGTGCGCCGCCGCCCGCACCGCGTGGATCAGCTCCTGCGGACCGCTGTCCTTCAACAGGAACCCGGCGGCGCCGGCCCGCAGGGCCCTCGTGATGTACTCCTGTTCCCCGAACGTGGTCAGCATGACCACCTTGACCGCCGGTGCCCGCACGGCGAGCTGCTCGGCGGCCGTCAGCCCGTCGGTGCCCGGCATGCGGATGTCCACCAGGGCGACGTCCACCGGTCGCGTGCACGCCAGCCGCACGGCCTCGGCACCGTCACCCGCCTCCGCGGTCACCTCGATGTCGTCGGCGTGCCGCAGCACCAGCCGGACGCCCGCGCGCAGCAGCTGTTCGTCGTCGACCAGCATCACCTTGATCACGGGTCACGCTCCCGGCAGGGCGAAGCGGGTCTTCTCGACGAGAAGATCCCTGCGGAAGCAGTAGCGCTCGACCATGGCTGTCCCGTTCTGTTGTTCGTAGTAGGTGTACGAGCAGTCCGACTTGTTGGGCAGCAACGGCTCGACGCCGCGCGAGGCGATGCGGGCGATCGGGCTGCCCGTGCCGATCTTCTGGACGACCTCGTCGCGGGTGCTGCCGAGGGCGAGCGTCTCGAACGGCAGCCGCACCTCGTCCGCGTCGAACATCACCGTGTTGAAGGTGACGACGAGGATCGCGACCGCGCCGATCAGCCCGGTCGCCAGCACGGCCGACATGCCCGCGCGGGAGAAGGTGTCCTCCGGCCCTTCCGCCGGCGCCTCCACGGCGGGTGCGGCCGGGGCGAGCGAGAGCTCGGCCGTGACGCGGAACCCGCGTCCTGCCACGGGTCCGGCGGTGAAGGTGCCGCCGAGCAGCCGGACCCGTTCCTGCACACCGGCGAGGCCGAGCCCGGTGCCCGGAACCGCCGCCGCGGCACGCCCGTCGTCGAACACCCCGACGCGGACCCGGTCGTTCCCGTGCTCCACCACCACTTCGGCGTGTGAACCGGGCGCGTGGCGGCACACGTTGGTGAGGCCTTCGCGCACGATCCGGTGCACCGCCTGCCGGACCGGTCTGGCCACTTCGGACAGATCATCACCGCTCCAGTCCAGCGCCACCCGCACCCCACCGGCCCGGGCCTGGCGCACCAGCTGGAAGATGTCCGCCCGCGTGCCGGTGTGGTCGGCCGGCTGCGTGGCCGCGGGTTCGGGCTGGCGCAGGATGCCGAGGGTGGCCCTGAGCTCGTCCATCGCGGTCCGCACGGTCGTCCTGATGAGCCGCGCCGGTTCGCTCACGTGCTGCGGGGCGCCCATCTCGAGGCTGCCCGCGTACAGCGAGATGAGGCTGAGGCGGTGGCCGAGCAGGTCGTGCATCTCCTGCGCGATGCGGGAGCGTTCCTGCAGCCGTGCCGTCGACCCGGCGTAGCGCGACTGCTCCCGCAACGCGCTGATCAGCTGTTCCCGTTGCGCGAGAAGGATTTGCACCACGACCGGACCGGCCACGGTGACGAGCGCGGCGATGCCGAACTCGATGATCACCACCTGCCACAGGTACCCGGACCCGACCAGCCCGATCAGCATCGGCAGCACCGCCGCCGCGGTCAGGACGACCACCCGCGGGCGCCTGGCCCGCACCCGCGCCGCCACGCTGTAGGAGGAGATCGCCAGCGCGATGCCGGTCGCGGGGTACCACCCGAAGAGCGTCGCCGCCGCGAGCACCGCCACCGCGGGGAACCGGCGCCGGAGCACGGCGGGCACCATCGCGGAGCCCGCGACCAGCAACCCCACCACGACGTTGTTGCACGGGGCGGGCCCCCACTCCACCGTCACGTACTGCGTCGCCATCCAGGTGACGGCACCGACGAACGCCAGCAGCGCCACCTCCCGGCCCAGCGCAACGACCCGCGGTGACGTCAGGGCGTGCGATGCGCTCATGTCCGGGTGTACGTACGCGGCCACCACCCGGTTTAGGCGGGCGCCTTGCGCACCGGCGAAAGGCAGTACGTGGTGGGCGGTTCGGGGTACACGATCGAGATCAGGTCGTCGCCGGCGTCGGGACACTCGGCGTCACCGCCCGCCGCCGCGAGCACCTTCGTGACCTTGACGGTCTCGTCACCGGCGCACGCGGCCTTGCCCCAGCTGTCGCCGTTGTCGGAGGGCTGGTAGCAGGCGCCCTCGACGAGGTTGGGCAGCAGGCAGAGCTTGCCGCCGGACTTGGGCGCGACCTGCACGTACTCGTCGTCGCCGGCGGGACAGCTCGCGTTGGGGTCCGCGAGCACCTTGCCGACCTTGAACCGCGCGTTGTCGGCGGTGCAGCCGGTGGTCACGACGTCGGAGCTGCCCACGAGGCACTCCCCCGCCCTCGCCTCGGGGCCAGCGGAGAACTTGACGAAGGCGAACGCCGCGGCGGCGGTGACGGCCAGCGCCGCGATGACCAGAACAGGTTTCCTCATGTTCAGGGGTACGGACCCACCCTGTCACCCCGGCGACGGCGAACGTCTTCGCGATCGAGACGATGCGGGACTTGCGTTCCGCGCCGACTTGTGGGAGAGCCACCCCTGTAGCCGTCCTCTTAGGACAAGTCAGCGAAGATGAGCGCATGAACTCGTTCTTGCTCGCGGCCGCGTTCGCCATGGTCGTGCGCTCACTGGCGGCGGACCGGCTGGAGCGGTGGAACCTCGGCGCGCCGGTCCTGATGGTGCTGGCGGGCGTCGCGGTCGGCCTGCTCAACCAGAGCTCGATCGCCGAGGGCCTGAACACCGAGACCGCGCAGGGTGCGGCCGAGATCATCCTGGCGGTGCTGCTGTTCGTCGACGCCACCGAGGTGCGCGCGGGCCGGCTGTGGGGCGCCTACCCCGGTCTGGTGGCGAGGGTGCTGCTCGTCGCGATGCCGCTGAGCCTGGCCCTGGCCGCGCTGCTGGGCTGGCTGCTGTTCCCCGGCCTGCCGTGGGCGGTCCTGCTGCTGATCGCGTGCGTCACCGTGCCGACCGACTTCGCCCCGGCGGAACGCGTCGTCCGCGACCCGGCGCTGTCCGTTCGGGTCCGCAGCACGCTGAACGTCGAGAGCGGCTACAACGACGGCATCGTGTCGCCGCTGTTCCTGTTCGCGCTCATCCTGGCCGGCAGCAAGACCGAGCAACGCACGCCGATGGAGGCGCTCGCGACGGTGCTGCCGTTCGCCGTCAAGGCCCTCGTCGCCGGAGTCGTGATCGGCGCCCTGCTCGGGTGGCTGATGGACCGCGCCCACCACGCGGGCTGGGTGACGACGCAGTCCGGGCGTGTCGCGGTGCTGCTCGCGCCGCTGCTCACCTACACCGCCACGGTCGCGATCGACGGCAACGGCTTCGTCGCCTCGTTCGTCTGCGGCATCGCCTTCCGCTACGTGCACCGGCTGCTCAAGGCCGCCAAGGTCCGGGCGGGGCACAGCGACCGCGCTGAGATCCGCGCCGACGCGCTGAACTCGGACTTCCGCCTGCTGGAGGACGTCACCGGTGTGCTGGTGATGACCATGTGGTTCGTCGTCGGCATCACCACCGTGCTGACGTTCGACCTGGGCATCACGTGGCAGGTGGTGCTGTACTGCGCCGCGGTCCTCACCGCGATCCGGCTGGTACCGGTGCTCGTCGCCCTCGTCAGGTCGAGGCTCACGGGCCGCGAACGCGTGCTCGTCGGGGCGCTGGGACCGCGCGGCACCACCACGATCGTGTTCGGGCTGCTGGCGTTCAACAAGCTACCGGAAGGCGATGCCGCCAACACGATTCTCGTGATCACGGTGGTCTGCGTGCTGGGTAGCGTGGTGCTGCACGGCATCGGGGCACGGCCGATGGCGCACCTGCTGGCACGAACGGGAGAACGCCGGTGAACCAGGAACTGCTCGACCGCTTCCGCCGCGTCGACACGACCGCCATCTGCGACGCCGACCGGACCGTCCGGGTCGTGCACAGCGCGATCCGTCCCCGTTCCACCGCGACCCGGATCTTCGGCAGGGCGTTCACGGTCCGGTGCCGCGAGGACTTCCTGGCCGTGCTGCACGCCGTCGAGACGGCCGAGCCGGGCGACGTGATCGTCGTGGACGGCGGCGGCCGCGAGACCGCGCTCGGCGGCGAGCTGTTCGCGCGGACGGCGCTGGCGCGGTCCCTCGGCGGCATCGTGGTGGACGGCGGCTACCGCGACATGTCGTACGTCGCGACCTGTGCGCTGCCCGTCTACAGCCGGTTCGTCACGCCCCGCGCCGGCACCGCCGTGCAGCCCGGCGAGCTGCAGGTGCCGGTGACGTGCGGAGGTGTCGTCGTCAACCCGGGAGATCTGGTGCTGGCCGACGACGAGGGCCTCGTCGTGCTCGATCCCGATCGCGTCGACGCGCTCCTCGACGCGGCGCTCGCCGTCAAGAACCGGGAGCAGAAGGTGGTCGAGCTGCTGAACGGCGGGACGCCGCTGAGCGAGGCGTTGAAGGTCGTCCAGCACTGAGCCGCAGCGGTGGCCCGCCCATTACCACACCGGCGCGAGCACTTTCCGTGCAACGAAGGAACATGACCGGATCGGCCGCATTGTGGAAACAGCTGACACGTTTCCGACGACCGGCAGAAGTTCCGGCGGAATTTGGCTTCGCAGGCAACGTAAGTGCTGCGTGCGGTGTCTTCATCGTGTGGGAACCACCGCATTCGGAGACTTTCTGCGCTTCTACCGTTCACGCGTTCCGCTGACCCAGGAAGAACTGGCGGAACGAACGGGGCTGAGCATGCGGGCGATCGGCGACATGGAACGCGGCCGCACGCTCACACCGCAGTCCCGCACTGTTCAACTGCTCATCGGCGGACTTGACCTGGAAGGCGCGGAAGCCGCGGAGTTCAGCGCACTGGCCCGCGCCGGCCGGGCGTCCGCGGCGGAGGAGAAGCCCGAGGTCCCCGGCCCGGCCCCGGTGTCCCCCTCGCTGCCGCCCGTGCTCGTCGAACTCACCGGACGGGAAGCCGAGCGGGCGCAGTTGGACAGGTTCGCGGCCGACACCGCGACGCGGCTGCGGATCGCGGTGGTCCACGGCGCACCCGGCTCCGGCAAGACCGCGCTCGCCGTCGACGCGGGCCACCGCCTCGGCGCGCGCTTCGCCGACGGGTGCGTGTTCCTCGACCTGCGCGGCATGGACTCGGACCCGTTGACACCGGCACGGGCGGCGCACCGGTTGCTGCGCTCGTTCGGGGTGGACGAGCACCAGATCCCCGCCGACGCGGACGACAAGCTGTCGCTCTACCGCTCGATGCTGCGCGACCGCACGGTGCTGCTCGTGCTGGACAACGCCGCGAACGAGGCCCAGGTGCGGCCGTTGCTCGCCTCCAGCCCCGGCACGCTGGTGCTCGTGACCAGCCGCAACACGCTGGTCGGTCTGGACGCCCGGCACCGGCTGGCCGTCGACATGCTCCCGTTGGACCACTCAGTGGCACTGCTGCGTGCCGTCGCGGGTGAAGCCCGGGTCGCAGCCGAGAGCGAGGCCACCGCACGGGTCGCGACGCTGTGCGGAGGCATGCCGCTGGCGTTGCTGATCGCGGGCAACCGGCTCACCAGCAGACCGCGGTGGACGATCGCGCACCTCGCCGAGCAGCTGGAGGACGGGAGACGGCGGCTGTCCGTGCTGCGGGCGGGCGACCTGCAGGTGCGGGCGGCGTTCGAGATGTCCTACCACCAGCTGAGTCCCGGCGCGGCCACCCTGTTCCGCCGGCTCGCCCTGCTGCCCGGCACCTCCGCGAGCACCGGCCTGGCCGCCGTGCTGACCGACTGCCCCGAGGAGGCGCTGGACGAGCTCGCCGACGCGAGCCTGCTCGGCATCAGCGAGACCCCCGGCCACTACACGCAACACGACCTGCTGCGCGTGTTCGCCGCCGAGCGCCTCGAACTCGACGAGCCACCCGCCGTCGTGCAGGAGTTGCTCGCCCGGCTGCGGCACCGGCACTCGGACCCGTACGGCGAACTCGCCGGCGCCCTGGTGCACTGACGCCGAGCCGCGGCCCCGGCGCCCCTCACTTCGTCGACCCCGCCAGCACGCCCTGCACGAAGTACTTCTGGAACACCAGGAACACCGCCAGCGGCACGATCATCGACAGGAACGCGCCCGTTGCCAGCGTGTCGATGTTGGTGCCGAACTGCCGCAGCTGGGCCCGCAGCGCCACGGTGATCGGCGCCGAGTCCTGGTCCGCGAACACCAGCGCCACCAGCAGGTCGTTCCACACCCAGAGGAACTGGAAGATCGTCAGCGACGCGATGGCCGGCTTCGCCACCGGGAGCACGACGCGTTTGAAGATGACCCACTCGGTGGCGCCGTCCATGCGCGCGGCCTCGATCAGGTCGCGCGGGATGCCGGTGAAGAAGTTGCGCAGCAGGAAGATGGCGAACGGCAGGCCGAACGCGACGTGGAACAGCACGACGCCGGTGATGGTGCCGAAGAGCCCGATGGCGCCGAACAGCTTCGCCACCGGGATCAACGCCACCTGGATCGGCATCACCAGCAGCCCGACCACCAGCACCGTCAGGCCCTCGCGGCCGGGGAACTCGATCCACGACAGCGCGTAGGACGCCAGCGCCGCCATCACGACGACCAGGATCGTCGCGGGCACGGCGATGTAGAAGGTGTTGAGGAACGACTGCCACACCGTCCGGTTCGCCACCAGCTCGGCGTAGTTCGCGAGCGTGAGCTCGGCAGGTTTGGTGAAGACCGTCCACCAGCCGCTCGCGGTGTTGGCCGACTCGTCGCGCAACGACGCGATCAGCAGGCCGAACACCGGAACCAGCCAGAACAGCGCCACCAGCGCGAGCACCAGCTGCACGAAACCGTTGCCCAGGCGGGAAGCGAGCCGCGACAGCACTCCTCGCCGCGGCGCGCCGGACACCGGCACGTCGATGCGGACCTCGTCGGCTACCAGGGTCACGACCGCTCCCGTCGGAATCTGCGGATGTTGAACAGCATCGCCGGGGCGACCAGCAGGAAGAGGATCACCGCCAGGGCACTGCCCGCGCCCTGGTCGCCGCCGGTGCCGAAGGACACCTGCCACATCTGCAGGGCGAGCACGTTGGCCTCGGACTGGACCGAGCCCGGCGCGATGACGAAGACCAGCTCGAAGATCTTCAGCACGTTGATCACCAGCGTCACGAAGACCACCAGCAGCACCGGCGACAGCAGCGGGATCGTGACGCGGCGGAACACCTGCCACTCCGTCGCGCCGTCGACGCGGGCCGCCTCCAGCGCGTCACGGGGGATCGCGGACAGGCCGGCGGCGATGAACGTGATCGCGAACCCGGTCATGATCCAGATCCAGGACGAGATGATCACCGGTGTGATCAGCGACGGGCCGAGCCAGGTCAGGCCGCGGAACGGCAGCGTGAAGCTGGACGACGGCAGGCGCACCACGACCTCACCCCTCGCCAGGTCGGGGAACGTGAACCTGCCGTCGTCGCCCGTGGTGGTGCGCGCCACGACCTGACCGTCCCGCACCGCCTCCACCGCGACGCCGGGCAGCCCGCGCTCGGTCGGGTCGATCTTGCCCGCCTTGCCGCCGACCGACACGTCCAGCCACACCACGCCGCGCAGTTCGCCTTGGCCCGCCTGGGGAAGCGACGCCGGGAGCGCCTGCGCGGGCACCTGCTGCGCGCTGAAACCCACCAGCGGCACCATGACCGTGTCGCCGGCCCGCGCCGGGGCGTTGGCGGTGAAGCCCGCTTCCGTTGCGGTGTAACCGTCTCGGGGCCGTGCGCCGGGGTAGTTCGACGACGAGCTGAACACGTCGTGCACGCCGACCAGCACCGCGTTGACGACGCCCTGGTTCGGCGCTTCCTCGTAGACGAGCCGGAAGATGATGCCCGAGGCGAACAGCGAGATCGCCATCGGCATGAACAGCACCAACCGGAACGCCGTCGCCCACCTGATCCGTTCGGTCAGCACGGCGAGGACCAGGCCGATGCCGGTGACGGCCGCCGGAGCGACCACCACCCAGATCACGTTGTTGCGGAACGCGGTCAGCGTCCGCGGGTCGGTGAACGTGTCGACGTAGTTGCGCAGGCCGACGAACTGGTCGCCTGAGGCGTCGAAGAAGCTGCGGATCAGCGAGAACACCAACGGGTACAGCACGAGCGCGGCGAGCACGACCACCGCGGGCAGCAGGAACGGGATCGCCTGCCGGGGCGAGCGCCCCGGCGCGGCGTCGACGCTCGGCTTCAGCCTCATTTGCCGTAGGCCTTCGCCGCGTTGGCCTCCAGGCGCTGCATGATCCCGTCGACGTTCTTCGGGTCGGCGAGGAAGTCCTGCAGGTCCTTCCACTCCCCCGCACCCTTCGTGCCGCCGAACGCGGCCGGCGCCAGGTCGGACATGTCGAACCGCACGTTGTCACCCGCGTCCACGATGCGCTTCGCGAGGTCCTGCGTCACCTCGTCGGGGTAGGCCGTGGGCTTGATGTCCTTGTTGGGCGACAGGAACCCGCCCAGTTCGGCCCAGATCTGGCCGGACTCCGGCGAGGCGAGGAACTTCATCAGCTCGGTGGTCGCCTTGTCGTCCTTGAACTGCACCGCCATGTCGCCACCGGCGACGACCGCGTCCTTGCTGCCCGCGACCGACGGGAACGGGAAGAACTTGGCGTCCTGGCCGACCTTCGCCTTGGTGTTGGCGCTGATCACGCCCGCCACGAAGTCCGCCTCGAACACCATCGCGGCCGAGGGCGGCTCACCGAAGACGTTGATCACGGACTTCGGGAACTCGGTCTGCAGCGCACCGCTCGCGATCAGCGTCGGGTCACCCCACAGCTTCGCCAGTTCCTCCAGCGCCTTGCGCACCGACGGGTCGGTCCACCCGATCTCGTGCTTCGCGAGCTTGTCGTAGTTGTCCGGTCCCGCGGTGCGCAGGTAGACGTTCTCGAACCAGTCGGTGAGCGTCCAGCCGTCCGCGCCGCCGACCGCCACCGCGGCCAGCCCGGTCTCGGAGATCGCCTTGCTGGTCTTCACCAGGTCGTCCCACGTGGCCGGCGGCCGCGCGCCGACCTGCTGGAAGGCCTTGTCGCTGTACCAGAACGCGGACTTGTTGGCGGTCTTGAAGGTGAAGCCGTAGAGCTTGCCGTCGACGCTGCCGAACTTCTTCCAGACCGCCGCGTTGTGCTCGGTGACGGCCTTCTCGACGTCGGCGTTCACCGGCTTGAGCGAACCGGCCTTGGCGAACTGCGCCACGAGCCCCGGCTGGGCGACCAGTGCCACGTTCGGTGGTGTGCCACCGGAGATTCTCGTCTGCAGCACCGTCGGCAGTTCGTCACCGGCGGGTGTGTACTTGACCTCGGCGCCGGTCTTGGACTTGAACGCCTCCAGCACCTTCTCGAAGTTCTTCTGCTCGTCCCCGGTCCACGGGCCGACGATCTCGACCGACTGACCCTTGAGGTCCCCGGACACCGCGGCACCTCCCGAGCACGCGCCGGCCCCTGCGACGACGGTCAGCGAGAGCAAGGCGATCCACTGCTTCCTCATCGGAGCTCCTCTACTTCCAGATCGAGGACCCGGTGGCCGGGTCGAAGAAGTGCAGCCGGGACGTGTCGACCCAGGCGGCGACGGGTTGTCCTTCGTAGATGCGGGTGCGCGGGCTGAACCGTCCAACCAGGACGGTGCCCTTGCCGCCCGCCTTGGGCAGGTCGTCGGTTCCGGCGTCCTGCGCCAGTTCGCGGGTGTCGTCGGTGACCACGGGCGGCACGTCCACCGGGAAGTGCACGAGGACGTCCGAGCCCATGGCCTCGACCAGGTCTGCGACGGAGTGCAGAATCTGTCCTTCACGAGCGTCGGCCAGGGCCGTGTCCTCCATGTCCTCCGGCCGGATGCCGACCACGACGTCGCGGCCGACGTACTGCCGCAACGCGGGCCGCTGCCGCAGCACGGACTCCGGCAGCAGCAGGGCGTCCGAGTCGAGCGAGACCCAGAACCGGCCGTCGGCGTCCTGGTCGAGCTTGGCGGACACCAGGTTCATGCCCGGCGAGCCGATGAACCCGGCGACGAACAGGTTCACCGGACGGTCGTAGAGCTCCTGCGGCGGCCCGACCTGTTGCAGCACACCGCGTCGCATCACCGCCACGCGGTCGCCCAGCGTCATGGCCTCGGTCTGGTCGTGCGTCACGTAGACCGTCGTCACGCCGATCTCGCGCTGGATGCGGGCGATCTGCGCGCGCATCTGCACCCGCAGCTTGGCGTCCAGATTGGACAGCGGCTCGTCCATCAGGAACGCCTGCGGGGCGCGCACGATCGCCCTGCCCATGGCCACGCGCTGCCGTTGCCCGCCGGAGAGGTTGCGGGGCTTGCGGTCGAGGTGCTCGGTCAGTTCGAGGACCTCGGCGACCTCGCGGACCCGGTGGTCGATCTCGGACTTCGGGAGCTTGCGCAGCGTGAGCCCGAAAGCGATGTTGTCGTACACGTTCAGGTGCGGGTAGAGCGCGTACGACTGGAACACCATCGCCACGTCGCGGTCACGGGAGGGCACGTCGTTCACGACCTGCTCGCCGATGCGGATGGTGCCCTCGGTGATCTGCTCCAGTCCGGCGATCATCCGCAGCGCCGTGGTCTTGCCGCAGCCGGACGGGCCGACGAGCACCAGGAACTCGCCGTCGCGGATCTCGAGGTTGAGGTCGGTGACCGCACGGGTGCCGTCACCGTAGGCCTTGCCCAGGCCCGTCAGAACGACTTCTGCCACGTGAACTCCCTGGTTCGGTGTGACTGCAGACCGTAGGGCCGCGTGCCCTAAGGGAGATTTAAGGACGAAACACGATCTAGATAAGCTTGTGACTTCTCTCCCAATCGATGGCTTCGCTGCTTACGCTGCGTGTATGTCGAAGGTGCTGGTGGTCGAGGACGACCCGGTGGTGCAGGCGGCGCTCGTGCACGCGCTGACCGACCTCGGGCACGTCGTGCAGGCCGTCGGCACCGCGGTCGCGGCGTTGCGCGAGGCCGGGACGAACGAGCTCGACCTGGTGATCCTCGACCTCGGGCTGCCGGATCTCGACGGTGTCGCGGCTCTGCGGATGCTGCGCGGGGTGAGCAACGTGCCGGTCATCGTGGCCACCGCCCGCGGTGCCGAGAACTCGGTCGTGAGCACGTTGAACGCCGGTGCGGACGACTACATCGTGAAGCCGTTCTCGTCCGAGCACCTGGCCGCGCGGATCAACGCCCTGATGCGGCGAACGGGTGGTTCTTCGGCTCCCCCGTCGGAAGTCGTGGTGCTGGGCGAGCTTTCGGTCGACCTCGCCCAGCGCACCGCCACGCTCGGTGATCGCGCGCTCGCGCTGAGCAGGCGGGAGTTCGATCTGCTCGCGTATCTGGCACAACGGCCGGGGCGGGTGATCTCGCGGCGGGAGCTCATCCAGGCCGTGTGGGGGCATCCGTACGTCGGTGACGACAAGACGATCGACGTCCATGCCTCGTGGTTGCGGCGCAAGCTCGGCGAAACGGCGGCGCATCCCCGTTATCTGCACACCGTCCGCGGCGTCGGGTTCAAGCTGGCGGCGCCGGAATGAGATCGGTCATCACCCGCGCTCTGCTGATCGCGGCAGGCCTGGTGACGGTCGTTTTCCTGGTCACCGCTGGGTTTCTGGTGTTCACGCACGCGGCTGCCGTGGCGGAGGCGGCCGATCAGCGCGACGCCGCCGCGGTTGCCGCGGTGCTCGCGGTGTCCTCGAACGCCGACGACATCCGCGGCACGATCGCGCGGACGTCCGCCGGTGCCGCGGGACGGTTGTCCGTGGTGCTGGCGGACGGCACGAGGCTCGGCGTCGGTGGTGGGACACCGGTCGCGTCCGCCGGCGGGGCGGTGGTGTCGATCAGACCGGCTGTCGTGCCGTTCCCGTTCGGCGCGGTGTTCGGGGTTCTGGGGATCTCGGCGGTGGCGCTGGCGGCGGCGGTCTGGCTGGGGCACAGGCCTTTCACGCCGGTGCTCGACGCGCTGCGGGTGCTGGCGTCCGCGGCGGGACGGCGGGTGCGGTTGCGCGGGCCGAAGGAGCTGGAGGCGCTGGCCGCGTCGATCGACGAGGCCTCGGAGCGCACCGCACAGCTGCTGGCCAAGGAACGCGAGATGATCGCGGACGTCTCGCACCGGCTGCGAACCCCGTTGGCCGCGCTGAGGCTGGACGCCGACGCGGTGGGCTCGGGGCCGGTCGCCGACCGGATCCGCAGCGCGGTCAGCACCCTGGGCCACGACGTGGACCGGATCATCCAGGCCCTGCAGCCGGAGGAGCGCGAGTCGGCAGGCACGTGCGACGTGGCGTCGGTGGTCGAGGCGCGGATGAAGTTCTGGTCCGCGCACGCGGCCGACCAGGGCCGGATGCTCGAAGTGGACGTCGGCGAGCCCGCCTGGGTGCCGCTGGCGCCCGATGCGCTGGGCGCGGTGGTGGACGCGTTGCTGGAGAACGTCTTCCGGCACACCCCCGCCGCCGCACCGGTCGGCGTGTCGGTCGTGCGGCACGCGGGCTGGGTGACGCTGGTGGTCGAGGACGGCGGCACGGGCGTCGCGGACCCGTCGTCGGCGTTGCACCGCGGCAGCAGCGGCGGCGGGTCGACCGGGCTCGGGCTCGACATCGCGAGGGCGGCCGCGGAGGCCACCGGCGGCACGATCCACCTGGAACGCGGACGGCTCGGCGGGGCTCGGGTGCGACTGCGGTTCGGGGAGGCGAACAGCCACCACTCTCCGGCCAGCCCGCGGGCCTGGCGGTTGTGGCGAGGTCATCCCTGATGTCGAAACGGTGAAGACGGCTTCGACATGTCGGTGGAAGCGGTACCGACATGCTTGGAGGACGTCATGACACGCCCGCCCGTCGTCGACTTCGACACCTGGCAGGCCGCCAGCGATGAGCTGCTGGTTCGAGAGAAGGCGCACACGCGCGAGGGGGACGCCATCGCCGCGGCCCGCCGGCGGTTGCCGATGGTCGAGGTCGACGGGAAGGCCGAGGTCGTCGGCGCGAACGGCCCGGTGCCGTTCGTCGAGGTGTTCGAGGGCCGCGACGAGCTCGTGGTCTACCAGCACATGTGGTGGGACGGGGCGCCGCACCAGGGTCAGTGCGAGGGCTGCACCCACGTGCCGTGGCACCTCACGAACGCGGCCTACCTGCACGCGCGCGGCGTCTCGTTCGCGATCCTGACCGTCGGCGCGTGGGCCGAGGTGGCCCCGTTCGTCGAGTTCATGGGCTACACCCAGCCCTGGTACTCGGTGCGGGACGTGCCCGCGCCGATCGGCGGCGACATGGGCTACCTCGCGTGCTTCCTGCGCGACGGCGAGCGGGTGTTCCTCACCTACCGGTCGACCGGGCGCGGCACCGAACGGGTCAACGGGTCGCTCGCGTTGCTCGACATCACGCCGTACGGCCGCCGCGAGAGGTGGGAGGACAACCCGGAGGGATGGCCGGAGGGACGCCACGCCGGCTGGTTCTGGCGGACCGACGCCGAGGGCAACTCCACGTGGGGTCCGACCGGCAGGCCGACACCGCAGTGGACCCGTCCCGGCGCGACGCCCGAGCAGACGCTCGGCCGGGACGGCCACTGCCACTGAGCACCTGCCCGCCTTCATCGAGCACCTGGCACCCGCGTTCGAGTGCGCGTCACGGACAGTGGTTCCGAGAAGGCGCTCAACCCAGCAACGAGGCACACCGGATCAGGCCCAGGTGGGAGTAGGCCTGCGGGTGGTTGCCCAGCGATCGTTCGGCGACCGGGTCGTACTCCTCGGGCAGCAGCCCGGTCGGCCCGGCCAGCCGGACGAGGCTCGCGAACAGCTCCTCGGCGTCGGCGCGGCGCCCCACCCCGAGGTAGGCCTCGACCAGCCACGCCGTGCAGAGGTGGAAGCCGCCCTCGTCGCCGGGCAGGCCGTCGTCGCGCAGGTAGCGGTAGACGGTCGGGCCGTTGCGCAGGGTCTCCTCGACCGCGACGACCGTGGCGCGGAACCGGTCGTCGGACGGGTCGAGGAGACCCGAGAGGCCCACGTGCAGGGACGCGGCGTCGAGGTCGGTGCCGTCGTAGGCCGTGGTGAACGCGCCGACGTCCGGGTTCCAGCCGCGCTCGAGCACGTCGGCGGCGATGGTGTCGCGCAGCACGGCCCACTCCGGGTCGGCCGGGCGCCCGAACCGGGTGGCGAGCGCGAGGGCGCGGTCGAGGGTCTGCCAGCACATCACCCGCGAGTGGACGCGGTGGCGCGGCACGTGGCGCTCCTCCCAGATGCCGTGGTCCGGCTCGTGCCAGCGCCGGCTGACGGCGCGGACCATCGCGGTGACGACGTCCCAGTCGCGGTCGTCCAGCCGGCCGCGCGCGAGGGCCAGGTCGTGGACGAGGTCGGTGATCGGGCCGAACACGTCGAGCTGCACCTGCTGGTCGGCGAGGTTGCCGACGCGGACCGGACCGGAGCCCGCGTAGCCGGGCAGGCCGTCGACGGTCCGCTCGGGGCCGAGCGCGGTGCCGTGGACGGTGTAGAGCGGGTTGAGGTGTTCCGGACCGGCGACCCCGTCCAGCACTCCGTGCAGCCACTTCAGGAAACCTTCAGCTTCCTCGAGAGATCCCAGTGACACCAACGCCTGCACGGTCAGGGCCGCGTCGCGCAGCCAGCAGTAGCGGTAGTCCCAGTTGCGGACACCGCCGATCTGCTCGGGCAACGACGTCGTGGCGGCGGCGAGCACGGCACCGGTGTCGCGGTGGCAGAGGGCGCGCAACGTGAGCGCCGATCTTCGCACCAGCTCGCGCTCGGTCGCCGGCAGTCTCAGCGCGGCTGACCACCCGGGCCAGTCGGAGTCCACTTCGGACGGTTCGCCGAGCTGGAGCTCCAGGGTGAACGGCGGGGTGACCACGGCGGTGGCGGTGCCGTCGGCGATCTGCCAGTCCACGCCGGGAGAACGCAGCACGATCGACGTCCCGGTCACGCGCAGGCCGTCGTCGATCCGCTCCAGCCTGACCGGCACCTGACCGAAATCGGGGCGTGGCGCGAATTCCACGACAGCGGGCGCCTCGCCTTCGACCGTTCGCACCAGACTCGACTCCAGGTGGTCGGTCACCCGAAGGCGCGTCCAGCGGGTCTGGACGGTCATGGTGCCCGGTGCATACCGTTGGCCGAGCGGAAGCTGCTCCTTCTGGGGCCGCACGGAGAAATGGCCGGAACCTCCGAGCAGCGCGGCGAACAACGCGGGAGAGTCCGGCGAGGGGTGGCACAGCCACGTCACGTCCGCGTCGGGCGTGACCAGGGCGAGGGCACGGCGGTCGGAGAGCAGGCTGTGCCGTTCGATCGGCACGGCCAGGCGCACCGGCAGCTCGGTCAGGAAGTCCGTCACGAGCGGCAACGTAAGTGCGCGCCAGGGCCATCCGGCCTGACTTGGTCAAGACTTAGACCCGCCCTAAACCTCTTTTATTGCATCAGTTTCGTATGCGTGGATTGTTCGTGTTGAGTCCTCTCGATAGGGTCCGCGTATCAGTGGTGAGCATGACGTAAGGCGGCATTCTTTGATCGGGCAGCGTGGGCGACCGCCGTCGGACGCCGACCTGATAGACGCCGTCCGCGACGGCAAGGTCGAGGCTTACGGCAAGCTCTACGAACGCCATGTCAGAGCCGCCAGCATCCTGGCGATGCAGCTGTCCACGTCCTCCTCGGACGCGGACGACCTCGTCGCGGACGCGTTCGCCAAGGTGCTCGCCGCGCTGCGCACCGGAGGCGGTCCGGGGGCGGCGTTCCGGCCGTACCTGCTGACGGCGGTGCGGCATGCCGCGTATGACAGAACTCGCAAGGAGAAGCGGCTCGAACTGGCGGGTGACGTCGAGGAGATTCCCGGCGCGGCGCGGGCGACGAGCGTGCCGTTCCGCGACAAGGCCGTCGAGGACCTCGACCAGGCGCTGGCCGCCACGGCGTTCGCGTCGCTGCCCGAACGCTGGCAGACCGTGTTGTGGCACACCGCGATCGAAGGCCAGTCGCCCGGTGAGATCGCTCCCCTGCTGGGATTGACCGCGAACGGCGTCTCGGCGATGGCGTTCCGTGCGCGCGAGGGTCTGCGCAAGGCGTTCCTGCAGGCGCACGTGGCGCAGGAACCGCCGGAACGTTGCCGCGCAACGGTGACGAAGCTCGGCGCCTGGACTCGCGGCGGCCTCAAGGGCCGCGAGGCGATCCAGCTCGACGCGCACCTCGACGACTGCGCCGAGTGCCGCAAGCTCGCCAGCGAACTGGCCGACGTCAACGGCGCGTTGCGCGGTCTCGTCGCACCCATCGTGCTCGGCACGGGCACCGCGGGATACCTGGCCGCCGCGGCGTCCAAGGGCGCGGCGGTGTCGCTCAGCGCCACGTCGTGGCTCGGTGTCGCCGCCTCGGCCGCGGCGGTCGTGGTCGTCGCGGGCTCCGGTGTGGTCACGTCCAACAGCCCCAGCAGCACCCAAGGCGCCGCGCCGGTGATCACGACGGTCACCACGACCGGGTCCGCACCGGTCGGTTCGTCCGGCTCGGCACCGACGTCCGGCACGGCGCCCGCGGGCACCACGGCCGGTTCCGCGGCTCCGGCCACCGACACGAGCCGGGCGGGCCAGCCGGTGATCACGACGACGACGGTCACCGCGCCGCCGGGATCGGCGACGCTGTCCGCGAAGTCGCCGTCGAACGTCGCCATGACGACCGAAGGCCCGCCCGACGACATGACCATCGACATCACCAACACCGGCACGGAGCCCACCCAGGTGCCGACGCTGACGCTGAACCTGCCGGACAAGATCAAGACGGTCGGCCCCGGCAAGGTGCCGGAGGGTTCCGTCGGCTGTCCGGCCGGCAAGGGCACCGTGACCTGCACCGGAGGTCAGACGCTGGCGCCCGGTCAGACGATCACGTTCAAGGCCCGACTGCAGGCCGGACCGAAGGCGGGTGACGGGACGATCACCGGCACGGCGGGGCCGCTGCGGGTGACCATCCCGGTCACGATCACGTCGAAGTAGCCCTCACAGGAACAGGTGGCACTCGTTCAGGTTGGACGTCGCCACCAGGTTCTTGTACTGACCGGCGGCGAACAGGTCGTACCCGCCCCGGTAGTTGATCGTCCTGTGCACGCGCACGGCGTGCGAGGTGCGGTTCCACGCCGACATCGCGTTGTGCCAGACGCACAGCCCCTGGCCCGCACCCGGTCCCCTGAACTCGTAGCAGGTCGGTTGCGAGGAGCCGTAGCCGGGAATCGACGTGTTGAAGTCCGACACGGAGCCCCCGCGGTTCGACAGGTAGTACAGGCAGAACTCGCCTACCTCGCAGATTCCGTTGCGCGGCTGCGGATCGACGGACACGTCGGCCTGCGCGGCGACGGGCACGGCGACCGACGCCGCCATGGCCAGCGCGCTCGCGATCATCGTGATCTTCTTCATTTCCCCCTCCAACGTTCAGCGGATGGTGACTGCGCCGATTGTTCGAGAGCGGCCCGGATCGCAACAGCGACAACCTCCACAGTCCGCCTGCACAAATTGCTCGTGCAGGTGGTTGAGACGCGTCTCGAATGAACTGCGTCCCCGATCACGGCGTGCTGACGGGCATGACTCGATTACTCGCCATGGTGGCCGCGATCGCTCTCCTCACCGCAGTTCCGGCGCAGGCGCACGACAAGCAGCACTTCCTGGCGCTGGGCGACTCCATCGCGACCGGGCGGCAGGCCGTCCCGGTCACGCCGAACCGGGGTTACGTCGCGCAGCTGGCCAGGAAGCTGCCGAACCTCACGCTCACGAACCTGGCGTGCGACGGCGAGACCACCACGACCATGCGCGCCGGCGGCACGTGCTCCTACCCCGAGGGCAACCAGCTCGACGCGGCGCTGAATTTCATCGGGCACAACAAGGTCCAGCTCATCACGATCACCGTGGCGGGCAACGACATCGCGCCGTGCGGCACGCAGGGCATCGACCCCGCGTGCATCCAGCGCGCGACCGCGACGATCGACGCCAACCTCCGGCACATCACCGCGAAACTCCGCAAAGCCGCGCCCAAGGCCACCATCGTCGGCATGACGTTGTACGACCCGTTCCTCGCCGCGTGGCTGACGGGCCCGGACGGGCGGGAGTTCGCCCGGCAGTCCGTCGTGGTCACCCAGTCGATCAACGACGTGATCGAAAGCGCTTACCGGGCGAGCAAGGTCAAGGTCGCCGACGTCGAAGGCGCGTTCGCCACGACCGACCTGACCACGATCGTGGACGGGCTGCCACTGGCCGTGGCACGCATCTGCCAGTGGACGACGACGTGCACGGCGGCGGACATCCATCCCACGACCGAGGGCTACACGGCGATCTACCAGGCGTACCTGCCACTCGTCCGGTGACGTTATTCCACGTCGGACGGCGAAATCCGGCGGAACGACGCACCATGAGCGGGTGGAGGAGCTCACCGCGGCTCTCGCCGGGCTGGAGGCGCCGTTCCGCACACTCGTCGACGACTCCAAGTGGGCGCACGCGAGCGTGGAAGGGCTGGTGCTCGACGTCGGCACGTGGTGGACCGCCGACGCCCAGACGCGCCTGACGCCGCAGGTCGCGTTCAGCGTGGCCTTCAGCGAGGCGGGCCGGCTGCGGGGCGGTGTGTACGTGGAGGGTTACCTCTGGAGGGACGGCCAACCGGTCGCCGGCGCGTGGTGCGGGCACGGCGACCGGGTCGTCTACGGGCCGCGGTCCGAGGCCTACCTGGGGATCGGGCTCTCGCCGCACTTCTGCCGCCGGATCCAGCAGCGCAACGGCACGGCCGCGGTGCTCATGAGCAAGCACCCCAACCTGCTGCCGTTGCTGCGGGACGGGCTGCCGCGCGGCGCGGTGCTGCCCGGCGGGCGGCCGGGTCCGCGGGCCTGACCGACGAGGCGGCGGCGCCAGTCCACTGGCGTGACCGTGATGGCCCTGCCGGGGTCGCCGTTCCACTCGGCGTGGAGACCGGCCGCTTCGAGAGCGGCCACGACCTCATGACCGATGGCCGCGGTGGTCTCGGCAGAGCCGTCGAAGCCGCCGTAGAGCAACGTCAGTCCACGTCCGGCCGCGGCGGACTCCGTGCACTGGGCGTGGAAGTACTCGCGAACGCGGTTCTCCAGCTCCCCGAGCTCGGTTTCGCCGAGGTCGGGCGGTGAGCACCGCGATCACGGCGTCCGGCACGTCGGCCCTCGCCTCGACGTGCCGGTCGACGGCAGCGCCGCGGCGCAGGCACCACCGGCCGCGTGCCAGACCTGGGCGAACACGTCCGGCAGGTCCGGCACCCGCGGACGGCCGGACGTGCCGTTCACCGTTCTCCGTCCGCACCACGATCTCCAGCATGCGCGGACTCTGGCACAGGTCAGTCGGTGCCCAGCGCGGCGAACCGCTCCTCGGCCTCCCTGCGGTGCCGCGCCGCCTCGGCGGGGTCCGCGACCGCGCGGGCCAGGTGCCTGTGCGCGTTCGCGGCCTCACGCCGGTCGTCGATCCGTTCCGCCAGCTCCAGGGCCTCGCGCAACCGCACCACGGCCTCCGCGGGACGTCCGGCCGCCGTGAGCACCTCGCCCAGGTAGTTCAGCACCACGGTCTCGGTCGTGACGTCACCGATCGCGCGCACCGCCGTCAGCGCCGAGTTCAACGCGTCGAGCGCCTCGTCGTGGCGGCCCATGGCGTGCAGGATCATGCCGAGCGCGCTCTGGGTGTCGGCCTCGTCGCGACGGCTGCCCATCTCGCGCATGAGCACCAACGCCTTGTTGCACGCCTCCAGCGCCTCGTCGTACCGGCCGAGCGCGCTGTAGATGTTGCTGACGTTGCTCATCGCCTGCGACTCCAGGTGCCGGTCGCCGAGTTCGCGCGCCACCGTGATGGCCTGTTCGAGCAGCTCGGCGGCCTCGGCGTGCCGGCCCAGCGTCCGGTAGACCAGGGACAGGTTGTTCAGCGTGCCCGCGACGCCCTGCAGGTCGCCCTGTTCGCGCAGCATCTCGATGGCGCGCTCGTTGTGGTGGATGGCCTCGGCGTACCGCGCGGTCTGCCAGAACACCATCGCGTAGTTCTTGGTGGTGATCGCGAGCGCCGCCTTGTCGTCCTTCGCGGCCTCCAGCGCCAGCTCGTTGATCGTCGCCCAGTCACGCGTATGCCCACGCACCATGCAGAAGAACGTCATCGCGCGGGCGAGCTGCCACGTGTGTGTGCGCCAGTCACCGTCCAGTGACAACGCCACGGCGGCCACGAGCGTCTGGCGTTCGGTCTCCAGCCACTCCACGGCGTGGTCGTAGTCGCGCAGCACGAGCCGTGACTCCGGCCGGTAGGTGATGTCGACCTCGTACTTGCGGGCCGCGGGCGACATCAGCCGCGTCGCCTGGTTCGCCGTGTCCAGGAAGTGGTCGAGCAGCCGGGTGAGCGGCTCGCGCGAGGAGTCCACTTTGGACTGCGCGTACTGCCGGAGCAGGTCGTGCATCCGGTACCGGCCGAGCGTCGTCGCCTCCAGCAGGTGGACGTCGACGAGGTCCTCCAGCATCCCGTCGCACTCCAGCAGGTCCAGCTCGCCCAGCGCCGCGGCCTGGTAGACGTCGAAGTCCGTGCCGTGGTGCAGGCCCAGCAGGCCGAACAACCGCTGGTGCCCGGCGGGCAGCTGGCCGAACGACAACGCGAAGACAGCGTCCAGTTCGGATAATCGTCCCTCGCGCAACCGCGTCGCGAGGTGCGCCGTGGTCCACGTCGGCCGGCTGCGCAACCGGCCGGCGGCCAGCCGCACGGCCAGCGGCAGCCTGCCGCACAGCTCGACGACCTCGCGGGCCGCCTCGTCCGTGCCGCGTTCGTCGCCGACGATGGTGGCGAACAGCTCCAGCGCCTCCGCCTCGGACAGCACGTCCAGCGTGAGCGTCGACGTGCCTTCCAGCTCGACCAGCCGCGCCCGTGACGTGACCAGCACCAACGACCCCGGCACGCCCGGCAGCAGCGGCCGCACCTGCTCGGCGCTCGCCGCGTTGTCCAGCACGACCAGCAGCCGCCGCCGGGACAGCTCGGCCCGCCACAGCGCGGCCCGCTCGTCCAGGTCGACCGGGATCTCCTCCAGACCGAGCGCGCGCAGCAGCACGTCCAGCGCGTCCGTCGGTTCGACCGGCGCGCGGCCCGCTGTGTGCGCGTGCAGGTCGATGAACAGCTGACCGTCCGGATACTCCAGCCGGTGCGCCAGGTGCACGGCCAGCGTCGTCTTGCCCACGCCGGGCATCCCGTCGATCGCGGAGATCACCACGGCCGACCGCCCGGTGACGGCCCTGGTCAGCCGTTCCATCTCGGCCGCGCGCCCGGTGAAGTCCGCGACGTCGCGCGGCAACGTGTTGAGCGCGGGCCGGGGCTCGTCCCCGCGCAGCAGCCGTTCGTGCAGCTCCCGCAGGTCCGGACCCGGATCGGTGCCCAGCTCCTCGGCCAGCAGCACCCGCACGTCCTCGAACGCCTGCAACGCCTCGGCCGGCCTGCCCGCCCGCTGCAGCGCGTGCATCAGCTGCAGCCACAGCTGTTCGCGCAGCGGGAACTGCGCGGTCAACCGGCGCAGCTCGGCGATCAGCCGTTCGCCCTGGCCCAGCTCGATCGCCAGGCGCGCGTGCTGCTCGGCGACCGTGAGCCTGCGCTCCTGCAGCAACGTCAGCTCGGCGACCAGCCGTGCGCCGACCGTGAGCCCGTCGAGCGCCGGTCCCCGCCACAGCGCGAGCGCCTCGGCGTACTTCGCGACGGCCTCGCGGTGATCACCCTGCCGCAACGCCTCGTCGCCGGCGGCGCACAGCCGTTCGAAGACGTGGACGTCGACGTCGTCGGCGGGAACCACCAGCCGGTATCCACCTGGGACGGTCACCAGGTCGTCGAGCACGAGCTTGCGCAACGCCGCCACGTAGGTGCGGATGTTCGATTCCGGTGCCGCGGGTGGAGATTCCCACACCGCCTCACTCAAGTGTTCAAAGCTGACAGTCTCGTTGACGTGCAGCGCCAACGCAGCGAGCAGCGCCCGTTGCCGGGGCCCGCCCAGCCGCAGTTCCACGCCCCCACGCCAGATCTGCAGCGGCCCAAGAAGCCGATACCGCACTGACCCTCCTCGGGAGGGCATGGTGCCAGAACTTCGGGGCCCTGTGCGGAATTTGTGCGGACGATCTTCGACACTTCCCCCACCGCAGCCGCGAAGGGGGAAGTGCCGATGAAGGGGATCAGGACGCGGTCAGCTCGGCGATGCGGAGGAACCCACCTCCCGTGCCTGGTGCCGAGCTGGTCAGGCCAAGCCGCACGCCAGTAGTCGAGACGGCGTCGAACGTCACGGTGCTGGGCGCGCCCGACTCTCCCGCCCAGGCCACGTGCAGCCCGGTCACCGGCGTGTACCGGGCGCCGTCCCAGTACCGGACGTCGACCTCCTTCGGCAGCGAATAGACCCCTCCGGTCGTGAACGTGGCGGTCAGCTTGCCGACCGTGCGTTTCGGCCAGTTCAGCGCGACCCAGTCGGAGGCGTGCGAGAGGCTCGTCGCCGGCAGCTGCGGGGTCTGCCCCTTGGTGTAGAAGTTCGACCAGGCGGTGTCGGGGTTGCCGTCGATCAGGTGCGCGGGCAGCGTGGTCGCGGCGCCGGAGTAGGACGCGTCGGCGGCGGGCCGGGGCCGTGCCGCACCGAGCTTCGCGGTCACCCGTGCGCCCGCGGTGACGATGGCGAGCGCTTTGCCCTGGAACGCGCTGCGCACGGGCTTCGTGAAGTTCTCCTCGTCCTCCGGACGCCCGTTGTCGGTGCCGACGATCCGACCGCCGGTCGCGCTGAACGTGATCTGGTTGTCCGCATTTGGCACGACCGTGCCGCCGGCGTCGACCACGGTGGCGGTGACGTAGTCGAGTTGCTTGCCGCGAACCGTCTTCAACGCGACCCGAGCAGGTGCTCCCGCCGTGCGCAGCCCGTCGGTCGCGACCTGCCTGCCGTTCTCCCGCGCCACCGCGGTGAGCTCACCCGGCTCGAACGGCACGGTCCAGGCCAGCCGGAGGTGCCCGGTTCCGCCGTTCGGGCTCGTGTAGCTGCCACCGGCACAGGTCTTGTCGTCACCGGTCGGCTCGTCGGTCTCCAGATAGGACTTCCCGTAGGTGGTCTTCTTGGTGCTGAACGACTTCACGCCGAGCGAACGGCCGTTGAGGAACAGCTCCACGTCCGGGGCGTTGCTGTACGCCCACACCTGCACCGGTGCCCCCGGTTCGTGTGCGGTCCAGTCCATCGGCAGCAGGTGCACCATCGGTTTCGCGCTCCACTGCGACTGGAACAGGTAGAACTGGTCCTTCTCGAACCCGGCGGTGTCGACAGCGCCGAACAGCGACGACCGCACCGGGAAGACGCCGCTGTACGGCGTGGGCTCGCCGATGTAGTCCTGGCCGGACCACAGGAACTGCCCCGCGAGGAACTTGCGGTCGCGGTCCTTCTTGAGCGCGTGCTCACCGCTGGACGCCCAGCCGACGATGTTGTTGTCGTAGGAGGAACCGCCCTGCTTGCCCGGCGTGTAGTTCTGGCCGGTGTTGAGCTGGCCGGGATCGAGGTAGACGCCGCGGGCGGAGGTCTCCGACGACGACTCGGACTCGACGAAGAACGTCCCGGGGTACTTGGCGTGCAGCGCGTCGACGGACTTGGCCGAGTTGTAGTTCAGGCCCACGCCGTCGAGCATGCGCAGGATCTGGTCCTGGGCCGAGCCGTCCTCGGGCACGCTGGTGTAGCTGTGCGAGCCGATCACCACGGGCCGGGTGCGGTCGACGGACTTGATGTCGTCGATCAGCCTGCGCGCGATCGGCACGCCGATCGCGACCGACGTGCCGTCCGGGATCTCGTTGCCGATCGACCACATGATCACCGACGGCGAGTTCCTGGCCGCGTGCACCATCTCCTCGATGTCGGCATCGCTGTTCTCGTCGAAGAAGCGGCCGTAGTCGTACTGCTTCTTGGGCGTGTGCCAGGTGTCGAACGCCTCGATCATCAGCAGCAGCCCCAGTTCGTCGCAGAGCCGCACGAACTCCGGCGACGGCGGGTTGTGCGACGTGCGGACGGCGTTCACACCCATCCTCTTCATGGTGAGCAGCTGCTGCCGGATGCCGTCCTCGGAGACGGCGGCGCCCAGTGCGCCGAGCGTGTGGTGCAGGTTGACGCCCTGCAGTTTCGAGTACCTGCCGTTCAGCGAGAAGCCCTCGGCGGGGTCGATCCGGAACCAGCGGATGCCGAACCTCGTGCGGACCGTGTCACCGGAGCTGACCTTGGTGAGCAGCGTGTAGAGGTAGGGCTGGTCCGTGCTCCAGAGCTTCGGCCGGTCGACCCTGAGGTCCTTGCCGGAGGCGACGACCACGCCGTCGGCGTCGAGGACGTGGTGGGTGACGGTGCCGGAGCCGACCAGGTCGGTCTTGACGTCGATCCGGGCATAGCCCTGCGGGTAGGTGGTCTCGAGGTCCGGCGTGGTGACGAAGACGCCGTGCCGTGCGACGTGCACGGGCTCTGTGACGACGAGGTGGACGTTGCGGTAGATGCCGCTGCCCGCGTACCAGCGGCTGCTCGGCGCCTGGTGCACGACCTTGACCGCGACGACGTTCGGGGCGCCGTCGGTGTGCACGAGGTCGGTCATGTCGACGTTGAAGCCCGTGTAGCCGTAGGGGTGATTGGCCGCGAGCTTGCCGTTCACGTACACGTGCGAGTCCATGTAGACCCCGTCGAACTCCAGCGAGATCCGCTTGCCCTTCGCGGTCGCCGGCAGCGTGAAGGTCTTGCGGTACCAGCCGGTCCCGGCGCGGTAGTAGCCCTCACCGGGCGCGGCCTGCGGGTCCGGGTCGAACTCGATGCTCCAGTCGTGCGGCAGGTCGAGTCTGCGCCACGCCGAGTCGTCGTAGTCCGGCATGTGCGCGTTCGCCGGATCGGCGAGCACGAACCGCCAGTCCTGGGTGAACGAGGTGCTGCGCGGTGCCGCCGCCGCACCGGCGATCGGTGTGGCCAGGCCGAGCAGAAGGAGGAGAACGAAGATCAGGCGTCGCCAAGACATCGGATCTCACCGCCAGAGTCGAGAGCAGGGACCTTCTTCCTAGCAACGACAAAACGGCAGGTCCAGTCAACTTTCTCCACCTTGACAGGCAGCGGCGGAACACTTGACTCCGTTCACCCAAGGTCGGATGTCTAGTCCAAGCCTTACGATGACTGTCATGACGGAGACGGCGAAGCGACGCCCCGGCGCCAGAATCGAAGAGGTCGCACGGGTCGCCGGCGTCTCGAAGTCGACCGTCTCACGTGTGATCAACGACGAGCAGTACGTCAGCGCGAAGGCCCGCGAGGCCGTCCACGCCGCCATCGCCCAGCTGGGCTACGCGCCCAACCAGGCCGCGCGGGCGCTCGCCGGCCACCGCGCCAACGCCATCGCGCTCGTCGTCTCCGAACCCTCCGGCCGCGTGCTGTCCGACCCGTTCTTCGCCGGGGTGCTGCGCGGCGTCCACCGCGAGCTGACCGGACGGCACATGCAGCTGTTGCTGATGATGAGCCAGCCGTCCGACACCGAGGACCTGGTCACGTACCTGAGCAGCGGCCACGTCGACGGCGCGCTGCTGGTGAGCCTGCACGGCGAGGACCCGCTGGTGCCGATGCTGAACGAGATCGGCCTCCCGGTCGTCGTCGGCGGCCGCCCGCTCGGCAAGACCAGCGTCCCGTTCGTCGACGCCGACAACTTCACCGGCGGCCTGGACGCCGCGCGACACCTGGTGTCGTTGGGACGCAAGCGGATCGCCACCGTCGCGGGCCCCAAGGACATGGCCGTCGGCGCGGACCGCCTCAACGGGTTCAAGCGCGGGCTGAGCGAGGCGAAGATCGCCACCGACCTCGTGGCGCACGGCGACTTCACCCCGGAGAGCGGCACGCGGGCGATGGAGCGGTTGCTGCAGAAGGCTCCCGACCTCGACGCGGTGTTCGTGGCCGCGGACATCATGGCGCTGGGCGCCCTGCAGGTGCTCCACGCGCAGGGCAGGCGCGTCCCCGAGGACGTCGCGGTGATCGGGTTCGACGACTCGGTGTTCGCCGCGAGCGCGACGCCGCCGCTCACCACGATCCGGCAGGACGTGGAGGAGCTCGGCCGCACCATGACGTGGCGCCTGCTGGCCGAGCTGGCCGGTGAGCAGGGGCTGCCGCCGTCGCTGCTCCTGCCCACCTCGCTGGTGGTGCGCACCAGCGCCTGACCAACTCGGATCAGTGCGCCCGCCAGGGCGTGTCCAGCGCCATGTCGTTCTCCCGTGCGATGAAGGTGTTGCGCCCGTGGCTCAAGCTAGTGTGAAAGCGCTCTCTCGGCAGATTGCGTCTCAACTGGCGACCCCGGGAAAGGGCTTACAGCGGCAATAACCAACCGTCCGTGACCGATTGCAGCCGATTTTCACCCGATCGACATAATCGTGCGACACTCTCGGTAACACCTGGAGTGGTTCCTCGATGGTCAGGCGGATGAACGCCCGGGTCCAGCGCGGCACTAACGGGTTGCTGCAGGTCGTGTTGCGGATGCCACGGGAGGCCCCCGTGGCGCGGTGGTGCCCGTGGCGTCGAAGCGGCCAGCCTGTTGGTGTTCTTCTTCGTCACCGGCGTCATCGGCGCCGCGGTCGCACAGCCGAAGCCGCAACCCGCTCCTCAGCCGCAGCCTCAACCTCAGCCCCAGTGCGACCCGAACTACAGCGGGTGCGTGCCGATTGCGTCCGACGTGGACTGCGCGGGCGGCAAGGGCGACGGACCGGCCTACGTCACCGGTCCGGTCCGCGTGATCGGCCGCGACATCTACGGGCTGGACAGCGACAAGGACGGCATCGGCTGCGAGTGATCAGCGCTCGTGCGGGATCTTCTCCCCCGCCTCGACCGCGAACGGCAGATGGTTGCCCGCGGGCGGCAACGGGCAGGTGGCGAAGTCGGTGAACGCGCACGGCAGGTTGGTCGCGCGGTTGAAGTCGAGCAGGACCTTGCCGTCGACCGGAGTCGTTGCGAGGGAACGGTTCGCCGCGTACGTGGTGACTCCGCTCGTGGCGTCGGTGAAGAGGATGTTGAGGTCGCCGTTGCGTCCGTTGAACGCAGTCAGTGTGTGCTCGGTGCCGTCGTGCGTGAACCGCACACGGCCCGGCGCCTCGTATACGTGGCTAAGTCCTTCCACGACCGCACCGACGGTCGTGGGGATGGGGGCGTCGAACGGTTCGTACACGCCTTCGAGCACCCACTGCTCTTGCGGCTCGTACGACGGCACGCCGCGGAAGTTCCGCAGCACCTCGGCCTTCGGGTCGTGGACGCGGATCAGGTAACCGCCCCGGCGCGCGACCTCGACCTCCACGTCGCCGACCTGGACGCGCGCGCCGGGACCGCTCTGGACGAGTTCGAACCGCTGGGGTTCGCTGCCGTTGCGCCAGTACGCCGCGTCGTCGTCTTGCCACCACTCGCCCGGTAGGCCGTCATAGCTGCGAGGGGTCGTCTCCAGCCAGTCGAGCGAGACGAGCGCGAGCCACCCGTACGGGTCGGCCAGGCTCTTCTCCCGTTCCGTCTTCCAGGTCTGCCAGTCCTGCGCGAAGTCGCTCATGCCCAAGCCAACGAGCAGGGCACGAGCGGACTTCCCCGTTCCACTCCTTGAGACCCACCTGGGAGTCGAACCCAGTGTCAACGCTTTTGCAGAGCGTTCCACGGCCGTCGTGACGTGGGTCGCCGATCGCGCGATGGGGTGACCGACCGGACTCGCACCGGCTTCGACCAGGACCACGGCCTGGCGCCTCGACTTCTTCGGCTTCGGTCACAGCTGCCCGTCGAGGACTCGAACCTCGATCTCCGCGTCCAGAGCGCGGCGTCCGTGCCGATTGGACCAACGGGCAACAAAAAAGCCGCTCGTCGCGTCGCGACGGGCGGCTCCCTCGGGCATGGGTCAGCTCATGCCGGGGAGCACCAGACGTGCTGGTGACAGCTGTGCATGTGCTGGTTCCGGATCACAACTGCCTCCCCTCGGGTTCGTTGGACACACTGTGCCGGACCGGTCCGCACTTGGGCAACACAATTTCGCGAGTCTTCTGAAAAAGTTTGCAAGATTGCGGGTAAAACTCAAGCAATCCTCATGTCGACTTGCGGAAAACTTTTGCAACGTCTTTCCTGGAGCGCTGACACACCCCATCGGAAGGCATGGACATGTCCCAGGACTGGTGGCGCCACGCCGTCATCTACCAGGTCTACGTGCGCAGTTTCGCCGACTCGGACGGCGACGGCGTCGGCGACCTGCCCGGCATCCGCTCACGCCTGCCCTACCTCCGCGACCTGGGCGTCGACGCGGTGTGGATCACGCCGTTCTACGCGTCACCGATGGCCGACGGCGGCTACGACGTCGCGGACTACCGGGCGGTGGACCCGCAGTTCGGCGACCTCGACGACGTGCGCGCGCTGGTCGCGGACGCGCACGAGCTCGGCATCCGGGTGATCGTCGACATCGTGCCGAACCACAGCTCCGACCAGCACGAGTGGTTCCAGGAGGCGCTGGCCGGGCGTGGCCGTGAGCGCTACATCTTCCGCGAGGGCGTCGGCGACCAGCCGCCGAACGACTGGGAGTCCGTGTTCGGCGGGCCGGCGTGGACGCGGGTCGAGGACGGGTCCTGGTACCTGCACCTGTTCGCGCCCGAGCAGCCCGACCTCAACTGGGAGCTGCCGGAGGTGCGCGCGGAGTTCCGCGACGTGCTGCGGTTCTGGCTGGACCTGGGCGTCGACGGGTTCCGGGTGGACGTGGCGCACGGGATGATCAAGGCGCCGGGGCTGCCGGACATCGGGCACGCGGACCAGCTGAAGCTGCTGGGCACGGAGCCGTTGCCGTTCTTCGACCAGGACGGCGTGCACGAGATCCATCGCGAGTGGCGTGCCGTGGTCGACTCGTACCCCGGTGAGCGCGTGCTGGTGGCCGAGGCGTGGACGCCTTCCGCCGAGCGGACGGCGCTGTACCTGCGCCCCGACGAGATGCACCAGGCGTTCAACTTCCACTACCTGACCGCGGAGTGGAACTTCGAGGCGCTGCGAACGGTGATCGACTCGTCGCTGGCGGCCGTGGCTCCCGTTGGTGCGCCTACTACGTGGGTGCTGTCGAACCACGACGTGCAACGGCACGTGACGCGGTACGGCGGCGGCGAGACCGGTGTGCGCCGGGCGCGTGCGGCGCTCGCGTTGATGCTCGCGCTGCCGGGGTCGGTGTACCTGTACCAGGGCGAGGAGCTCGGGCTGCCCGAGGTGCTGGACCTGCCGGACGAGGTGCTGCAGGACCCGATGTGGGAGCGGTCCGGGCACACCGAACGCGGCCGTGACGGCTGCCGGGTGCCGCTGCCGTGGTCGTCCTCCGGCCCGTCGCTCGGGTTCGGTCCCGGTGGCTCGTGGCTGCCGCAGCCCGCGGACTGGGCCAAGCTCAGCGTCGAGGCGCAGTCCGGTGACCAGGACTCGATGTTGTCCTTCTACCGCACCGCCTTGCGCATCCGGCGCGAGCACCCGGCGCTCGGTGCGGGCGACGGCGTGAAGTGGGTGGACGGTCCCGCGGACGTGCTGTGGTTCGAGCGCGACGGCTTCGCGTGCGCGGTGAACCTGTCCGGTGAGGTCGTCGCACTGCCGGATCCGGGCGCGGTGCTGCTGGCGTCGTCGTACTACGGCGTGCGCGACGGGCAGCTGCTCCTCCCGCCGGACACGGCGCTGTGGTGGGAGCTCTGACCAGCGCTTTCGCTTGATCATCAGAACTGTCAGACCCCCTGGGCAGCGTTCGTCGGCAACAGCTTCGAACAGCTCTCAGGGGGTCTTTTCCGTGCACGAGGACGACTGGGGCGTGCCGGCCACGTGGTTGCGGCAGACGTGACGTGAGTCCGTTGCCGGCACACCCCAGGACGACGGCGTCGAGGAGCGGATCACCCGCCCCCTCCCGTCCGGCGGCGCCCTGGTGCCCGCACTGGACCCCGGCATGGCGATCGGCGCCGCGGACATCCACCCAGAGGTGAGGTTCAGCGCGATCTCCGAGGCCTGCGAAGGCTTCTGGAGGCCCTGCGGGACGGCGACCAGGACTCCTTGGACCCGGTCATCGCCTCGGACCTCCTCGCGGACCTGGCATTCCCGCACGCGTGACCAGCGTCTTCGCGCGACCGACCAAATTTGTCAGACCGTCTGAGTACGGTCCCGACATCACTCCGAATCGGTCCCAGGGGGTAGAGCAGTGCGCAGGTGGGAGCTCGTCGCGGGCGCCTCGGCGAAGTTCTGGGAGATCGGCCAGGACGGCAGGACCGTGACCGTCCGCTTCGGACGGCTGCAGACCGCCGGCCAAACCCAGACCAAGGAACTCGCCTCCCCGGAAGCGGCAACAGCCCACGTGGCCAAACTGGTGGCGGAAAAGGAAAAGAAGGGCTACCGCGCTGTCACCCCACCCGAGCCGAGCGCGCCACCGGCAACCGCCGAACCCCAGCCCGCCAACCACCCCACCGCCGGCCCCGCAGCACCACAAGCCGCCGCCCACCAGTCCTCGGCTCCCTCGGCCACTCGACCCGTCAAAGCCAACCCCGCGCCTCCCATCGACGAGAACACCTGGGCCATGCCCAAACCCTGGCTCCGGGACGTGGTCCGCCAACGAGGCTTCCACCCACCACCGACCTTCTCCCTGGACCACGAGCGAGCCGCCCGAGCCAGGCAACGAGCGACCAGGCAGCAGGCCACCCTCGACCGCGTCCTGGCCGCGCCGGAGTCCGGCCCGGACCTCGTGCGGGCGGCCCAGAACCACCTCAACGGGCACCCGAATCCCGTTGGCGCGGCAGCGATCGCGGTCATGACGACCCGCGACGTGGCGTCGGTGCACCACTGGATCGCCGACCACGGTCTGGTGTTCGCGGTGGAGGCGGTGGTCGAGAGCGTCGGCATGTACGCCAACGCGAAGTGGCTGCCGCACCAGTCGCAGTGGAGCAACCCGCACCTGTACCGCTACGCGGCCGCCACGCACCCGAGCCTCGACAGCGAGGAAGGCCGGATGCTCACGGCGGTCCGGTACGCGCTGGCCGTCGCCGACGAGGCCGAGCGGGAGGCCGCAGAGGCCGTGCTGGAGCGGATCGGCGCGCACACCACACCGTTGCTGAGGGCCTATCTGCTGCCAGGGCGTCGCGCGGACTGGTTCGAGCAGGCGTGCCAGGAGCCGAACTCGGCGGCACGCTGGTGGATGCTTCCCTGCAGTGCCGGCACGTACGACGAGTTCGTGAAGGCTCAGACGCCGGTGAACAACGGCGCGCAAATCCTCTACACGGCGCTGTACGTGCTCGGGCCGGCCATTGCGCCGTTGCTCGCGGAGGACCTCGACAAGAGCTACCAGCGGGCGGACAGCCGCAAGCAGGCGCTGAGGGTGCTCGCGGCGCTGCCCACCGACGAGGCCTTCACGATCCTGCTCGACCGCGTCGGCACCAAGTACGCGCGCCCGGCGTTGCTGTCGGCGATGGCGGCGTTCCCGGCTCGGGCGGCCCGGCTGCTCGGTGAACGCGCGTCCGACGAAGAACTGCGCCGGCTGCTGACCGTCCACCTGACGACGCACCCGCAGCTGAAGGCACCTGACGGCGTCACCGCGGCCGACACCGACGCCGTGCCGGAAGCACCCGCTGAAGCGTTGCCGGAGGTGCTCGCGTCGCCGCCGTGGTTGCGCCGGCGTCCGCCGGTCAAGCCGGTCGTGGTGCCGGACGTGCCGGTGCCCGCGCCGTCGGTCGTGTGGGAACCGGGCGAGCGGGACGAGTGGCTGAACGGCGCCCACTGGAGCACCTACCACGACTGGCCGCACCTGCTGAAGGAGTACGTGGCCGGCCGGAGCGGCAACGACCTCTTCCTGATGGCACCGGAGGACGAGGTCCGGCACCTGCTGGCGGACTGGGAGCCGAAGTACGGCTGGAGTGCCGAGCGGTCCGGCAAGCGGCTCGCGGCGCGGTTCGGGCTCGACGCCTTACCGCCGTTGCTGCGCATCGTCGAGTCGAACACCAACGCCGCGACGGTTCTGCTGCCGTTCGCCTGCCCGGAGGTCGCCGCGGTGATGGCGGACTGGGTGGTGCGGCTCAAGCAGGCCGGGCGCGTCGCGATCGACTGGCTCACCCGGCACCGGGAGGCGGCTGCGGGGTTCCTCGTTCCCGCCGCACTCGGCACGCCGGGGGCCGCGCGGCGCAACGCCGAGGCGGCGATCCGCCGGCTGCACGGGATGGGAGTGGACGTCGTCGGCAGCGCTCCCACAGCGGAGGCGGCCGCGGGCATCGAGGCGTTGCTGTCCGCGGAGCCGGTCGACGTGCTGCCCGCCAAGCTGCCGGTGATCGGCGAGTGGGCCGACACCCGGCTGCTGCCCCAGGTGCTGTTGAGCGACCGCGAGCACGCGCTGTCGCCGGAGGCCGCCAAGCACCTGCTGATGACCGCCGCGTTGTCCAAGCCGGGCGACGTCTACGCGGGCCTGCCGATCGCTCGTGAGGCACTCGACCGCAGCTCGCTGGCGGAGTTCGCGTGGGCGGTTTTCCAGCGCTGGCAGGAGGTCGGCGCGCCGTCGAAGGAAGGCTGGGCGCTCGCCGCGCTCGGCTGGTTCGGCGACGACTCGACGGTCCGCGCGTTGTCGCCGCTGATCCGCGCCTGGCCGGGCGAGAGCCAGCACGCGAAGGCCGTGGCGGCCCTCGACGTGCTGGCCGACATCGGCACCGAGGTGGCGTTGTCGCACCTGAACAGCATCGCGGAGAAGGTGAAGTTCAAGGGGCTCAAGATCCGTGCCCAGGAGAAGGTCACCCAGATCGCCGCCGAGCTGGGCCTGTCCCGCGAGCAGCTCGCGGACCGGCTCGTCCCGCGCCTCGGGCTCGACGACGAGGCCTCGCTGGTGATCGACTACGGCCCGCGCCGGTTCCGCGTCGGTTTCGACGAGCAGCTCAAGCCCCACGTGCTGGACCCGGACGGCAAGCGCCGCAAGGACCTCCCCAAACCCGCCGCCAAGGACGACCTGGAGAAGGCCCCGCTCGAACACAAGCGCTACCTGACCTTGAAGAAGGACGTTCGCGCCGTCGCGGCCGACCAGATCCACCGCCTGGAACGCTCGATGGTCGACCAGCGCACCTGGACCGCCGAGGAGTTCCACACCGTCCTGGCCGGGCATCCGTTGCTGCGGCACATCGTCCGGCGGCTGGTGTGGATCACCGACGACGGTGTCTCGTTCCGCCTCGCGGAGGACCGCACGCTCGCCGACTCGAGCGACGACGAGTTCACGTTGGCCGGCAACGCCACCGTGCGGGTGGCACACCCGGTCGACCTGCAGGACTCGCTGGCGGCGTGGGGTGAGGTGTTCGCCGACTACGAGATCCTGCAGCCGTTCCCGCAGCTGGGCCGCCCGCTGCACGTCCTGGCGCCCGGCGAGGACTTCCTGGCCCGGCTCGAGCACCACTGCGACCGGCCGTACGCGGTCGGCCGGGTCCTCAGCCTCACCAAGAGGGGCTGGGTGCGCGGCGAACCGCAGGACGCGGGTGTCGAGTGCTGGATCACCAGGCCGTTGCCCGGTGGCGGCGCACTCGTCGCGTCCCTCGACCCCGGGATCGCGGTCGGCGCGGTCGACGTGTTCCCGGAGATCAAGTTCGCCGAGCTCTGGTACTCCACCAACGGCGACGGCTACTGGTCGGCGCAGAAGAACGCCCCGTCCACGGTCGAGGCCGACCCGATCACGGTCTCCGAGATCCTGTCCGAACTGGAATCCCTGCACGGCTGAAAATTGTCAGACCCCCTGGCTACGGTTCAGGGACAGGCCTTTTCCGATACTGATCCAGGGGGTACGGCAGTGCGCAGATGGGAACTCGTCGCCGGAGGTTCGGCGAAGTTCTGGGAGATCGGTCAGGACGGGACGACGGTCACCGTCCGGTTCGGACGGCTGAACACGGCCGGACAGACCCAGACCAAGGAGTTCCCGTCCGCACAGGCCGCCGAGGCACACGTCGCGAAGCTGGTGGCGGAGAAGGAGAAGAAGGGCTACCGCCCGGTCGACGCCTCCACCGGTGGCGACACCGCCGACGAGGACCAGGCCGCTGCCCGATCAGCGTCAACGCCCGCAACCGCATCCACCAGCGACGGCAAGCACATCACCACCCCTCGGTCGACGCCGAAACCCGCGCCCGTCACCGTCGACGAGGACGCGTGGGTGATGCCCAAGGCGTGGCTGCGCGACGTGGTGCGGCAACGCGGCTTCCACCCGGCACCGGAGTTCTCGGTCGACCGGCAGCCGGCCGAGCAGGCCCGGCAGCTGGTGGCCGAGAAGGCCGAGGTGATCGAGCGCGCGCTGGCCGCACCCGGTTCCGAGCAGGAGCTCGTGCAGGCGGTCCGCGACCACCTCGCCGGGCAGGCCGATCCCGTCGGGGCGGCGGCGATCGCGGCGATCACGGCGGCCGGTCTGCCGGCGGTGCACGCCTGGGTCGCCGATCACGGGGTGGCGTTCGCGGCCGTCGCGGTCGTGGAGTTCGTCGGGCTGGAGTACACGGAGGAGTGGCACGAGCGGCGGCAGGAGTGGGTCGGCGTCCGCCTGCGGCACCGTCGCGGCTACTACCACCACACGGGTCGCACCGACGTCGGAGGGCACATGCTGATCGCCGTCCGGTACGCGCTCGCGGTCGCCGACGACGAGCAACGGGCGGCCGCGGAAGCCGCGCTGGCCGAGCTGAGCGCCACGCCGGAGGTGCAGGAGCGGAGGTCGTTCCTGGTGCCCTCCCGCGCCGACTGGTTCGACGAGGTGTGCGCCCTGCCGCACCGGGCGAGCTGGTGGCTGCTGCCGTGCAGTGCGAGCAGCTACGACGACTTCGTCAAGGTCGACCTCTCCCTGCCCAGCTCGCCTTTCGTGCTGTACACCGCGCTGTACGTGCTGGGGCCGGCCATCGCGCCGTTGCTCGCGGAGGAGCTCGACCGCGAGTACCAGGGCGCGGACAGCCGCAAGCTGGTGCTCAAGATCCTCGCGGCGCTGCCCACCGACGAGGCGTTCACCATCATGCTCGACCGCCTCGGCACCAAGTACGTGCACCCGGCGTTGCTGTCGGCGATGGCGGCGTTCCCGGCACGGGCGGCCCGGCTGCTGGCGAAGCGGGTGTCGTCGGACGACGAGAGCCGGCAACTCCTCACGGCGCATCTGCTGTCGAACCCGGCGATCGACGTGCCGGCCGAGGCCGCCGCCGTGCTCGCCGAGGCTCAGGCCCAGGCGGTGCCGGAAGCGGACGCGGACCAGTTGCCGCCGCTGCTCGTCTCACCGCCGTGGCTGCACCGCCGCCCGCCGGTGAAACCGGTGGTGCTGAAAGATCTTCCGGTGCCCGGCCCGTCCACGGCGTGGCAACCGGGCGAGCGCGAGGCCTGGCTGGAGTCGGGGCACGAGTGGTACTGGGCGGACCAAGACTGGAAGAAGCTGCTCGAGGACTACCACGCGGGCCGGATCGGCTACCGCGACAACGACCTGTTCCTCATCGCGCCGGAGAACGCGGTGCGGCACCTGCTCGCGGAGTGGAAACCGAACTACGCCTACGGTGCCGAGGACTGGGGCAGGCGCATCGCCGCCCGGTTCGGCGTCGACGCCGTGCCCGCCCTGCTGCGGCTCGCCGCCGCCACGCCCGGCACGGGCGGCAGGGTGCTGCTGCCGTTCGTCACCGCCGAGGTGGCCGCCGTGATGGCCGACTGGTTCGCGCGGACCAAGCAGCCCCGCCGCTGGGGCCTCGAATGGCTGGCCAGGCACCGCGACGAGGCCGCCCGCCTCCTCATCCCCGCAGCGGCCGGCGCACCGGGTGTCTCCCGCCGCAACGCCGAGGCGGCGATCCGCCACCTGCACGGCCTCGGCGTCGACGTGGCGGGCATCGCCGCATCGTGCGGTGCACAGGCCGCGATCGAGGCGGTGCTGGCCGTCGACCCGCTCGACGTGCTGCCCGCCAAGCTGCCGGTGATCGGCGAGTGGGCCGACACCCGGCCGCTCCCGCAGGTCCTGCTGCGCGACCGCAGGCACGCGCTGCCCGCCGAAGCCGCCGGCCATCTGCTGATGACCGCCGCGTTGTCCAAGCCCGGCGAGATCTACGCCGGCCTGGCGATCGCCCGTGAAGCGCTCGACCGCACCTCGCTGGCGGAGTTCGCGTGGGCGGTCTTCCAGCAGTGGCAGAAGGCCGGTGCCCCGTCGAAGGAGAGCTGGGCGCTGAACGCGCTGGGCTGGTTCGGCGACGACTCCACGGTTCGGGCCCTGTCGCCGCTGGTTCGCGCCTGGCCGGGCGAGAGCCAGCACGCCAGGGCGGTCGCCGGCCTCGACGTGCTGGCCGACATCGGCACCGAGGTCGCCCTCTCACACCTGAACAGCATCGCCGAGAAGGTGTCCTTCAAGGGGCTCAAGACCCGTGCCCAGGAGAAGGTCGCCCAGATCGCCGCCGAGCTGGGCCTGTCGCGCGACCAGCTGTCCGACCGCCTGGTCCCGCGCCTGGGCCTCGACGACGCGGCGACCCTGGTGATCGACTACGGTCCGCGCCAGTTCACCGTCGGCTTCGACGAGCAGCTCAAGCCCTACGTGCTCGACCCGGACGGCAAGCGCCGCAAGGACCTCCCCAAACCCGCCGCGAAGGACGACCAGGACAAGGCACCGCTGGAGCACAAGCGGTTCAGCGCGCTGAAGAAGGACGTCCGCACGATCGCGGCCGACCAGATCCGCCGCCTCGAACGCGCGATGGTCGACCAGCGCACGTGGAGCGCAGAGGAGTTCCACACGATCCTGGCCGCGCACCCGTTGCTCTGGCACCTGGTCCGCAGGCTCGTCTGGATCACCGGCGAAGGCCTGGCCTTCCGCCTGGCCGAGGACCGCACGCCGGCCGACGTGAACGACGAGGAGATCACGCTGCCGGCAGACGCGACCGTCCGCGTCGCCCACCCGGTCGATCTCCCCGGCTCGGTGTCGACGTGGGGTGAGGTGTTCGCCGACTACGAGATCCTCCAGCCGTTCCCGCAGCTCGGCCGTCCGGTCCACCTCGTCCCACCCGGCGAGGCCCTGCTCCCGCACCTGAGGAAGTACTGCGGCGCGCCGCATCCGATCGGCAAGGTCCTCGGTCTGACCAAGAGGGGCTGGGTTCGCGGCGAGCCGCAGGACGCGGGCGTCGAGTGCTGGATGACGAGGCCGTTGCCCGGCGGCGGCGCGCTGGTCGTCTCCCTCGACCCCGGGATCGCCGTCGGCGCCGTCGACGAGTTCCCCGAGGTCAGCTTCCCCGACCTGTGGTTCTCCCCCACCGGCACCGGCGACTGGTCTGCGCCGAAGAACGCGCCGCGCACCTTCGACGCCGACCCGATCACTCTCTCCGAGGTCCTTTCCGAACTGGAGTCCCTGCAGTCATGACGAGCACCCAGACCATGCAGCGCCCGCCGGCCGAGGTCCGGTACGCCGACGAGCTCGCGCGGCTGCGCGACGACGACACCGCGCCCAGGCCGCCCGGCTGGGCGTTGAGCCTCGAGGCCGCGCGCCGGTTCGTGGTGGGCGACGAGAAACGGGGCATCAGCAAGAAGTTCGTCGGTGATCCGTCGCTTGTGGACAGAGCGCTGGTCACGCTGGCCACCAGCAGGGGCCTGATGCTCGTGGGCGAGCCGGGCACGGCCAAGTCGTTGCTGTCCGAGCTGATCGCGGCGGCGGTCTGCGGTGAGTCGACGCTGACGATCCAGGGTGGCGCGGCGACCACCGAGGACCAGATCAAGTACTCGTGGAACTACGCGCTGCTGGTGGCGGAGGGGCCGTCGCCTCGGTCGCTGGTGCCCGCGCCGATGCTGCGCGGCATGGCCGAGGGCAAGGTCGTGCGGTTCGAGGAGATCACCCGGTGCCCGCTCGAGGTGCAGGACTGCATGTTGTCGATGCTGTCCGACCGCGTGATGGCGATCGGTGAGCTGAACGGACCGGACGGCATGGTGTTCGCGCAGGACGGGTTCAACGTCATCGCCACGGCCAACACGCGTGACCGGGGTGTCAACGAGATGAGCGCGGCGCTCAAGCGGCGGTTCAACTTCGAGACGGTCTTCCCGATCGCCGACTTCGACACCGAGCTCGCGCTGGTCGAGCAGGAGGCGGCGAAGCTGCTGGAACGCTCCGGCGTGCAGCTCGCGCCGAAGCGGGACGTGCTGGAGGTGCTCGTCAGGACGTTCCGCGACCTGCGGGAGGGCACCGATCGGCTCACCACGGTCATGAGCACGGCGGAGGCGGTGTCGGTGGCGCACGCGGTGGGGCTGCGGGGGTGGTTCCTGCGCGGTGAGGCGGGGACCGCGGCCGACGTCGTCGAGTGCCTGGCGGGCACGGCGGCCAAGGACAACGCGGAGGACCTGGCTCGGCTGCGCAGGTATCTGGAGCAGCACGCGCCGCGGCGCAAGGGCAAGCAGTGGCAGGAGCTGCACCGCGCCCGGCACCTGCTGCCCGGCTGATGGGGGCCGTGTTCGTCGGCGTCCGGCACCACAGTCCCGCCTGTGCCCGGCTGGTCGCCGCCACCATCGAACGCCACCGGCCCGCGTACGTGCTGATCGAGGGACCGGCGGACTTCAACGAGCGCATCGACGAGCTGCTGCTCGGGCACGAGCTGCCGGTCGCGTTGTTCAGCTACTCCGACGAGCACGCGTCGTGGTCGCCGTTCTGCGACTACTCGCCGGAGTGGGTGGCGATCACCGAGGCCCGGCGGCACCACGCCGAGGTGAGGTTCATCGACCTGCCCGCGTGGCACAAGGCGTTCCACGACGTCACCAACCGGTACGCCGACGCCGAGCTGCGGTACGCCGAGGTCGTCGAGCGGCTGTGCCGGGAGTTCGCGGTCGACAACGTGGACGTGCTGTGGGACCACCTCTTCGAGGCCGAGGAGGACCCGCGGGGGCTGGCCGAGTACTTCGACCTGCTGCGCGGCACGGCGACCGCCGACGAGGGGGACGCGGCGCGCGAGGCGTACATGGCGAGGTGGGTGCGGGCGGCGGTGAAGCACGCCGGTGGGCGGCCGGTCGTCGTGGTCACCGGTGGTTTCCACACGCCGGCGCTCAGGGCCATGCTCGACGGCGACGCGGAGTGGCCCGAGGTGCCCGAGCGCGAACGGGGCGCCAGCTATCTCGTGCCGTACTCGCACGCGCGGCTGGACGCGTTCACCGGCTACCAGTCCGGCATGCCCTCCCCCGGCTACTACCAGCAGGTGTGGGAGAACGGGCCGCAGCGCGCGGCGGACTGGCTCATCGAGTCGGTGGCGACGCGGCTGCGCCGCGAGCAACAACCGGTGTCGACCGCGGACCTGATCGCGGCGCACACCCAGGCCGGTGCCCTCGCGCGGTTGCGCGGGCACGAGAACCTGGCGCGCACCGACGTGCTCGACGGCCTGACCAGCGCGTTGATCTCCGAGGACCTCACCCAGCCGCCACCGTGGACACGACGCGGCACCCTGCAGCCCGGCGCGCACCCGGCGCTCGTCGAGATGATCGCGGCGCTGCGGGGCGACGGGGTCGGGCGGCTGCACCCGGACACCCCCGCGCCGCCGTTGGTGGACGCCGTGCTGCACCTGCTCCGCGAGCACGGTCTCGACGGGGAGGGCGAGGTCGCCCTCGACCTCACCGACCCGAAGGCGTTGGAGCGCAGCAGGATCCTGCACCGGCTCCGGGTGCTGCGGATTCCCGGCTTCGACCGCACGAGCGGGCCGTCGCAGGGCTCGCGGCCGCAGCTCGACGAGCAGTGGGTGCTCAAACCGGTCGAGGAGCGGCTGGCCGCGTTGATCGAGGCCGCCGAGAACGGCGCCACCCTGGCGGAAGCGGCCGGGGCGGTGCTGGAACGACGCTCGCGGCACGCCCAGCTGGACCACCTGGCCGAGGTGCTGTTCGACGCCGTGCTGTGCGGCATCACGACGTTGTCGGGCAAGGTCAAGGAGTCCCTCGACGAGGGTGTGCGGGAGACGGGTGATCTCGCGGCGCTCGGCCACGTGCTCAGCGGCGTGCTCGGGCTGTGGCGGCACGACAGGTTGTTCGGCACGGCGAAGGACCCGCTGCTGGGCGCGGTGATCGACACCGGCACGGCCAGGGTGCTGTGGCTGATCGAGGGCCTGCACGGCGGTCCGGCCCCGGCCGACGAGAACCGGCTGCGGGCGATGGCGGCGACCAGGGACGCCGTGCTGCATGCGAAAGCCGCGCTGTCGCTGGACATCGCGGACGTCACGGGCGTGGCGACGCGCGTGAGCAACGACGTGCAGGCACCGCCGGACCTGCGCGGCGCGGCGCTCGGCCTCGCGTGGGCGCTGGGCACGCAGCCGGACGTGCGCAAGGTGCGCGGCATCGACGCGCTCGGCGACTGGCTGGCCGGGCTTTTCGCGGTGGCGCGGGAGGAGGTGCTGGCGAGCCCCGAGCTGGTGGGCGTGCTGGACGAGCTGGTCAGCGCGATGACCGAGGAGGAGTTCCTGGTGGCGCTGCCCGCGTTGCGGCTCGCCTTCACCTACTTCCCGCCCAGGGAACGGGAGACGATCGCGGTCACCGTCCTGGACCACCGCGGCGTCGCGGGCGACGCGCGGAGCGTCACCCGTCTCGCCGCGGATCCGCTGGTCGTGGCCGAAGCGCTGGCGGTGGAGAAGCGCGTGGACGCGTTGCTGGTGAAAGGCGGCCTGGCATGACGGACGTGGAACGCTGGCGGCTGATCCTCGGCGAGCCCGCCTCCCGGTGCACCGGCGGTCTGCAGGCCGACGGCGCGGCCAGGGACGCCGCGCTGGAGTGGCTCTACGGCCGCGATCCCGGCCTCGCCGAACGCGGCGTGCGCAGGGGTGGCGACGCGGACTCGGTGCTGCAGACCGTCGACTGGCTGGACCAGGTGCACCGGCTCTTCCCCAGGGAGACGATCGAACGCCTGGAGCGCGACGCCGTCGAGCGCTACGAGATCACCGACGTCGTCACGGATCCCGATGTGCTGCAACGGATCGAGCCGAACCCGGCGTTGCTGCGCGCGGTGCTGCGGACCAAGCACCTGATGAACCCCGCCGTGCTCGCGATGGCGCGCAAGATCGTCGAGGCGGTCGTCCGGCAGCTGATGGAGAAGCTGAGGACCGAGGTGCGGCAGGCGTTCAGCGGCACGAGGTCGCGCCGGCCGAGCATCCACCGCAACTCGCGCAACTTCGAGTTCCGCGCCACGATCAGGGCAAACCTCCAGCGCTACCAGCCGGAGGAGCGCAAGCTGTCGATAGAGCACGCGAAGTTCTTCTCCCGCACGCGCAGGCACGTCGAGCAGTGGCAGGTGGTCCTGCTGGTCGACCAGTCCGGGTCGATGACGAGCTCGGTGATCCACTCGGCCGTCACCGCCGCCTGCCTGTGGAACCTGCCCGGCCTCAAGACGCACCTCGTCGCGTTCGACACCAACGTCGTCGACCTGACCTCGGACGTGACGGACCCGGTCGAGCTGCTGATGAAGGTCCAGCTCGGCGGCGGCACCGACATCGCGAAAGCCACCGCCTACGGGGCGAGTCTCGTGGACAGTCCGCGCCGGGCGATCGTCGCGATCATCAGCGACTTCTACGAGGGCGGGAACTCCGAACACCTCGTCCGCACGGTGAAGGGCCTGTGCGAACAGGGCACCCACGTGCTGTGCCTCGCGGCGCTGGACGAGGAGGCGAATCCGGACTACGACCGCGTGCTGGCGCAACGCCTCGCGAACGTGGGCGCCCACGTCGGCGCGATGACCCCAGGCCAACTAGCGGAATTCGTTGCGGAGAAGCTCGCGTGACCAGACCCGACCTGCTGGCCCTGACCCCGGACGCGCTGGCGGCCCTGGCCAACCGCGGCCTGGTGAAGCGGGCCGCCAAGGAACTCGACGCCGGTGCCGTGCCGGCCCTCGACACCGACCCGTCCGGCACCGTCCAGGGCAAGTTCCCGGACGGCACCGTCACGACCTTGCCGCCGAGCACGACGCTCGACGCCGCGCGATGCAGCTGCGGTGCGACAGGCGTGTGCCGGCACCGCATCGCGGTGGTCCTCGCCTACCAGCGCACCCGGGAGCCGAGCGCCCCGGTCGAACTGTGGTCGCCGGCCGCGGTGACCGACGAGGACCTGGCGGCGTTGCTGGGCGAACGCACCCTCCGCCGAGCCCGCCGAGTGCTCCAGGCGGGCTACCGCGCCAAGCTCCGCCGCCCGACCGCCGACGACCGGACCGCCCAGGCCGAGCTGCCCACCTGCACGGTGACGTTCCTCGTGCCCGGCGACCTGGCCTACGTCCACACCGACGCGGTCAACCGCGACGAGGCGACGGCGCTGGCGGTCTGGGCGTTCCGCGCGGCCGACGCCCACGGCACCGACACGGTCGACGTCGGCGGATCTCCCACCACCGCAACAGATCTGACCGCCGTCACCGATCTGCTGGACCAGCTGCTCCTCGACGGAGCGGCGAACGCGAGCGAGGTCCTCGACGTCGCCTGGCAACGCCTGCACCGCGACCTGACCGCCGGGCGCCTGCACTGGCCGGCCGCCGTGATCACGGATCTGCTCGCCCAGCTGACCGCGTACCGCCGGCGCAGCGCGGACTACGACTCGACCCAGTTCGCCGCCCTGCTCACCGAACTGCACGCGCGCACCACCGCGACGGGCCCGCGCGCCGAAGTCCTCGGCTTCGACGAACCCGCCGAGACCCCGCTGCGCCGGGTCCGCCTGACCGCCCTGGGCGCCCGCCTGCGCACCGCCACCACCGCCGACGTCTACTTCGCCTCAGGCGACGTGGTCCTGGTGCAACGCGAGACCGCCCTGCGCACGGCCCAGAAACTGGCCGTGTCGAACGTCGTCTCCGAGTCGGCCACCCGCAACGCGAGCCGATCCGTGGCGCTGAAGACGAGCCGTGTCGCGAAAACCTCGCTCACGCCGGTCGGCACCTCCTGGGACGACCTGCCGCAGGCGCTGGTGATCGACGACTACGGGGCCGCCGCCGCACACCTGGCGGAACTGCCGCCGCGCCAGGTGCGGGCGAGAGTGGAGGCGGAGCTGGTGCGCGCGGTCAGGGTCACCGAGGTGTCCGGCCTCGCCTACGACCCAGCGGCGCAACGCCTGACGGCCACGCTGCACCACGCTCCGCACGGTGACCAGCCGTCGACGCCCCGGACCCGCTGCTTCCTCGAAGCCGCTCACCGAGCTGTCGCCCCGCACGCCCTCGACGCCCTCGCCACCGCGTTGCGCGCCAACCCGACCACGATCACCGGCACGGTCCGCAGGCACCGCGGCACCCTGGTGATCGACCCGATCGCCGTCCACACCGACAGCGGCGTGGTCGTGCCGGATCTCGCCGCCGACCCCACACGCCAATCCCTGCCGCCGGGCGCGACACCGGCGGATGAGTTGAGCGCGGCGGTGGACGGTGCGCTGACGGTGTTAGCCGATGCGGCGCATCGAGGCCTGGACAACCTGACGGACGGCCTGCTCGCCCGCGTGCGCGAGGTCGGCGCTCACCTGCACCGCACGGGGCTGCGCACGGCGGCGGCCGGGGTCGCGGCGTTCGCCGACGGACCGGCCGCGGCCACCTGGTTCAGTGCGCATCTGCGGTTGCTGGTCACGGCCGATGCTCGCTGAGACGGAGGCGGTCGGGTCGATGCGTTGCGCCAGCACGTAGGACTCGGCGGCTTCCGGCAGGCGGCCGAGCAGTTCCAGCACGAAGCCGCGGAGGTACGCGGCTCGTGCGGCGCCCCAGCCGCCGAGTGACACGCCGCGGTTGTAGGCGTCGAGGGCGTCGTCCAGGCGGCCGGACGCGGCCAGGGCGTCGCCGCGCAGTGCCCAGGTGCGGTCGTCGCCTGGGCTGAGCGCGACCAGTTCGTCGGTGTAGCCGACGGCGCGGGCGGCCAGGCCCACGGCCAGGTGGCTGAGAGCGAGGAAGCAGTGCAGGGCGTAGGCCTCGTCCGCCCACGCCAACCGGTCGAAGGCGGAGGCCGGCGTGACGGATGTCAGGCATTCCAGGGCGCGGCCGAGCAGTCGGTGTGTTTCCGCGATGTCGTGGCGCACGAACGGGACGGAGGCGAGCGCGCGGTGCAGGCGCGCCTGGTGAAGGGCGGTGGCGGGCAGTTCCGACGACGCCTTCACCGCCAGGGCCGCGCCCGACCGCAGGGAGGTGGAGTCGGCGCCGCGGGCGGCGTTGCGGAACACCACGAACAGGGCGAGCTCGCGGCGGATCGAGGGCGGCAGGTCCGACCGGGCGCCGCGCAGTGCCATGGACTCCACCGCGGACGCCGGGACGTGGCAGCGCAGGACGGCGAGCTCTTCCACCGCGAGGTCGGGTGAGAGCACGTGGTGGCGCGCGTCGATGACGGAAAGGCCGATCACCGAGGCCGCGCGGTGCGGGTAGCCCAGGCGCAACAGCAGGTCGCAGGCGACGCGGCGTTCGGCGGTGCGCAGCGAGCCCGAGGCGCGTTCGTGCACGCGCCACCACAGCTCGGAGGCGAGGTCGACCGGGAACGTCGTCAGGTCGGCGCCCACGCCGTCGAGCCGGCCCCAGCTCGCCGCGGTCAGCAGGCGCAGCTGGGCGGACGGTGGTGGTTCGAAGCGCGGTACGGCCGCGGAAGCGCCGGTCACGAACGCGGACGCCATCGCGTGGGTGATCCGGGCGTGCAGCGGGGACGCGTCAACGGGAGCGGCGAGGCCCGCGTAGACGCCGCAGGCGGTGGGGACCTGGGCGGTGAGCAGCGCGCGCAGGCGGGCGGCCAGCGCACGGGGGCTCGGGTCGGTGCGGTACCGCGGCAACGCGGGCATGCGGGCCTCCCAGGGTCAGGTGAGCAGTTCCCAGCCGCGTCTGGTCAGGCGGTGGCGGACCGACCTGCCGTTGCGGTGCGTGGACACGAAGCCCGCGGTGCGCAGGGCGGTCGCGTGTTGTGAGGCGGTGGGCAGGCTGATGCCCACGTGCTTGGCGAGCTCGGTGGTGGTGCGTTCGGACGTCAGCGCGCGCAGCACCAGCGTCCGGGTGCGGCCGAGGGCCAGTTCGAGGCTGGCCCCGCTGGGCTGCGCGGCCGCCACGGGGTAGAAGAGCAGCGGCTGGGGTTCGGCGAACATCGACACCGCCGGGCGGGTCAGGCCGTGCAGCACCGGCACGATCAGCATTCCGGTGCCGCGCAGCGAGATCTCGGTGTCCCACGACAGTTCGACGTGCAGCGCGGGCGAGGTCCAGGAGATCGACGGGTGGAGGCTGCCGAGCAGGCCGCCCAGCCCGCGCGACAGGGCCTGCGACGAGCGCAGCCGCACCTCGGCGTCGAACGCCTGGCGCGTCTCCGGCCAGGTCGGCCCGAGCAGGTCCCGGAAGCCCGCCCGCAGCGCCGAGCGCAGGTCCTGACGCGAGGTCGGGGTGCCCGCGGCGTACGAGCGCAGCCACGGCGACGTCGTGCCGAGCATGTTCGCGATCTGGTCGCGCACGCGGGTGGGCGGCACGTCGAGCACCTGGCGCACGGCCTCGTCGAAGTCGGGGCGCGCGGAGTTGAAGAAGTCCGGGATGAACCGTCCCGGCCGCACCAGTTCGGCGAGCGGGCGGATCTGCGGCAGCAGCATGCGGTCCCAGTCGCCGCTGTGCACCGTGAACACCAGCTCGTACATCGGCAGCGGTGCGGGCGCGAACCGCGTGCGCGCGAGATCTTCCAACTCGAAGAGAATGGTCAGCCCGCGGCCCCTGGGCGCGGATTCGGACAACACGATTGGCATTTGCTTCCCCCCGGAGTGCAACCACTTCCGACGGTACGCAGATTTCGTTGTCCGGTGTCAGCGCTGTTCCGGTTGACAACGCTTCACAAACAAACTTCAGACGAGCGGCCCGGACTGCTCGGTGAGCTTCAGCAGCAGGTCACGGGTGTATGCGCGTTTCTCAGGGGTCTCCTGGCCGCGCCACAGCAGATCTTCGAGTGTCACCCCGTCGAGTGCCCGGGAAATGAGGTCCGCGCGCTGCGGGTGCAGCCCGTCGGAATCGGTTTGCTGCCGCCAGCGGGTCGCGGCGACGTCCAGTCGCTGCTGCAGTTCCGGAACGCCGAGCAACGCCGTTACGACAGACGGGTGAGACCACAGGTCGTCCGGCGTGAACGTCGCGCGGATGTGCGCGCGGGTCCACCGGCCTGGGGTGTCCTCCGGTTCGAGCAGGCTCTCGACGATCCTGTCGTAGCGGTCGAACCACTCGTCGATCAGGCCGACGAGCAACGCCTGCTTGCTGCGGAAGTGGTGCAGCAGGCCGCCTTTGGACACGCCGGCCTCCTTGGCCACCGTGTCGAGGCTGACTCCGGGCCCGTGTGCGGTCAACGCGCGCGCGGCCGCCTCGATCACTTCACGGCGAGTGCGGGGCGCGTTGCGCTGTTCTCCGGGCATGTGATCAACCTAGTCGTTTGCTCTGCCGACCGTCTGGACGGTACGTTAGTTTGCAGACCAGATGGTCGGCTAAGGAGATCTCATGCGGAAGTGGGCGGCTCTGGGCGTGCTGGCCCTCGCGTTGTTGCTGATCGCCGTGGACGCCACGGTGCTCGCCCTGGCGATTCCCGCCCTGCAGCACGACCTCGCGCCGTCCCCCGCGCAGGTGCTGTGGATCGGTGACGTCTACTCGTTCGTGCTGGGCGGTCTGCTCGTCACGATGGGCACGCTCGGCGACCGGATCGGCCGCAAGAAGCTGCTGCTCACGGGCGCCGCCGGATTCGGGGCGGCGTCGCTGCTGGCCGCGTTCGCACCGTCGGCGGGCTGGCTGATCGCGGCCCGCGCCCTGCTCGGCGTGGCGGGCGCGACGATCATGCCGTCGACGTTGTCGATCATCCGCAACCTGTTCACCGACCCCGTCGAGCGCACGCGGGCGGTGGCGGTGTGGGCGGCGATGGCCACGGCCGGTGCCGCGCTGGGGCCGCTGGTCGGCGGCGTGCTGCTGGAGCACTTCTGGTGGGGTTCGGTGTTCGTGATCAACCTGCCGGTGATGGTGTTGCTGCTGGTGTTCGGCGCGTGGTGGCTGCCGGAGAGCCGGGACCCGGCACCGGGCCCGTTCGACCTGGCCTCGGCCGCGCTGTCGGCGGTGGGCGTGGTGCCGCTGGTGTACGCGGTCAAGGAGTTCGCGCTGGCCGGGCCGTCGTGGACGGCACTCCTGGCCGCGCTCGTCGGCATGGCGGGACTGCGGCTGTTCGTGCGGCGGCAGCAGACGTCCGCGCACCCGATGTTCGACGTGTCGCTGTTCCGCAGTCCGGCGTTCAGCGGTGCGGTGGGCGCGACCATGATCGCGGTGTTCGCCCTGACCGGGTTGGTGTTCTTCCTGTCGCAGTACTTCCAGAACGTGCTGGGCTACTCACCGCTGCAGGCCGGGCTGCGCGAGCTGCCGCTGGGAGCCGCCGGCGTGCTGGTGATCGCGTTGATCGGGCCCGCGGTGCGGCGGCTCGGCCTGGGCCGCGCGATCGCACTGGGCCTGCTGGTCAGCGCGGGCGGGCTGGCGATCGTCGGGTTCTCGGCGCGGTACGGCGCGATCGCGGTGGCACTGGTGGTCGTCGGTGCCGGGGTCGGGCTCGCGCTGACGCTGACCACGGACGCGGTGGTGTCCGCCGTGCCCGCGGACAAGGCCGGAGCGGCGTCGGCGGTGTCGGAGACGGCCTACGAGCTGGGCGCGGCCCTGGGCATCGCGGTGCTCGGCACGGTGCTGTCGGCGTGGGCTCGCGCGGGCACGTTCACCGAGGCGATGCAGGGCACGGCCCTGGTCGCCGCCGCGCTGCTGGCGCTGGCGTCCCTCGTGGCCTACCGGTTCGTCCCGAGCCCGCTCCGGGAAGCCGTCAGCCGGTAGGCGTCCCGACGCGGTCGCGCTCCAGTGCGACGCGCAGCAGCGACAGGAACTCGGCGGCCGCCCGGGAGTGTTCGCCGACCAGGCCGAACAGCTCGGTCACCCGTTCGGTGAAGGTCAGCTCGGCGGCGTCGACCAAGCGCACGCCGTCGTCGGTCAGGACCAGCAGGGACGACCTGCGGTCCGCCGGGTTGGGCAGGCGCGAAACCAGGCCGAGCCGCTCCAGGCGGTCCACGCCCTTGCTGGTCGCCCCGATGCCGACGGCGAACTCCGCAGCCAGGTCGGCCACCCGCGACTCCGGGTGCTCACGCAGGAAGCGCAGGAACTCGTACTGCGAGGTGACGATCCCGTGCCGCTCCCGCAGCCGGTCGTTCAGCGCGTTGTACAGCCGCGTCTCGCAGCGCACGAGGTCGGCGAACAGGGCCTGCGGGTCGACCGGAAATTTAGATGCCACGGCATATACTGTAGCGGCATGTACTTGAACCGGGGGTGCTCATGAGCAGGGAACAGCGGGCGAAGATCGACACGATGCTGCGCGAGCGGCCACAACCAGAGGGACCGCTGTCGGTCGAACAGCTGCGAACGGGCTTCGCGGCGATGATGGCCGCGATGACCGTTCCGGACGGGATCAGGACCGAGGACACCGTGCTCGGGTCACGACGGGCCCTGCTGGTCGAGCGAGCGAACGACCAGCGCGCCGGCACGATCCTGTACTTCCACGGCGGCTCCTACGTCGTGGGCTCGCCGGAGACCGCGCTGTCGCTGACCGGGAGCCTGGTGGCGAGGACCGGGTTCCGGGCGTTCTCGCTGGACTACCGGCTCGCACCGGAGCACCCGTTCCCCGCCGCGATCGACGACGCGGTGGCGGCCTACCGCGCGTTGCTCGACGCCGGCGAGGACCCGGCGTCCATCGCGTTCGCCGGCGACTCCGCGGGCGGCGGCCTGACCGTCACGACCTGCCTGGCGGCGCGCGCCGCGGGACTGCCCGCACCGGCGGCGATCGTGGCCTTCTCCCCCGGCCTGGACGTCACCCGGACCGGCGAGAGCATGGACGCGAAGGAGGACGCCGACCCGTTCTTCACGCGCCAGAGCCTCGAACGCACCAGCGCGCTCTACCTGGCCGGGCAGGATCCGCGCCACGAGCTCGTCAGCCCCGCGCTGTTCGCCGACCTGACGGGCTTCCCGCCGATGCTGCTGCAGGTGGGCACCAACGAGGTGCTGCTGGACGACTCCACGCGCATGGCCGAGCGCGCCAGGGCCGCCGGAGTCGACGTGATCCTCGACGTCACCGCCGACGTGCCGCACGTGTTCCAGGCGTTCACCGGGGTCCTCGACGAGGCCGACGACGCACTCGACCGCGCGGCGTTCTTCCTCACCCAGAGGCTCGTGAGGCCTCGCTCAGCCGTTCGTGCAGACGTTCCCTGACCTGGTCGGGGGTGTAGGCGGCGCGGCGGCGCTGGTTGCGGGCCACCAGCACGCCGCTCGCCGCGACACCGGCGAACGCGGCGATGCCGAGCACCTTCCAGAGCTTCATGTGCCTAGGCTACGGGCTCATGGCGATCTCTCTGGACGAAGCCGTGGAGTTGACCCGCACCGGTGACGTGTGGGTGTTCCGCGGGCGCAGCGCCGCGGATCGGGCGATCCAGGCCATGACGAACAGCCCCGTCAACCACGTGGGCATGGCGATCGTGCTGGACGACCTGCCGCCGCTGATGTGGCACGCCGAGCTCGGCAAGTCGCTCAAGGACATCTGGACCGGCACGCACCAGCGCGGCGCCCAGCTGCACGACCTGCGCGACGCCGTGGTGACGTGGCACGACAGGTACAACCAGCGGGCGTGGCTGCGGCAGCTCGACCACCCGGTGACGCGCGAGATGGAGGACGCGGCACTGCGGACGGTCGCACGGCTCGACGGCACGCCGTTCCCCTCGACCGCGAAGCTCGCCTCGCGGTGGCTGCGCGGCCGCGTTCCGTTGCGGCCCAAGGCGGACGCCACGCTGGAGAGCGCGTTCTGCGCGGAGATCGTCGCGATCACGTACGAGGAGATGGGGTTGCTGCCGAAACGGCGGCCCAACTGGTACGACCCCGGCCGGTTCTGGAGCGGCGACGACCTCGAACTGATGAACGGCGCCAAACTCGGCGCGGAAATCGCGGTCCACTTCTGACAGGTTTTGTCCCGCGAACGGCTGGCAAACCAGTGTCATGTTCGACGGGATGCGTTCTACCGCACGGGAAAGCGTCGTTCGCGCGCTCTGGGACGTGCCGAAGCTGCTGCGGCACCCGGTGTGGCGGGGCGCGGATCCCGGTCAGGGCAAGGGTTTGGGTGTCGTGCTGGCGCCCGGTTTCGGGGCGGGTGACGTGAGCCTGCTGCCTGCCGCGTCGTGGTTGCGGGCGCGTGGTTACGTGCCGGCGAGCGCGGGCGTCGGGTTCACCGTCGGCTGCACCGGCGACCTGCTGGCGGAACTGGTGCGCCGCACCGAGAAGCACGCCGAGCGCACCGGTCGTCCGGCGGTGCTGCTCGGCCAGAGCCGTGGTGGCGGCATCGCGCGCCTGGCCGCCGCCCGGCGGCCAGACCTGGTGCGCGGCCTGGTGATGCTGGGCAGTCCCGTGCTGGACCCGATGGGCGCGCATCCCAACGTCATGCGGATCGCGAGGTTCCTGGCACGGCTGGCTTCCGCGGGTGTGCCGGGGTTGCTCGACGACGACTGCCTGGGCGGCCCGTGCTTCGAGGAGCACGTGAAGATCCTCGCCGAACCGCTGCGGGTGCCCGCGATCTCCATCTACTCCCGTTCGGACGGCATCGTGCCGTGGCGGCTGTGCCTGGACCCGTACGCCGAGTGCGTCGAGGTGCACAGCACGCACACCGGCATGGGCTTCGACCCGCGCGTCTACGAGCTTCTGGGACCGCGGCTCGCCGCCTGGGCCACCGGCACGATCCGCGCGTCCAGCAGCACGCCGTCCGCCACGTCCAGCAGCCCGATCGTGCCGTGCGGCTGACGTCGCTTGTCCGTCGGCGAGCCGGGGTTGAAGACGCGGAACCCGTCCTCCTCCTCGTCCCACGGGATGTGCGAATGTCCGAACACGACGAGCCGCGCGGACGGGAACCGGCGGCGCATCCTGGCGAGCCTGCCGGTCTTCTGCCCGCTGTCGTGGATCATCGCGACCGGTAGCCCCTCGATGTCGAGCTCGACGGTCTCCGGTGCGCCCCAGGCCACCACGTCCGGGCCGTCGTTGTTGCCGCACACCGCGATCACCGGCGCGTACTGCGCCAGCTCGTCCAGCACGGGAGCGACGCAGACATCACCGCCGTGCAGGATCAGGTCCGCCGACCGCAGATGCTCGGCCACGGCGGGTGGGCACCGCTTCCAGAACCGCGGCGCGTGGGTGTCGGACAGCACGACGACTCTCACGCCCGCCAACCGTACCGGCCCGGCTCGAGTGCGGAGTGGACACTCTGGTGCTCGATGAAGGGCTCCTTCCTCCACCTCAGGTCGATGAAGGAGCCCTTCATCGACAACGAGCGCGCCAGCGCGAGATCGGGCGCGGAAGGTTGCACGCGATCGCGAGCGGGTACCTGACCTGCATGGCACGGGCGATCTGGAGCGGGTCGGTCAGTTTCGGGCTGGTGACGATCCCGGTGGAGCTGTACAGCGCCACCGAGGACCACACGGTGCACTTCAACCAGTTCCAGCGCGGGACGTCCGACCGCATCCGCTACAAGCGCGTCAACGAGCGCACCGGACGCGAGGTGCCCTACGACAAGATCGTCAAGGGGCACGAGGTCGACGACGGCGAGTACGTGATCGTCGAACCGGAGGAGCTCGACGACATCGCACCGGGCCGCTCGCGCACGCTCGACATCGAGGCGTTCGTGGACCTCGCCGAGATCGACCCGGTGTTCTTCCAGAAGACCTACTGGCTCGGGCCGGGCAAGCCCGAGTTCTCGCGCCCGTACCTGTTGCTGGCGCAGGCGATGAAGAAGACCAACCGGGCGGGCATCGCGTTGTTCGTCATGCGCGGCAAGCAGTACCTGACCGCGTTGAAGGAGGACAACGGGATTCTCGCCGTGCACACGCTGTTCTTCGCGGACGAGGTCAGGGACCCGAAGGACGTGCTGGACGTGCTGCCGGAGGGCGGGGCGCCGCGCGGCAAGGAGCTGAACATGGCCGTGTCGCTGGTCGAGTCGATGGCCGACGACTGGCGTCCGAAGGACTACCGCGACACCTTCACCGAGCGCGTCAACAAGCTCATCGAGGACAAGCGCAAGGGCCGCGAGGTCGTCGTCGAGGCAGAGCCTCCCGAGGCCACTGGGGTCGTGGACCTCATGGAGGCGTTGCAGCGCAGCGTCGAGGCGAGCAAGAAGAAGCGGGGCAAGAAGAAGGTCAGCTGACGACCAGCGCCGTCGCGTTGTCCGTCCCGCCCGCGTACAGGGCGGCCCGCACGAGCCGTTCGGCCGACGCGTGCCCGGCCATGATCGCCTCGATGCCACCGTGCCCCAACGGCCCGTGGACGCCGTCCGACGCGAGCAGGAGCCGGGACGCCCGCGTCGCCGCACGTCCGATGTTCTCCGGCGTGGCGTGCCGGACGGTGTTCGTCACGACGTGCTCCAGCCGCGGTTGCGGCACCACGCCTCGTTCGCGGAAGTACTCGGCCACGGTGTGGTCGGTCGTGAGCTGCACGAGGTCCTCACCGGCCGAGGCGTACGCACGGGCGTCACCGGCCCACGCCACGTCGAAGCCGCCGTGCGGACGGGCCACGGCGACCACGATCACGGCGTCCCCGCTGTGCACCTGCAGCGCGTCTCGGGCGGCCAGGATCGCGGCGACGGGGTCGGTGAGGAGAGCGGCGGCCTGGGCGGCGGCGTGCGCGGCCTCGCCCGCGGCCTCGGAGTCACCCACCCCGTCGGCGACCACGAAGGTGCGACGGCCGGTGGCGTACGCGTCGGCGTTGTGCGTGCGCGGTCCACGCTCTGATGCGTGGGTGACGGTCAGCGCGGTACCCAGCGGCATGGTGCGATCGATCAGCATGGCGACCTCCCTCATTCCACTGAGCCTCGTGCGCCTTGGAGTCTGCTGTCAGCACCCTGAGAAATGCTCTAGAACTTCGCCGTTCGGCGATCTGCGGGACGTTCCGGCCGTGCCGGTAGCGTGATCACGTGCGATTCACGGTGTTCGGCGGCGTCTCGGCGCGGGTGGACGGCCACGTGACCGAGCTCGGCCCGACGCGGCTGGGAGCCCTGCTGGGCGTGCTGCTCGTCGACGCCGGTGCGGTGGTCAGCGCCGACGACCTGGTCGAACGCGTCCTGGGCGACGCGCCACCGCCCCGTGCCCGCGCGATGATGCGGACGTGGCTCACCCGGCTGCGCCAGACGCTGCCCGGCCTGATCGAACGCGAGGCGGGCGGGTACGTGGTCCGCGTCGACCCGGTGGAGATCGACCTGCACCTGTTCCGGCACCTGGTGCGCACCGGCCGGACCGCGGAGGCGCTGGCGCTGGCGCGGCAGGACCTGCTGTCCACACTGGACACGCCGTGGGCACGCCGCAGGCGCGAGGAGTTCGCCGCGGAGCTGCTGGCGGCGCGGCTCGACCACGTGGACGCGCGGCTGAGCGCCGGTGAGCACCAGGTGCTGGTGCCGGAGCTGCAAGTGCTCGCCGCGGAACGCCCGTTGGACGAACGCGTCGCGGCCCAGCTGATCGAGGCGTTGCACGGCAGCGGCCGCACGGCCGACGCGCTCAGGCAGTTCGAGCTGGTCAAGGCACGGCTGGCGGACGAGCTGGGCGCCGAACCGTCCCGCAGGCTCACCGCGCTGCACCGGCGGCTGCAGACCGCCTCGGCGCCGCGGCAGCTGCCCGCGCCGCCCAAACCGTTCACCGGCAGGGCGCTGGAGCTGGCCGAGCTGGACCAGGCACCGAACGGCGTCGTGGTGATCACCGGCACGGGCGGTGTCGGCAAGACCTCCCTGGCCGTGCACTGGGCGCACCGCGCGGCCGAGCGGTTCCCGGACGGCCAGCTCTACGTGAACCTGCACGGGTTCGGGCCGTCCGGCGCGGCGCTGAGCCCCGGTGACGCGCTGCTGCGGTTCCTGTCGGCGCTGGACGTGCCGCGGGCGAAGGTGCCGCACGACGTGGCCGGGCAGTCGGAGCTGCTGCGGGACGCGCTCGCCGGCAAGCGGGTGCTGATGGTGCTGGACAACGCCACCGATGCCGACCAGATCGAACCGCTGCTGCCGCGCACGCCCAACACCCACGTGGTGATCACCAGCCGGACCGCGCTCAGGCCGACGCACCGGGCGCGGTCGCTGTCGCTGGGCCTGCTGCCTCCCGACGACGCCCGCGAGCTGCTGGCCGCCCGGATCGGCCACGACCGCGCCCGTGCCGAACCGGAGGCGGTCGACACCGTGGTCCGCCGGTGCGCGCGGCTGCCGCTGGCCCTCGCGGTCGCCGGGGCACGGGCGGCGACGCAGCCGGAGTTCCCGCTGGCGGCGCTGGCGGACGAGCTGGCCGACCTCGACGCGTTCGCCGACGACGATGACGTCACCGCGGACCTGCGGTCGGTGTTCTCCCACTCCTGCAAGGCGCTCAGCCCCGCGGCGCTGCGGCTGTTCCGGTTGCTCGGCCTGATGCCCGGTCCGGACATCAGCCTCGCCGGTGCCGCGTCCCTGGCGGGCCTGGCGCTGCCGGAGACCGAGTCGCTGCTGGGGGAACTGGCCAGGGCGCACCTGCTCGACGAGCCCGAGCCGGGCCGGTTCACGTGCCACGACCTGCTGCGCGACTACGCGGCCGAACTGGCGGGACCGGACGAACGCGACGAGGCGCTCACCCGGCTGTTCGACCACCTCGCGCTCACCGGCGTCGAAGCCGCCGTCGTGTTCACGCCCAGCCGCCACCGCCCGGCCACGCCGCCACCGGCGGAAGGTGTTGTGGTCACGCCGATCCACACGCACGAGGAGGCGCTGGCGTGGCTGATGGCGGAGCACCCCGCGTTGATGTCGGCGATGCCCCACGGCACCCCGGCGCAGACCTGGCTGATGGGGTGGACGCTCGCCGACGTCCTGGACCGGCAGGCGCACTACCAGGACCTGCTGACGTCCCAGCAGCTCGCGGTGGCCGCGCTGGAACAGCTCGACGACACCGACGGCCTGGGCCGCACGCTGATCAACCTGGCCCGCGGGCTCGCCAGGGTCGGCCGGCTCGACGAGTCCAGGGCCGTGCTGGAACGGGCGCTGGAGGTGTTCGAGGGCAACCCGGCCGGTCAGGGCGAGGCGCTGCTGAACATCGCGATGCTGTGCCCGGACGACCGGATCCCCGAGGCGCTCGAGCACACGCGGCGCGGGCTCGCGTTGTTCGAGCAGTGCGGTGACGAGTACGGCCAGGCCAACGCGCTGACCGGGCTGGCGTGGGGCTACGGCAAGATCGGCGACTACGCCACGGCCGTCGAGTACGGCGAACGCGTCATGCGGATGTGGCAGGCGATGGGCCACGTGATCGGCCAGGCCGAGACGTGGGACAACCTCGGCACCGGCTACCTCGGGCTGGGCGACCTCGAACGGGCCGCGCACGCGTTCGCCGAGTCCGCCGCGCACTTCCGCACGGGCGGCGACCTCCCGCTGGAGGCCTCCGCCTACGAGCAGCTCGGCGACACCCACGCGGCCATGGGTGACGCCGAGCCGGCTCGCCGTGCCTGGCAGAGAGCGCTGGAGCTGCGCGCGGAAGCCGGACTGCCGACCGACTCCGTGCGCGCGAAGCTGATGCCGTGACCCCCGTTCATCGAGCACCTGGCGCGCCGGGTTCGGGCGCGATCAGCGGGCGGAAGGTCCGCTTACAGGCCGAACGCGAGCAGCACTCGGCCGTACGGGCTGTTGTCCTGCCCGAAGTAGCCCGACTGCACGTAGACCATGCCGTTCGACACCACCGCGCCCGTGCCGGGCCCCGCCATGTTGCCGCCGCGACCGGTCAGCCCGTTGACGCCGGTGACGTCCTGGATCGTGTCGTAGGTCCAGAGGATCTGGCCGGTCTTCGCGTCGTACGCGCGGAACTTGCCGTCCTCCGCGCCCAGCCACACCACGCCGGGCGTGCTGGACACCGCAACCCCATGAGCCGGCACGCAGACCTTCAGACCGACGGCGCCTCCGGTCGTGCACCCGTCGGCGGGCTCCGGGGTCTCCCACAGCACCGTGCCGGTGGCCGGATCCACCGCGAACAGCTTGCCGGGGCTCGCGACGTAGGTGGCGATGTAGAGCCGCTTGCCGTCGTAGCTCGCGCCCCACTGGATGCCGCCGATACCGCCGCTGGGCCACGGCGTGCCGAGCAGCCGCCGCCACACGACCTGGCCGGTCCTCGCGTCGAACACGTGGTACACACCGGACTTCTGGCCGACCCCGACGAGCTGACGGCCGCCGACCTCGAACAGGTTCGGCGACGCGCCGATGTCGTAGTCGAGGTTCGTGTTGTCCTTGAGCCCTGGGCAGTACCCCTCGGGATCGGGGTCGTTGCACGCATCGCGCCACGTGTCGGCGTCGGTCACCTGGTTGGTCCACTTCACCGCGCCGGTCCGGGTGTCCAGCGCCAGCAGCGAGTCGAACTCGCCGGCCTTGCCGGTGTAGTTCTGGCCGGTGCCGACGTAGAGCGTGCCGGTCCTGCGGTCGATCGCGGGCGAGCTCCACACGCCGGCGCCGGACGGCTCGAACCGCTTGGCGCCGTTGGGCCACGTGCCGACCTCGACCGGTTCCGGCACGGTGTAGTGCCGCCACACGAGCGCGCCGGTGTCGATGTCGTAGGCGTCGATGTGGCCGCGGAACGTGCAGCACGCGTAGTCGCGGGGCAGCGTGTTCTCCGCGCTGGACGTGCCGATGTAGATCCGTCCGTTGTAGACGATCGGCGAGCTGGTGTTCATCCCGGCGACGGTGCTGTCCACCTGGACCTGCCAGCGCTGCCGGCCGGTCCGCTGGTCGAGCGCGAACAACCGGCCCGTGCTGTCACCGAAGAACACCTTGCCGTCGGACACCGTCGGGCCGTCGGAGTTGTACACGGCCCTGGCCGCCGGTGGCAGCGTGAACTCCCACTTCGGTGCGCCGGTGCGGGCGTTGCGGGCGTAGAACTTGCCCTCGGGGCTGCCGAAGTAGATGGTGTCGCCGACGACCGCGGGCTGACTGCGGACGAAGTTGACGGGCCCCTTCTCGTAGGCGTACGCCCACTTCAGCTTGAGGTTGCCGGCGTTGTGCTGGTCGAGGCGCCACTCCGCGGCGTTGTGCCTCGACCCGGTGAGATCCTTCTGCCAACCGGCCCAGTCCCCACCGGCATGTGCCGTGGCGGGTGAGGCGGTCAGCACCACTAGCGCCGCGGTCAGCAGCGCACTGGTCTTGAGCATGGAATTTCCCCCTTCCGCCACCACCTTGGCAGCAGCGGAAGGGGGTGCGCGACCTCTTGAAGTCGTGTTGAGGTCTAGCCGATCGGTGGATGCGTCACGACGTCGACACCCTGATATCCCCGGCTGACGATCGGGTCCGGCCGGTTCAGCAGGTACTGGCGGAAGAACGCGGGGATGTAGGTGGTGGCGACCTTCCGCTGCTGTTCGGGCTTCAGGCCGGTGTCCTGGCAGTGGCCGTCGTTGTCGTAGGACCACTCGGTGTTGAAGAAGTTGTGGTTCGCCCGTTTCGGCGTGACGAGGTGGACGGGTTTCAGGTTGCGACCCTGTGCGTTCCGGACGTAGTCACCGGCCTGCGGGGTGATCGGATCGCACTCCCCGGACACGACGGCGAACGGGATCTTCGTGATGCGGTAGTCGAGGTTCTCCGGCGCCTCCGGGTCCGGCGCGTAGTAGCCGGCCGGGGCCAGCGGCAGCACCGCCCGGATCCGCACACCGGCCGGGACGAGGCCGGTGTGGTTGTCCGACGCGAGCCAGATCACGCCGCGGCCGCCGCGCGAGTGTCCGAGCACGCCGACGTCGGTCAGGTCGACGTGCCCCGCGAACTCCGGCAGCCGTCCGGCGAGCGGACCTTTGCCTTCGTTGAGGTCACGCCACAGTTCGAGGTGCTTGCTCATCAGTTTCGCGCGGGCGATGTCCGACGGTTGGGCGAGCTCACCCGCGTTCACGCCGTTGGCGCTCACCGACACGACCACGAACCCCTGGCGGGCCAGCTCTTCACCCAGGTAGTCGTAGCCCCGGTAGCTGGGGAACGGGTCGCCCTGCGGGCACGGCCACAGCCATTGCTCCTCGCCGCGGCACGTCTTCCAGTAGCCGTGCGCGAGCAGCACCAGCGGACGCTTGCCGACCAGGCGGCGCGGCGCGTGCACCACCGCCGTCAGTTCGAGGTCCGCGACCGGACCGCCGGGCTCGGTGTGGAACTCGGGCACCTGGAAGGCCCGGTCGCCGAGCGTGTACTCGACCGTTCTGACGTCGGGAGCTGCGGAAACGGTCGGCGTGGCCAGCACCATCACCATCGCGACGACGGCCGCGGTTGTCTTCATGCCGATGATCTCACCTATCGGTTGTGGGCGACCTGTGAGGACCGTGTCACGGTTCTGCCACAGCGAAGTGCCCGGCGAACCCGCAGAACCGTTCCGCCAACGGACCTTCGAGGTCGTTCAGCTCGCGCCACAGCCGCGCGTGCCGGTCCACCGCGGTCCGGTCGCTCACCAGCACCACGATCGATCCCTGCTGCGCCAACGACCGCGCGATGTCGTCGTACCCGCGGAAACCGAACACCAGCGGCCGCATGCCGACGAGCGTGCGCGGCGAGTGGACCACCGCTTTCAGGTCACCGACCGTGTACTCCATCGTCATGATGGCGGGCCGGTAGTGCCGTACGGAGGTGGCGGCCGCTGTGCTCGGCGCGGTCAGCACCATCGCGCAGGCGACAGCCACGAACAGTCTGCCGATCCCCATGGGCACGATCTCATCGGCTTCATGTGCCGCGAACGTCCGGACTTCGTCACGGTTTTGCCACAGCGGCCTCAATGCCGTCCAAAAGCACGCGCAGACCGTTGCGGAAGTTCTCCAGTGCGTCGTTCTCCAGATAGGGCAACGACGGGTCCACCGGTTCGCGGTCCTGTTCCAGCCGGTGCAGCACCGGGAACTTCTTCTCCAGGTCGGGCTCGATCTCCAGCAGCACGGCGGACCGCGCGTACCACCACTCCTCGTCCGCCTCGCCGGTCGCGCCACCGGCGGCGCGGGCCTCGGCGATGGTCTGGGCGGCGCCGCGCACGAAGTAGTTGATCGCGCCGACGATGCCGCGCAGCTGCCGTCCCGGCAGCCCGGTGGAGGCGAGGATCGTGGCCAGGGACTCGGTCACGGCGAACTCGTGCGGCCCGAGCACCGGACGGGCCTGCGACACCTGCAGCACCCACGGGTGGCGGCCGTAGCACTCCCACATGTCGTGCGCCCACCGCGTCACGGCCGGCCTCCAGCCGTCGTCGAGCGGGTACGACGTCGGCAGCTCGGCCATGGTGCGGTCGTACATGAGGTCGACCAGCTCGTTCTTGCCCGGCACGTACGTGTAGAGCGCCATGGCCGTGCGACCGAGGCGCTCCCCCACCGCGCGCATCGAGAACGCCATGCCCTGCTCGTCGGCGACCGCGATGCCCGCGTCGACGATCGCGTCCACGCTCAGGCCGGGTTTCGGGCCGGGGCGGTTCTCCGTCACGGATCCGCGCCAGAGCAGCTCGATGGACCGGCGCGGATCGCCCTGACCTGCGTAGACGACCACGGTTGCAACTCCTTACAACGTAAAGTAACCTCGTTCACCTCTTACTTTACGGCATAAAGAATCAACCCCGGGGGAAGTTGTGCTCGCCGACAGCCATGACGTCATCCAGGTCCGCGGGGCCAGGGAGAACAACCTCGCGGACGTGTCGCTCGACGTCCCCAAGCGCCGCCTGACCGTCTTCACCGGCGTGTCCGGCTCCGGCAAGTCCTCGCTGGTCTTCGGCACGATCGCGGCCGAGTCGCAGCGCATGATCAACGAGACGTACACGGCGTTCCTGCAGTCGTTCATGCCCTCGATCGGACGGCCGGACGTGGACGCGCTGCACAACCTCAGCGCGGCGATCATCGTCGACCAGGAGCGGATGGGCGCGAACTCCCGTTCCACCGTCGGCACGGCCACCGACGCGCACACGATGCTGCGGATCGTGTTCAGCCGCCTCGGCGAGCCCCACGTGGGGACGTCCGGCGCGTTCAGCTTCAACCTGCTCGAGGGCATGTGCCCGGACTGCGAGGGTCTGGGCAAGATCACCACCATCGACGTGGACGCGATCGTCGACCGGACGAAGTCGTTGAACGAGGGCGCGATCGACGCCCCGAACTACGGCGTCGGCACCTGGTACTGGCAGGTGCTCGCGAACTCCGGGCTGTATCCCGCCGACAAGCCGATCGCCGAGTTCACCGAGCAGGAACTGCACGACTTCCTCCACAAACCGACCACGAAGCTGAACATCGGCGGCACCAACGTCACCTACGACGGCCTGATCCCCAAGCTGCAGCGCACGATCCTGTCGAAGGACCGCGAGTCGATGCAGCCGCACGTGCGGGCGTTCGTCGACCGGGCGGTGACGTTCGCGACCTGTCCCGGCTGCCGCGGCGCGCGGCTCAACGAGGCCGCGCTCAGCGCGAAGATCCGCGGGGTGAACATCGCCGACTGCTGTGCCATGCAGATCAGCGACCTGGCGCGGTTCGTGCACTCGATCGACGACCCGTCCGTCGCACCGCTGCTGGCGACGTTGCGCAACACGCTCGACTCGCTGGTCGAGATCGGCCTCGGCTACCTGTCGCTCGACCGCGAGTCCGCCACGCTGTCCGGCGGCGAGTCGCAGCGGGTGAAGATGGTGCGGCACCTGGGATCGTCGCTGACCGACATCACCTACGTGTTCGACGAGCCGACCGTCGGCCTGCACCCGCACGACATCCAGCGCATGAACAACCTGCTGCTCCAGTTGCGGGACAAGGGCAACACCGTTCTCGTCGTCGAGCACAAGCCGGAGACCATCGCGATCGCCGACCACGTCGTCGATCTCGGTCCGGGCGCGGGCGTGCACGGCGGCCACGTCTGCTACTCCGGTGACGTGGCCGGGCTGCGCGCGTCCGGCACGCTGACCGGGCGGCACCTCGACCACCGGGCGAAGCTGCGGCCGCAGTTCCGCTCCCCCAAGGGTTTCCTGCCGATCACCGGCGCCCGGCTGAACAACCTCAAGGACGTCTCCGTCGACCTCCCGCTCGGCGTGCTGACCGTGGTCACCGGCGTGGCGGGCTCCGGCAAGTCCTCGCTGATCCACGGGTCGCTGCGCGGCCGGCCCGACGTGGTGACCGTGGACCAGTCGCCGATCCGCGGGTCGCGCCGGTCCAACCCCGCCACCTGCACCGGACTGCTCGACTCGATCCGGACCGCGTTCGCCAGGGCCAACGGCGTCAAAGCCGCGTTGTTCAGCGCCAACTCCGAGGGTGCCTGCGAGAACTGCAAGGGCATCGGGCTCGTCTACACCGATCTGGCGATGATGGCGGGTGTCGCGACCGTCTGCGAGAAGTGCGAGGGCAAGCGGTTCACGCCGGAGGTGCTGCGCTACACGTTGCGGGGCAAGAACATCAGCGAGGTGCTCGGCATGTCCGTCGCCGACGCGCGCGAGTTCTTCCCGTCCGGCCAGGCGCACGCCGTGCTGAGCCGCCTGCACGACGTCGGCCTCTCGTACCTCTCACTCGGCCAGCCGCTCACCACGTTGTCCGGCGGTGAACGGCAACGGCTCAAGCTCGCCATCCACATGGCCGAGAAGGCGTCGACCTACGTCCTCGACGAACCGACGTCCGGCCTGCACCTCGCGGACGTCGACCAGCTGCTCGGGCTGCTCGACCAGCTGATCGACGCGGGTAACACGGTGATCGTGATCGAGCACCACCTGGCCGTGATGGCGCACGCCGACTGGATCGTCGACCTGGGCCCCGGCGCCGGGCACGACGGCGGCCAGGTCGTGTTCTCCGGCACGCCCGGTGATCTCGTGGCGCGCGCCGACACCCTGACCGCCCAGCACCTGAAGGAGTACCTGTCGTGAGCCTGCTGACCGTGACGCGGGTGGAGCCGCTGACCCCGCGCATGGTGCGGATGACGTTCACCGGCGAAGGGCTCGCCGACCTCGGCACCTGGCCGGACCAGCAGCTGAAGCTGTTGTTCCCCAAGCCGGGCGGGTCCGCGTTCGTGTCGGACTCGCGGGACGTGAGCGCCTGGTACCAGGACTACCTCGCGATCCCCGAGCCATCACGCCCGTGGATGCGCAGCTTCACCGTTCGATCCCTTGTGGACGGTGTGCTGACCGTGGACTTCGTGCTGCACGGCGACGACGGTCCCGCGTCCCGGTGGGCCGCCACCGCCCAGGTCGGCGACGTCATCGGACGGTTCGGGCCTTCACCCGAGTACGCCCGTCCGCTCGGCACCGGGGACCTGCTGGTGTTCGCGGGTGACGAGACCGCGCTGCCCGCGATCGCCTCGCTGCTGGAGCTGCTGCCCGCATCGCAACGGTTCCGAGCGTTCGTCGAGGTCGAGGACCCGGCCGAGGAGCAGGACGTCCCCGGCGTGCGCTGGGTGCACCGCAGCGCCGGGGAGGACCTGGTGTCGGTGGTCACGGCGCTGGACGTGCCACCGTCCGCCTGGGTGTGGCTGGGCGGCGAGGCCTCCGCGGTGCGGGCACTGCGGAGGCACTTCGCCGGACTCGGAGTGTCCAAGAAGGACATCGAGTTCTCCGGCTACTGGCGCCGTTCGCTGACGCAGGACGACGCACCGACGGCCGAAGACCTCGCCGAGGCCCAGGAACGGATCGCGTCCCTCACCGAGTGACCACCAGCACCGCGCTGTCGGCCGGCACGCCGACCGTCGTCGTCGTGCCGGTCACCTTCACGTTCTTCGGCTTCGGCACGAATTTCCCGTCCTTCTCGACGGCCGAGCCCGCGATGGTGATCTCCTTGGAGTCCAGCTTCGGTGCCGTCAGCACGTAAACGCTTGCATTGTGCGCCTTCGCGGGCAACGTGATCGTCGCCGTCACCGCGGTCGTGCTCTTGTTGTTGACGAACACGTTGCCGCCGATCCCCCAGGCCGTGACGTCGTCGGCACCGCTGACGGCCGCCGCGTGGTAGGCGCCCGGCCCGGCCAGCTTCCAGAGCAGTTCGCCGTAGTAGACCGCCTGCACGCCAACGGGCTTGAGCCCGTCGTAGCGGATCGGCGAGTAGTGCAGCGGAAACTGCGTGGACGTGCCGCCGTGGAAGTTGATGCCGGAGCCCTGTCGCGCCGCGACGCCGGACATGTAGTCGAGCGACCACAGCGCCGCCGCCTGCACGTTGCTGACGCCGTCCGCGCCGCCGTGGAAGTAGCTGTTGGCCTCGGTGACGCGCCACTGCCCAATCCCGTTGGTGGACCAGGCCTTCCGCATCGCGGCCGAGATGTTCGGCAGCCTGCCGGAGGAGTTGGACGCCAGCATCTTCGCGATGTCGGCCTCGGTGTTCTTCGCGATGTACACGTGCGTGGACAGGATGGTCACGCCCCTGTCCTTCTGCGTGCGGGCGAAGTCCTCCGCCCACGAGCTGCTGTTCGCCTGGCCGGGGCCGTCGAAGTGCGCATCCGGCACCTTCGCCCGGATGGCGTCGGCGAACTTCGCGAACAGCGCCTCGTACTCCGGCAAGGTCTTCACGTAGACGTTGGGCTCGTTGCCGATCTCGAACGCCACGAGGTCCTCGCCGAGCGTCCTCGCGGCCACCGCGGCCTCGTCGGCGGCGGCTTCCGGCGTGTTGGTCTTGAGGTTGATGCCGTAGACGACCTTCCACCCGGTCGCCTTGGCGAACAGCGCCAGCTCGCGGATGTCGTCCGGCGCGACCTCGTCGGCCTTGCCGCCGGGGCCCTGCGGGTTCCAGGTGGTCATGTCCACGAGGTTGCCGCCGATGCGCAGCAGGCTCGGCCCGAGCAGGCGGAAGAGGCGGACCAGGTCGGCGTTGCGGGCGTCGAACATCCGCGCGCCGACCCGGTCCTTCTCGTAGCTGAAGCCGGCGAAGTCCCTGCCGACCTGGCTCTGGCTCGCCGGATCCACCCGCACGCTCACCGCCGGCGCGGCCTGCGCCGGTGACGCACCCACCACGAGCAACAGGGCCGCTATGACCGCTGCACGACGCATCAGGAGTCCCTTCGTCCGTGCGGCGGCCTCTCGACCTTAGATCGGATGTTTGCAGAATTCGAGTAGGCTGCGCCCATCGGTCACCCGAGTCGCACCGACCAGCGCCAGGCCGTGCGCTGCGGCCAGTTCCTGGAACTCGGTCAGACCTCCGATGGGCAGCGGGCCGAAGAAGCTGCCCCCGGTCACCTCGGCCCGGTCACCGAACCGGCGTAGCACCTCACGCGCACCGGCAGCGGTCTCCTCCAGGTCGACCAGATGCCCGCGCACACCTGGATTCGCGTCGAACAGGCTGCCCTGGGTTACGCACAGCCGAAACCCCGTCAGCCCTAGTTGATCTTCATGAAGGGCTCCTTCGTCTACGTGAGGTCGATGAAGGCGCCCTTCATCCACGACGCAAGCACTCGGGAAGGGACCCTTCATAAAGATCAACAGCTGGGGTCCAAGTGACGGGCCTCGGCCCCAGGTGCTAGTTCACGGGCGGTCGTGGGTTGTTCGTGAAGACCGTCCGGAAGGCCCAGGGTGACCGCTACTCTCAGTGTCATCGGCGTCACTAGTCCGGACATCTGTTGGAGCTGTTGTATGTCGTTGTCAGGTCCCACGACGGTCAACCGTGCCACGCGGCGCAACTTGTTTTGGTCAGCACTGAAGCAATTGCTGCGATAGATTCTCATCTGGTGGACGCGGCAGACCACGACCACCCGATCGGCCTACTGTTCGCCCGTCTGATCAAGAGCTCCCACAGAAGCAGGTCACGCAGTTGTCCACTCCTGTCGCGCGGTCGGTGCCCGCCGCGATCCGATCGGTGCTCGCCCGCGACCGCTGGGCGCTCGCCGGCACGGTCACCGTCGTGGTGATCGGCCTGGTCGCGATCTTCGCGGACGTCCTCACCGCCATCGAGGGCCACGACCCGTACACCTACGACGCGAGCGCGCTGGACCCCGCCAGCGGGCTGCCCGCAGGGCCGTTCGGCGGTGTCAGCGGCGAGCACTGGTTCGGGGTCGAGCCGCTGACCGGGCGGGACCTGTTCGCGATCGTGGTGCACGGCGCGCGGACGTCGTTCCTGATCGGGCTCGCGGCGACGCTGGTGTCGATCGGGCTCGGCGTGCTGATCGGCGCGGCCGCGGGCTACCTCGGCGGCTGGGTCGACCGGGTGATCGTCTGGAGCGCCGACGTGTTCCTGGGCTTCCCGTACCTGGTGTTCATGATCGCGCTCGGCGCGGTCGTGCCGGTCGAGTTCCCGCGGGCGTTGCTGCTGATCGTGGTGATCGGGTTCTTCGGCTGGCCGTCGACCGCGCGGATCGTGCGGGCGCAGGTGCTCACGTTGAAGGAGCGCAACTTCGTGAAGGCCGCGCGGACGCTCGGGGCGTCACCGTGGGAGGTGTTCCGCACCGAGCTGCTGCCGAACCTGTGGGGTCCGGTGCTGGTCATGGCAACGTTGTCGGTGCCGGGCAAGGTCGGCCTGGAGGCGGCGCTGTCGTTCCTCGGCGTCGGTGTGCTGCCGCCCACGCCCAGCTGGGGCCGGTCGATCAGCGCGGCGATCGACTGGGTCGCGGTCGATCCCGCGTTCCTGCTGTTCCCCGGCCTCGCGTTGTTCGGGGTCACCTGGGGCTTCAACGCCCTCGGCGACGGACTGCGGGACGCGCTCGACCCGAAGTGGGGGCGCAAGCCGTGATCTCGCTCAGGTATGCCGCCACCCGTGTCGGCGGCATGGCACTCGTGCTGCTCATCGTGGCATTCTGCACATTCGTCGTGTTCTACCTCGTGCCGTCCGACCCCGCCCTGATGGCGTGCGGCAAGCCGTGCACGCCCGAGAACCTCGCGCTGGCGAGGGAGTTCATGGGCTTCGACGAACCGTGGTGGCAGCAGTTCCTCACGTTCCTCGGCGGGATCTTCACCGGCAGGACGTTCGGCAGCGGCGCGACCGCGATCCACTGCACCGCACCGTGTTTCGGCTACTCGTTCCGGCAGAACGCGGACGTGCTCGACCTCATCGGCGACCGGCTGCCGGTGACGGTCTCGCTCGCCGTCGGCGCGGCGGTGCTGTGGGTGGTCCTCGGCGTGGGTGTCGGTGTGTTCGCCGCGCTGCGCAAGGACTCGTGGTTCGACCGCGTCGCGCTGGGAGCGTCGGTGATCGGCGTGTCCGCGCCGGTGTACCTGGTGGGGCTGCTCGGCATCCTCGTGCTCGGGTTCAAGCTCGACGTGGTGCCGGTGGGCAACTACACCCCGTTCAGCGAAGACCCGGTGCGGTGGGCGTGGGGGCTGGTGCTGCCGTGGTGCGTGCTCGCGTTCGCGCACGCCGCCCACTACGTGAAGCTCACCCGCACCCAGATGATCGAGACGATGAGCGAGGACTTCATCCGCACCGCCCGCGCCAAGGGCGTGGCCGAGCGGACCGTCGTCGGCAAACACGCGCTGCGCAACGTGCTGCTGCCGGTCGTGACGCTGACCGGGCTGGAGCTCGGCTCGCTGCTCGGTGGCGCGGTGATCACCGAACGGGTGTTCAGCCTGCCCGGTCTCGGCAACCTGCTGATCGAGGCGGTGCACGGCCGTGACCTGCCGACCCTGCTCGGCTGCACGTTGTTCGCCGGTTTCCTGGTCGTCGTCGCCAACGCGGTCGTCGACCTGTCCTACGGCGTGCTCGACCCGCGAGCACGGCTCACCTGAGGGAGGAAAGTCCGTTGTACCGCAAGAAACTTCTTGCCGTCGTGCTGCTCGGCGCCCTGGGGGTGTCCGCCTGTGGCGCGAACGACCAGAAAACCTCCGGTGACGCCGCCAAGCCCGAGAAGGGCGGCACGCTGCGCATCCTGTCGGAATCGCGCTCGATCAACTTCGACCCGGCCAAGTCGCAGAGCCTCGCGATCACCACGCTCGGCCTGGTGCACCGCAGGCTGACCGGCTGGCAGAACGCCGTCGGCCGGCCCGCCAAGGTCGTGCCCGACCTCGCCGACACCGGCAAGACCACCGACAACGGCAAGACCTGGACGTTCGTGCTGCAGGACGGACTGAAGTTCAGCGACGGCACGCCGATCACGTCCGCGGACGTGAAGTGGGGTGTCGAGCGGTCGTTCGCGCCCGCGTTCAGCGGCGGCCTCGGCTACCACAAGGCGCTGCTGGTCGGCGGCCCCGACTACAAGGGCCCGTTCGAGGGCAAGGAGCTCGACTCGATCGAGACGCCCGACCCGAAGACGATCACGTTCAAGCTGTCCCGCCCGTACGGCGACTGGCCGTGGGTCGTCTCGACACCGGCGTTCGCCCCGGTGCCGAAGGGCAAGGGCGCGGAGGCCGACTACGCCGAGCACGCCGTCGCGTCCGGCCCGTACCAGATCGCGAGCTACCAGAAGGGCGTGGAGGCCAAGCTCTCCCGCAACCCGAACTGGGACCCCGCGAAGGACCAGGTCCGCGCCGGGCTGCCGGACTCCGTCGTGGTCCAGCTCGGCCAGGACGCCTCGGTCGTCTCGCAGCGCCTCGCCGCCGACTCCGGTGACGACAAGTTCGCGTTCGGCTCGTCGTTCGTCTCCCCCGCCCAGCTCGCGCAGCTGCAGGCGAACCCGTCGGCGAAGTCGCGCGTGGTGACGTCGAAGTCGGGTGCCGTCGCCTACTTGGCGCTGAACACGCAGAAGGCGCCGCTGAACAACCTCAAGGTGCGCCAGGCGCTCCAGTACGCGGTGAACAAGGCCGCCTACCAGGTCGCGTCCGCCGGCACCGCCGCGCTCGCCGGTGACACCGCCTCGACGCTGATCACCCAGGGCATCGAGGGCCGCGAGCAGTTCGACCTCTACCCGACCAAGCCGGAGGGCGATCCGGAGAAGGCCAAGCAGCTGCTCGCCGAGGCCGGTTTCCCGAACGGCCTGGACAACCTGCAGCTGGTGCTGAACAAGTCCAACAACCAGACCGACAAGGCCGAGGCGATCCAGGCGGCACTGGCGAAGGCCAACATCAAGATCAACATCCGGTCGCTGGAAGAGGACGCGTACGAGACCGAGACGAACCTCGCGACCAACCCCACCTACGACCTCACGCTGTCGTCGTGGCAGCCGGACTTCCCCAGCGCCAACGCGAACATCCAGCCCCTCTTCGCGTCCTCGGAGATCGGCAACGGCGGCTACAACCTCTCCCGCTACTCGAACCCCGAGGTGGACAAGCTGATCGAGGAGGCGCAGTCCACCGTGGACCCGGCGGAGGCCGGCAAGAAGTGGGCCGCCGTCGACAAGCGGATCCTGCAGGACTCGCCGGTCGTGCCGCTGATCTACACCCGCAACTCGTTCATCCACGGCTCGAAGGTCGGCAACTTCTTCATCGCCGACTTCCCCGCCTACCCGAACTACCTGCAGGTTGGTCTGACGAAGTGAGTGACGTGCTGCTGTCCGTCGAGGACGTCTCGGTGGACTTCGGCTCCGGCTCCCCGGCGGTCGGCGAGGTCTCGTTCTCACTGACCGCCGGGGAGGTCCTCGCCGTGGTCGGCGAGTCCGGTTCCGGCAAGACCGTGACGGCGATGTCGTTGCTGGGCCTGCTGCCACCGTCCGCCTCGGTGACGGGGCGGGCTCTGCTGCGCGGGCGCGACCTGTACGCGTTGTCCCCCGACGAGTTGCGCGAGGTGCGGGGCAACGAGGTCGGCATGGTGTTCCAGGAACCCATGAGCGCCCTGAACCCCGTCTTCACCATCGGCAGCCAGATCGTCGAGGCCGTGCGGGTGCACCGCGCGGTCTCGCGTTCACAGGCTCGCGCGCGGGCGTTGGAGTTGCTGCGCCTCGTCGGGTTGCCGGAGGAACGGTTCAAGGCCTACCCGCACCAGCTGTCCGGCGGGCAGCTGCAGCGCGTGGTGATCGCGATGGCGGTGGCGAACGAGCCGTCGCTGCTGGTCGCCGACGAGCCGACGACCGCGCTGGACGTGACCGTGCAGGCCGAGATCCTGGAGCTGCTGCGGGACCTGCGGGACCGGCTCGGGGTCGCGATCCTGCTGATCACGCACGACATGGGCGTGGTCGCCGACCTCGCGGACCGGGTCGTCGTGATGAACTCCGGCCGGGTCGTGGAGACCGGGACGGTCCGGGAGGTGTTCGAGTCGCCGCGCGAGCCGTACACGCGGACGTTGCTCGACTCGGTGCTGTCGCTGGACTCCCGCGAGCTGCCCGCGCGTCCTGCCGCGGACCCTGTCCTGCGGTTGTCCGGTGTGTCCGTGTCGTACGGCAAGTTCCAGGCCGTCTCCGACGTGTCGCTGGAGATCGGCCGCGGCGAGACCCTCGGCCTCGTCGGCGAGTCCGGTTCCGGCAAGTCGTCCATCGCGAACGCCGTCACCGGGCTCGTGCGGTACACCGGCGGCATCACGGTGGCGGGCAAGGAGGTCTCGTCCCTGCGCAGGGCCGACCGCGGCCGGATCGGTCTGGTGTTCCAGGACCCGCAGTCGTCGCTCAACCCGCGGGCCACGATCGCCCGGTCCATCGCCCGGCCGTTGCTGCTGCACACGGCGTTGCGCGGGAAGGCGCTCACGGCGAAGGTCGACGAGCTGCTGGACGCCGTGCAACTGTCGTCGTCGTTGCGCGACCGCTACCCGCACGAGCTGTCGGGCGGGCAACGGCAGCGAGTCGGCATCGCGCGGGCGATCGCGCTGGACCCGGACCTGCTGATCGCGGACGAGCCCACGTCCGCGCTGGACGTGACGGTGCAGGCCCGCGTGCTGGAGCTGTTCCTCTCACTGCAGCGCGACCTGCGGTTCGCGTGCCTGTTCATCAGCCACGACCTGGCCGTCGTGCAGCACCTCGCCGACCGCGTCGCCGTCCTGCACTCCGGCCGGGTCGTCGAGGAGGGCACCTCGGTCTTCGCCGCGCCGCGCGATCCCTACACACAACGATTGCTCGCCTCGGCGCTTACCGTGTCCGTATGACGACCAACTGGGCCGGCAACGTCACGTTCACCGCGGCCGAGGTCGCCGAGCCGACCTCGGCCGACGACCTCCGCGCGATCGTCCGCGGCTCGAACGCCGTGCACGTCGTCGGCTCCGGGCACTCCTTCAGCCCGATCGCCGACACCTCGGGCACCCTGGTGTCGCTCGCGGCCATGCCCGAGGTCTTCGAGGTGTCGGGCCGCACGGTCCGAGTCGGTGCGGGCATGACGCTCGCCGCCCTCTCGCCGCGGCTGCACGAGGCGGGCCTCGCGCTGCACACCCTGCCGTCGTTGCCGCACATCACCATCGCCGGCGCGGTCGCCACGGCCACGCACGGCTCCGGTGCGCGGTCGCTGGCCGGCGCGGTGCGGTCGGTCGAGGTCATGCGCGGGGACGGGTCGGTCGTCGAGCTGACGTCCGCCGGTGCCGTGGTGTCGATGGGCGGCCTCGGCGTGGTCACCGCGTTGACGCTCGACGTCGTGCCGACGTTCGACGTCGCGCAGACCGTCTACGAGGACGTGGCCTGGACGACGCTGCTCGTCCAGCTCGAACAGATCTTCGACGGCGCCTACAGCGTGAGCGCGTTCATCGACTGGCAGGGCGGCGCCACGCTGTGGGTGAAGCACCGGGTGGGCGACCCGCCGTTCCGCTTCCCCGGCCGCCCCGCCGACGGCCCCCGTCACCCCGTGTCCGGCCAGCCCGCCTCACGCTGCACCCTCCAGGGCGGCGTGCCCGGCCCGTGGCACGAGCGACTACCGCACTTCCGCGCCGAGTTCACCCCGTCCGTCGGCGACGAGCTGCAGACCGAGTACTTCGTGCCCCGCACCCGTGCGGTCACGGCCCTGCGCGCCCTCGCCGAGATGTCCACCGTCATCTCGCCGCTCGTCCAGGCCTGTGAGATCCGCACGATCTCGGCCGAACCGCAGTGGCTCAGCCCGGCCGCCGACCGCGACAGCCTCGCCATCCACTTCACCTGGGTGCCGAACACCCCGGCCGTGCTCGCCCTGCTCCCCCGGCTGGAGGAGGCGATCGCGCCGCGGCCGCACTGGGGCAAGCTCTTCACGGTGCCGCCGACGCTGCTGGCCGCGCGTTATCCGCAGTGGGACGCGTTCAAGGCGCTGTTGGCCGAGCACGACCCGAAGGGTGTGTTCCGCAACGACTTCCTGACCCGCTACTTCGGTTCTGCCTCGTCCAGCTGACGCCAGAGCAGGTCGGCCTCCGGTCCGCGCAGCTTGGTCAGCAACCGTCGCGCCTCCGCCCGGTGCACCTCCGAGAGCGCGGGTTCGGCTGTGACCAGCGCGAGCAACGTCCGCACCTCCCCTGTCCGGTCACCGAGTCGCCGGAAGTTCGCCAGCGCCACCCCGAACGCCTCCTGCGCGCGCACTTCCTCCTCGGCTTCCAGCCAGAGAGCACCCAGCTTCTCGCTCAGCCTCGCCCTGCCAACGAAGTCATCGGGCTCGAGTGGTTCCGACAACAGCCCATCGATCGCCGGATACAGACCGAAGGCGGCGCGCCTCATCCGCGTCAGGTCGATGATGATGTCGGCCCTGTCCATCGGGCTCAGTGGCAGATCACGCGCGCGCTTCAGATACTCCTCCGCCCCGTGCGGCCGCCCGACGATGGTCTCCAGGTAGGCGAGCTGACGCAGTGCGGTGACCTGGTCGTCGAGCGGCAGGACGCTCCGCTCGACCGCCTCGAGCAGCCGCTCTCCGGCCGCCTCGAAGTCACCGCGGTCCACCAGCAACGAGCCGAGCTCGAACGCGATCTGCGCCTCGAGCACGGTGTCGCCCGCGCTGTACGCGCGCGCCAAGGCCAGATGCCGCAGCGCCCCATCGGACTCCCCGGAGCGCAGTTCGACACGGGCCAACTCCCGGTACGCCAACGCCCTCTCGTGCCCATCACCACCGAGCACCGCGAACTCGAAGTGGCGGACGGCGTCGGGGAGCTGGTCCTGATCCAGGTGGATCTCGCCGAGCAGCCGGTGAGCGCGCTGCGCTTCGACAGAGTCCGGCATCGCGACACCCAGCACTCGGTTCAGGTCGTGCGCCGCCTGCTCGGCATCGCCCAGCTGCCTGCCGAGTTCGCCGAGCAGTAGGGAGGCCTGGATCGGCGCTCGGGCCACCTTCAGCGCACGACTCGCCAGGGCATGGGCGGCCGCCAGGTCACCTCGGGACACCAGCAGGCGCGCGGCCGAGAGGAGCACACCTTCCCAATGCGCTCCCATGTCCTGCTCGTGCACCGCGATCACCACGTCGACGGCGGAGGAGACCTGGTCGGGTGCGGTGCCCACGAACATCACCAGGCGGCCGGGGTCGACCTTCACCTGGTCGAGGATCTCCTGCAGGCTGGGCAGAGACCCCGGTGGCGGGTCGACGATCACGAAGTGCCGCACCGTCGACAGGTCCGCCAAGCGCCCCCGCACCGCCCGCACGCCGAGGCTGACCAACTGGTCGTGCATCTCCACGGCCCGTTCGGACGTCCCGTACACCAGGACGTCGTAGGCGAACCCCTGACCGGAGTCACGACGGCCGCGTTCCCGGGCCGCGGCCACGTAGGTGTCGCGGTTGCTCACCAGCACGTCGGCGTCCGCGAGCCGGTGCGCGAGCAACGCCGCGATGTTGTCCATGTAGTAGGAGACCGAGTCGGGGTTGCCGCTGCGTTCGTCGAGAACGGCGATCTCCTCGCCGAAGCTCCAGTACGGCAGGTACGGCACCGTGGTGCGTTCGACGAGGCCCAGCTCGGGGTGGTCGTCGTGCTGGTCCTTGGGCAGCCAGCTCGCGTACAGCGGCGCGAACTCCTCGGCCATCGTGGTGCGCCACGACCGCGCCCGCTCGTACTCCTCCTTGCTGTCGAAGCGCGACACCACCGGCAGGTACAGCAGGCCGTCCCGGTCGTAGGGCAGCTTGTCGCGCGCGAGCGCCGCCCGCCCGGCCACGTCCAGCGTGCCCGCGAGGTTCTGCCGGTTCGGCGCGACGCACAGCACCAGCACGTCCGGCAGCTGCGCGGTGCAGATGCCACCGATGTCGGTGATGCCGGTGCGGCTGTCGATCAGCACGTAGTCGAAGGTGTCCTTCCACTCCTCGCGGATCCTCTCGAACCGCCAGCCCAGGTCGTGGTCGGCGAAGAGCTCCGGCCACGACAGCGCCTGGGCGCGGTCGGGGTACGAGGCGTCCATCGCGCCCGCCGCGAGCAGCGACAGGTCCTCGGCGTCCGGCACGGAAAGCGGTTCCACCACGTCGACCCAGTCGGCCTGCCCGGTGATCACCTCGACCAGCCCGCCGTCGGGCGGGCTCGACAGGTGCGGCCGGAAGTACTCGTGCAGGCCGGGGGCGTCGAGGTCGAAGTCCACGCACAGCACGCGGTTGCCCCACCGCGCCAGCTGCACGGCGACGTTGGCCAGGCAGAAGGACCGGCCGACGCCGCCCTTGTAGGAGTAGAAGGTGACGATCACGGCAGCCTCACAGCCTCGGCAACGGGCCGGGCGGCAGCGACCGGGGATCGAGCGCCGGCCGCACCACCTTCCACGTCGGATCCCACGGTGGCGCGTCCTCGACGCGTTCGGCCACCTCGCCCGCGAGCTGCTGCACCGCGGCGTAGAAGTACTCGTAGTCCCTCGACCGGCTGTAGGTTTCGTAGGGCAACGGCTTGTTCCACCGGGTGAAGTCGCGTTGCTGCACGGCTTGCGCCTCCGGCGGGTAGTGCCTGCCGTCGGCGTAGCGGACGGGCAGCACGAGGTGCCGCGGGTGGTCGGCGGTGCCGTAACCGAGCGTGCGGTGGCGTTCGAGCATGCTCTCCCACTCGGCGACGCACCACTCCGACCGGAAGTACGGCGGCGAGAAGACCGCGACCATCACCTTCGAGCGCAACAGCGCGCGTTCCAGGTTGTCCGGCCAGGCGACCCCGGTCTCCTGGTTCCAGTCCACGAAGATCCGGGGTTCCGCGGCCATCTCGTTGCCGAGCCACTCGCGCAGGGCCCGGTAGAAGTGGTCCCGCACCCACACGTCACCACCGCCCCGGCGCGTGTAGCTGAGGAAGACGTCGTACTCGTAGCCCACGTTGTCACATCGGGATCTTCAATGGGTCCATTACGACGCATCACCCTTCTGGCGCAACGTCTCCAGCTCGTCGTCGGACAGTCCGTAGGTCGTCGCCACGGTCGCCTTCGGTGAGGTGACCAGCAGTCCGGGCCCCCACTCCTCGACCACGACACCGCGCTGGTGCGCCGACTCGAAGAACGGTTTGCCCGCAACACCCAGATCAACAGCATACGGCCAGAACACCGTGCGGCGTGCGACACCGGGCTGGACCTCGTGCGCGAACTTCAGCTGGTGCAGGAACGTGATCCAGCCTTCGGTGATGTCGTCGTAGTACTCGTCCCACTCGGGCAGCGTGCCCTTCGGCGCGCGCGTCAGCACCACCCGCGTGCCTTCCGGGACCGGCGTCAACGAAAAGACGTCGTGCCCGTGCAGGGACAACGTGTGCGCGCCCGTCTCCTCGGCGTCGGTGAAGAACGTGCCGTCGATCTCCTGCTCCAGCCCGTCGTACTCCCAGCCGTGCCAGTGCAGGATCTTCTGCTTGTCGCGGAACGACTGCCACACCTCGTCCACCGGTGCCGCCACGGTGATCTCGATCCGCACGCCGTCATCGCTCATCGGACACTCCGGGATGGCCCATAGCGACCACCCGGTACGGGCGGCCTGACTCGGTGTCGTACCTCAACGCGAGCTGCCGCACCGCTTCGGCCAGGTCGCTCGTGAACTCGTGGACGTCGCCCGGCGCGCCGAAGCGGACCGTCGTCTCCACGGTGAAGGTGAGCAAACGCTTTCCCGCCTCCGCCGCCGCGCCCGACATCCGCTCGACCTCACGAGCCGCGTCCGCCGCGACCGACACCAGATGCGTTGCGGCGAACTGGTCCTGCACGTCCGCGGCGATCTCGCGGCCGGGCCGGGCGCGCAGCACGCGTTCGACGCACCCGCGCCGCTGGCGTTCCTCGACCAGCTCGACGAGACCCGCCTGTTCCAGCGCCCGCACGTGGTAGTTGACCCGTTGCCGCGGCAGGTCGAGCGCGGCCGCGAGCTGGGTCGCCGAGGCGGGCGACTTCAGCAGCTCCAGCAACGAGCGGCGCAGCGGGGACAGTTCCACGTCCAGAACGGTCGCATTTGACAAATCAATTTGTCAATACCGGAACCCGACCGGAAACGGGCAAGTTCGTTGACGGTTGCAACAAAACGACCCCACCCTGTGAGCCGTGAGAATCCCCCTGCTGGTGGCAGCGTTGGCAGCAGCAGCGGTCGTTCCCGTGTGGACGGTCGCGGCGCAGGCCGACGTGGTGCCAGGAACCTCGTACCAGGTGACGAACGTCGGCAGCGGAAAGTGCGTGGAGTCGCTCGGATCGGCGAACGGCGCACAGCTCCGCCAACAGAACTGCACCGGTCAGACCTGGAAGTTCACGCCCACGAGCGACGGCTACTTCACCGTCGGCGAAGGCTCGGTCTGGGACGTCTCAAACGTCTCCACCGCGGACAACGCGTTGATCCACATGTGGCAGAACTTCAACGCGAACAACCAGCAATGGCGTCCTGAACAGGTCGGGACCGACACCTACCGGTTCGTGAGCAGGCACAGCGGCAAGTGCCTCGACGTACCCGGCGCGACCACCAACGACGTCCAGTTGGTGCAGTACACCTGCAACGGCACCAACGCCCAGGCGTTCCGGCTCGGCATCCCGTCCGATCCGAACCGGCCGGACTTCGGACCGAACGTCCTGATCTTCGACCCGTCGATGCCCGCGAGCACGATCCAGGCGCGCCTGGACGACGTGTTCCGGCAGCAGGAGGAGGGTCAGTACGACCCGCGCCGGTTCGCGATCTTCTTCAAGCCCGGCACGTACGACGTCGACGTCAACATCGGCTTCTTCACCCAGGTCCTCGGCCTCGGCCTGAACCCGGACCAGGTCACCGTCAACGGCCAGGTGCACGTCGAGGCCGACTGGTTCCAGGGCAACGCGACGCACAACTTCTGGCGCGGCGCGGAGAACCTCGCGATCCGGCCGCCGGGCGGCACCAACACGTGGGCGGTCTCGCAGGCCTCCGCCATGCGCCGCACCCACGTCTACGGCACCATGCAGCTCGACGACGGGGGCTGGTCCAGCGGCGGTTTCCTGGCCGACTCGGTGGTGACGGGTCAGGTCCGGTCGGGTTCGCAGCAGCAGTGGTTGTCGCGCAACACCGAGTGGGGCTCGTGGACCGGTGAGAACTGGAACATGGTCTTCGTCGGCGCGCGCAACGCCCCGGCGAACACGTTCCCCGAGCCGCCGTACACGACGGTCGCGCAGACCCCTGTCGTGCGCGAGAAGCCGTTCCTGAACATCGACGCGAACGGCAAGTACAGCGTGTTCGTCCCGTCCGTACGCACCAACACCAGTGGCACCACGTGGGCGAACGGCCAGCAGCAGGGCACGAACATCCCGCTGTCGGACTTCTTCATCGCCAAGCCCGGCACGTCGGCCGCGACGATGAACCAGCAGCTCGCGGCGGGCAAGCACCTGCTGCTCACGCCGGGAATTCACCAGGTGAACGAGCCGATCCGGGTCACCCGCCCCGACACCGTGGTGCTCGGTCTGGGTCTCGCAACTGTCATGCCCACCAACGGGAACATGGCCATCGATGTGGCCGATGTGGACGGTGTGAAGGTCGCGGGCCTGCTGCTGGACGCGGCTCCGACGAACTCGCCGCTGCTGATGCAGGTCGGCGCGCCCGGCAGCTCGGCACGGCACCAGGCCAACCCGACGTCGGTGCACGACCTGTTCGTGCGCATCGGCGGTTCGGCGGTCGGGCGGGCCACGACCTCGTTGGTGGTCAACTCATCCGACGTGATCGGCGACCACCTCTGGCTGTGGCGCGCTGACCACCGCGACGGCGTCGGCTGGGACGTGAACCGGGCGGACACCGGGTTGATCGTCAACGGCGGCAACGTGACGATGTACGGGCTTTTCGTGGAGCACTACCAGAAGTACCAGACCATCTGGAACGGCCAGGGCGGCCGGACGTACTTCTACCAGAACGAGATGCCTTACGAGGCACCGGATCAGGCGTCGTGGATGAACGGCTCCACGCGCGGCTACGCGGCGTACAAGGTGGCCGACAACGTCACCACGCACGAGGCGTGGGGCTTGGGCAGCTACATCTTCGCCAACGCCAACCCGAGCGTCGTGGCGGACCGGGCGTTCGAGGTGCCGCGGACGCCGGGGGTGAAGTTCCACAGCTTGGTGACGATCTCGCTGGGCGGCAAGGGAACCATCGAGCACGTCATCAACAGCTCGGGCGGGCGGGTGACCGCGGGCTCCACCGAGGCCTACCTGGCGAATTACCCGTAGTGTTCCGCTGAGCGGTTTTCGGGTGCGCATCCCCGTGCTCCGGTTCGCATAGACTGGAGTATGGGGATGCAAACCGCTGTGGAAGTGGTGCAAGGAGTCCAGGCGGGCGAGTTCACGGCCCGCGAGGTCATCGATGAGCAGATGAAGCTCATCGCGTCGCTCAACCCCGTCTACAACGCGATCACATCAGTGCTCGACGTTCCTGACGACCCGGTCGGGCCGCTCGCCGGTGTCGTGTTCTCGGTCAAGGCCAACATCGACGTCGCCGGCGCCGCCACCACGCACGGCATGAAATCGTTGGCCACCAACGTGAAGACCGCTGACGCACCGATCGTGGCACGACTGCGCGCGGCCGGGACGACGCCCATCGCGCACGCGAACATGCCGACGTTGAACGCCCGTGGCATGCACACGTACAGCGAACTGGCCGGGCACACCATCAACCCGTGGGACGCCACTCTCTCGCCGGGCGGCAGCTCCGGCGGTGACGCGGTCGCGGTCGCGACGGGCATGGCGCATTTCGGGATCGGCAACGACGGCGGCGGCTCGCTGCGGCTGCCGGCGTTCCTGAACGGCATCTGCGCGCTGAAGCCGAGCTACGGCCGCTATCCGCAAGGCACGACGTACGGGCAGCCGGATCCGTCGTTCCCGACGCAGGTCATGACGGTCGAGGGTCCACTGGCCCGTTCGGTCGCGGACCTGCGGCTGGTGCACTCGGTGCTGTGCGGCGCGGATCCGTCCGACCCACGTGCGGTTCCGGTGCCGGCGGCAGGTGAGCCGGTGCGCCGGGCGGCCGGGTACGTGCCGGGTGACCCGGTCGTGGAGGAGGCGGCGAAACGCCTGGCGGACGCGGGTTACGAGGTCGAAGCGGTCGAGCTGCCCCGGCTGGAGGAGGCGGCGACGCTGGGCATCCGGATGATCGCCACGACCATCGCGCTCGACTTCGCGGCGTTCGAGGCGTTCGCCGGGGCGGACGTCTCCGCCTACGCCAAGCTCATGCTGCAGCTGCGTCCCGGGCTGGACCTGGCGGAGTTCCTCGCGCTCACCGGCACCCGGCTCGCGATCCAGCGCGAGTGGGCACGACTGCTCGACCGCTGCCCGGTGGTCGTCGGACCGGTCTCGACGACGCCGTCGTTCGAGCCGGACCAGGATCGGCGCGACATAGCCAGCCTGATGGCGTACTACGAGGCGATGAGGCTGTGCGAGGCGACGTCGTTCGTCGGGGTGCCGTCGGTGGCGGTGCCGACCGGGTTGCGGGACGGGCTCCCGACCGGCGTCCAGGTGATCTCCCGGATGTACCGGGAGGATCTGGCCCTGGACGCCGCGCAGGCGCTCGAGGTTCCGCTCAGGCCAGCCGTTTCGGCCGGTTGATCTTCATCTCGTCCATGTCGGTGACAGTGGCGCGCAGACCGCGGTAGTCGACGCCCAACGCGTCGATGGCCGCGGTCGCGCGCCGCAGTCCCGCGTCGGCCGCGTCCTTCTCGGCGGTGAGGATCACGCGGTAGCTGAAGAAGTCGAGCTTCTCGTCGAAGAACAGCGCGCCCTCCTCGCTGAACCCGCCGTCGCGCAGGAAGTCGAAGCCCTTCAGGTGCTCCCTGAGGTGCGCGCGCTGGTCGTCGGTCAGGTCGGCGAAGCGGCCGCGGACGAGTACTCGGTAGGTGTGTTCAGCCACGAGAAAACATCGTGGCCGAACACCCGCCGCCCTGGCGAACGATTTCTGCGGTGCGGAAGAATCGTGGCCCATGAACGCAAAAGAGCTGGTCACGCGCATCCGGACGGAGTTGCACCCCGGTGAGCACGACAACCTCGTGGTCAAACTGATCGAAATCGGACAGGCTCCGCGCGCGGTGATCGCCACGTTCGCCGCCGAGGAGAACCACATCGTGGCGTCGGACTGGCGAACATTCCTCGCTCTCGCGGCCAAGGCGGAAGAACCGAACGCGCGGGCGTTCTTCACGCTGCTGGCGGGCGGTGAGGAGCTGGTGCTGCCGATGCTGGAGCCGCTCGCGAACGCGGCGGGCATGTCCTCCAAGGACTTCCAGAGCTACGAGCCGTTCCCGGGCTGCCAGGCCTACCCGGCGTTCCAGGCGTGGATGGCGCTCAACGGCGAGCCGACCGACGTGATCCTCGCGATCCTCGCCAACTTCACCGCGTGGGGCGGTTACTGCGCCCGCATGGCGAAGGGGTTGCGCGAGCACTACGGGTTCGACGACGAGGCGTGCGCGTTCGTGGACTTCTTCGCGACGCCCGCCCCGCAGCTGGAGGAGCGGGCGATCGCGGCGGTCCAGGCGGCGCTGGACGCGGGCTGGCAGCCGAAGCACGCGTGGCGCTACGGCCGCCTGCTGCAGGCCTACGAGCTGGAGTTCTGGTCGACCTTGGCCTGAGTCTTCGCCGTCGGCAGCTTCGCCGAACCCCGTGCCTGCTCGCCGATGACCGACAGGGCCTGCTTGACGACCTTGAGCACGGCCTGCGCGCCCTCGACGAGCTTGATCAGGTTCTCACCGCTGGCCAGCAGCTCGCCGAGCTTGGCCGCGATCTGGGCACCGCAGTCGACGGCGATCTGCACGCACTGCGGGATCGCCACGGCGATGCTCTGCCCGAACGTGGCCGGGGCGGCGGCGACCGCCTCGGTCATGATCGGCACGATCTTGCCGACCGCCTCGGTGATCAGCCTGGTCACCTCGGCGACGACCTGCGCCACCACCTGACCCGCCTTGATCAGCGCGGTGGCGCTGGTCAGCGCGGTCTCGGCCACGGACAGCACGCCGTCGGCGAGCTGCTTGCCGGTCTTGGCGTAGTCGGTCGCGCTCTGCCCGGACCAGCCGCTGGTCTCGCTCGCGGCCTTGCCCTGGTAGTCCCGGGCGAGCGTGGTCGCCTTCTGACCGGCCCTCTCGAACTCGCCGGAACCCTGCTGAACGCCGTCCGGGTTGCCCTTGAGCTGGTTCAGCGGCTCTTCCAGGAACGAGATCATCGGCGTGAGGAAGCCGACGCCCGCGCTGTCCAGTGCCTGCAGCGGTTTGCCGTTCGAACCCAGCTCGCGGAGGTCCGCCCCTGGCGTGTTCGCGAGGTCCCGCGTCAGCCACTCGTCGCCGCTGACGGCCTTGCTGGTGGTGCGGAGCTCGTTGAGCAGCGCGGTGATCGTGCCCGTGTCGGTCGCGGTGGTCATCGGGCGGCTCCGATCACGGCGGCGGCGTTGTCGTCGTCGGTGCGCTGGTACTCCTCGGCGGTCTGCCGCAGGCCCTCGCCCACTTTGTCCATTGTGGACGCGACGTGGGTGAAGGCGTCCAGGGTGTCCCGCATCGCGCTGCCGAGGCCCGCGGTGAGGAACTGGGCGAACGAGCCGAGCGCCTCCTGGCCCGGCCCGGTGGGCAGGCCCGATCCGGTCGCGGCGAGCTGGTCGGCGTACCCGGCGAGCGTCGCGGCGTGCCTGCGCAGCTGCTCGTGGTCGACGGTGAACGTCATCGCACGGCCTCCGGGAGGTGCGAGGTGATCTGGTGCAGCGCGTCGCTCTCGCCGAGGTAGTTCGCCATCACCTCGGCCATGCGCGCGCCCGCCAGGCGTTGCGCTTCCCGTGCGGTGCTGACGATGAGCATCGCGAGCGTGTCGACGTCGAGCTTGCGCGCCGCGGGCGTGAGCGCGACGGCGCCGAGCACACCGCCCGCGTTGACCGTCACGGTCACCTCACCACGCGGCGAGGTCGCGCTCGCCCCGACCTCGGCCAGGCTCGCACTCGCCGACCGCGCGCTGTACGCCACCCGTTCCAGGCGTTCCTGGTAGTCCGCCAGCCACTGTGCTGGATCCACTTCTCCCCCTCTTCCTAGGCCCGCGCCTCTGCGGCGAGCTCACCAATCGCGCGAACGAGGTCGTGGTGCCGCAGGGGGTTCACGCTGACCCACCCGTCACTGCCGAGGTCGACCCTGACCCGTCCGCTCACACCGTCCAACCAGGACACTTCGCGTCGTTCGCCGTTCCTGACCACGCCGGCCTGGCCGTGCCCGGTGACGTCGAGGCCGTGCGCGACGCCCGGCGGCAGGGTGATCGGCATGATCTGCGCGGCCTTGAGTTCGGTGACGAGCTGCGCGAGCTCGTCCCCCAGCGTCTCGGCCTCGACGTGCACGGCTCTCACGGTGCTGCCGGACTGCGTGCACACGACCGCGTCGTCGCCGTAGACCATCGCCACCGCTCTGGTTTCCGGCACCACGAGGTCCACGACGGCCCGGTGCTCCCGCAACGCCGTGACGAGCTCCGCGGCCATGCCGGTCGGCCCGTGCGGTTCGGCCAGCCCGCGCTGTTGCAGCCCGTACCCCGCCTCGGCGAGCAGCTCGGCCCGTTCGGCGGCTGCCACGCCGAACGACGGCACCCTCAGCGGGAACGGCCAGTGCACCCCGGCGTGCGTGGCGAGCAGATCCATCTCCAACAGGTCGAACGCGATCATCGCCCCGCCCCGCGCGCCTGCTCGGCATCCGTCTCGGTGTAGGTGGTCCTGATCTCGGCGAGCATCTGCCGGAACGCCCTGATCTCGCGCTCGGCCGCGCTCACCTCACCCGCGAGCCCTTCGCCCGCCGCCTTGAGCCGGTGCGACAGGTCCTTCGCGGGCGGCGCGGTGCCGAGCAACGGCTGCCGCTGCGCCAGCCGGCTCGCCGTCGCCACCAGATCACCGGTCAGCTCGGCCAGCCTGGTCAGGGTCCTGACGCGGTCCTGCAGCTGGTCCGGTGCCACCTCGTAGCCGGTCACTGCTCCTCCCCGATGACTGCGGGCGACACCCGTTCGTTCACCACGAACAGGCCGTGGTCGAGCGTGGGCATCTGGTTCTCGTGTTCTTGGTCGTCGTCTTTACGCGTGCTCGTCCCGTGCGGCGCCATCGAGCTGTTCGGCGCGCCTTGTCGTGTCTCGGTGGTGGGCGCACCTTGTGCCATCGGCCCGATGGCATGGCCGGTCATGACTCCGGCACGCGTGCCGGGGCTCAACTGGGCCTGCGGGGTCTGCTGGCTCGCCGGGGCTCCGAACACCGGGCCGCGCGTGCCTCCCACCAGGCGCTGCCACGGCACTCCGCCGGAGCTGGGCGTTTTGAGCGGTGGGGCCGTTGTCGTCGACGGGCGTGGTCGGGCGACCTGCTGTTGCGGGATGGTGCCGCGGGCGTCGTCGATGAGGCGGCCGCTGCCGTTGAGGCTCTGCTCGTAGGTCCGCATCGCTCGGACGGCTTCGGCTTTCTGCTGGTCCGCCGAGACCGCGCCGAAGTAGAAGTAGAAGCCCCCGGTGGCGCTCGCCGGGGTGGTGGGCAGGGTCATCGGGGCGGGCGCGCTCGGCAGCGAGAACGGCGCGGGGGCGAAAGGGGCCGACGCGCTGGGCAACGTGAGTGGTGCCGGTGCGCCCGGCAGTGCGAACGGAGCCGGCGCACCCGGCGACGTGAACGGAGCGGCGAACGCGGGCGTCGTCGGCTCCGGTGGCGGCGGCATGGCAGCCCGCGCGGCGGCCAGCGCGTCCGCCGCCTCCTGCGCCGCCCGCTGGCCCGCCGCCGCGAACGCGCTGATCCTCTCGATCCGCTCGGCCAGCTTCGTCAGTCTGGCGGCGGCCTCCTCGGCGGCCGTGCCGTGCCACGTGTCGAGCAGCGCGGCCCGTTGTTCCTTCAGCACCGCGGCGTGCGCGTCGAGCGCCTCGCGGTGGCGCGTCCACTCCTCGGCGACCGTGCTCACGTCCGCGACATCGGCGTCCTGCCACAGCATCCGATGCAGCTGCTCGTGGCTGTACGCCTCCCAGTTGATCTCGCCTGACACCCTCGCGTTCCCTCCCTCGTCCGGCGAGGAAAACGATCACAGCGAGACCGGCCCAGCGACAGGCCAGCCGACCGGCCACATCTGGCCGGTGGCTCTGATCAGCGCAAACGTGCGAGGTGTTCCTGCAACCGCGCGTGCCGGAACTGGTAGACGGCCCCGGCCCGCCGCAGCACGCCGCGCCGGTACGCGTCGTCGAGGAACGCCGCCGGGCCCCACGGCAGCCGCCCGGTCAGCGGCAGCCACACCCGCGCGAGCACCACCCACTGGCCCCACGCGGTCAGGCTCAGCACGTAGGCCAGCCCGCCGCCGATGCCGCCGACCAACCCGAGCGCGAGCGCGGTGACCGGGCTCCACGCGACCTCGAACCGCAGCGCCGTCAGCCCGCTCGCGACCACGCCGGTGGCCGCCGCGACGAAGACCGCGAACACCGGCACGAACAACGCCACCAGCCCGAGCACGTGCCGCCGGTTGACGTCGATCAGGTCGTCGGGGCTGCCGGCGGACCGGACGTCCAGCGGTGCTTCCAGCGCGGCCACCAGCCCGAACACCAGGCCGGCGCCGAGGCCGAACACGAGCGCGAACACGCCGACGTCGACCAGCACGCCCGCCGTCATCTCGTACCCCGGCGTGACCAGCCAGAACGCCATCGCCCGCACCAGCCCGTACGCGCCGCCGGCGGCCGCGCCGAACGCCAGCCCGACGAGCCCCCGCCACCGGACCGACGGTCCGGCTCGGCCGCCCAGCCGGCCGCGCCACCGCAACCGCGTCCGCACCGGCTCCAGCGGCGCCGACCGGACCACCCACCAGTGCGCCACCCCGAACAGCACGCCGATGACCAGCCCGATCATCGCCGCGAAGAACACCCCACGCGCGGTCAGCGCGCCGACGACCAACGCCTCGACCACCAGATCCGCCAGCCCGACGGCGACACCGACCCCCAGCCCGATGGTCGACGCACGCCGCCGCGACGAGATGCCGAGCTGCCACCAGGCCAGATCGTGCGTCCCCAACCGGGTCAGATGATCAGCCAGGTACCCGAGCCACGGCCTCACCCGCGCCGTCGCACCCCCGTACACCGCGGGCACGAAACTGCCGAGCAGATGCCGTTCGACCTCGTCGGCCGTGCCGAAGCCGAGCAGCTCGGCCGGGTCGTGGTCCGGGGTGTCGCTGTAGATCCGCCGAGCCAGCGCCACCATCAACGGCGTGGTCAGCACGTCGGCCAGCACCCCGCCGGACCGCACCTCGTCGAGCACGGGCGTCCAGACGTCCCTGCGCGTGGTCCGCGGCAGGTAGTCCGCGAGGTCGTCGCCGGTCAGGTCCGCCAGCACCACCGCCGCGGCCGACGTCAGCACGTCGGTGCCCTCGACGGCGTCGCGGTACTCGTCCACACGGCTCGTGAGCAGCAACGGAAGAGTGGTGGTGTTCAGTGCGTTGAGCGCGGCACGATGCAGGCCGGCGGCGATCTCGTCGAACCCGTCCAGCACCGGCAACACGCGCTGCGCGTCGACCAGCGCCGCCGCCATCGTCCCGCCACCAGGTCCCGGCGCACCCAGGAACGGGTGATCGCGGACCAGCTGCGAGGCCATCCAGTCGCGCAGCCCGGCGCGTTCCGGGTGCCACGAGCCCAGCCCGAAGATCACCGGCACCACGTCCGGCGACGCGGCCAGCAGGTCGAGCACGAACCGCGTGGTCAGCACCGTCTTGCCGGCACCGGCCCGGCCCAGCACCACGAGCCGCCGCGACCTGACCCGCCGGTACACCTCGACGACCTGGTCGAGACGACCGGACAGCGACACCTTGCCGCCGATGTTGAGCCAGCTGTCCTGCAGGTCGGAAGGAGCGCCGACCCACCGCACGGGCAACGGCACCGGGTCGTGGACCTGCCGCAGCTCCTCCTCGCGTCGCCACCTCGCCTCGACCGCGACCTTCAACGCGTCCACGGCCTCGGCCAGCGGATCGCGCACCGGCGGCACGACGGTCGAACCGGCGGCGGCGAACAGCGAGGCCCGCTCGGCCTCGGACAGCTCCAGCGCGTCGGCCAGCGACCGCACGGTGGCCATGCGCGGATCGGTCCGTTCGCCGGTCTCCAGTCCCCGCACGGTGCGAATGCCCACGCCGGCGCGCTGGGCGAGCGCCTCCTGGCTCAGTCCCGCCCGCTGCCGCCACTGGCGCAGCAGCACACCGAACGCCACACCCGCCCCCTCGTCGCCCGATGATCCGTACCCTAGCTGGCACCGGAAGCGAGCTGAGCGGAAGATCGCGAGAGTGCTGAACCAGTGGCTTCACACCATCCCGCCGGTGCTGGTCTACGTCGTCGTGGCACTGGTGGTCGGCGTCGAGAGCGTCGGCATCCCGCTGCCGGGCGAGATCGTCCTGGTCACCGCCGCGCTCATGGCCTCGCACCACGACGGTGTCTCGCCGGTCGTCGTCGGCGCGGCGGCCTCGGCGGGCGCGATCATCGGCGACAGCATCGGGTACGCGGTGGGCAAGCGGTTCGGGTCGCGCGTGTTCGGGTGGGCGGGCGAGAAGTTCCCCAGCCACGTCAGTCCCGAGAAGATCGACCGCGCCCGGGCGCTGTTCACGCGGTACGGCGCCTGGGCGGTGTTCTTCGGCCGGTTCGTGGCGTTGCTGCGGATCCTCTCCGGTCCGCTGGCCGCCACGATGGGCATGCACTACGGGAAGTTCCTGCTGGCCAACGCGACCGGCGGCATCGTGTGGGCCGGTGGCACGACGGCGGCGGTCTACCTCATCGGCGAGGCGGCCGAGCACTACCTCGCGGAGTTCTCCTGGATCGCGCTGCTCGTCGTGCTGCTCGCGGTGGTCGGGTTCAGCGTCCGAGCCCGGCTCCGCCGTTCACCCCGATGACCTGCGCCGTGATGTGGCCCGCTTCCGGTGAGGTCTCGCCGTCTGGTGAGGTGGATGAAGGGCGCCTTCCTCCACCTGGCGTGGATGAAGGCGCCCTTCATCCACGTAACTGCCCGATCCGGCTGGGGAGACACCCATGACGACACACGTTCTCGAAACCGACAAAGCGGCCATCACCTACGACGTGCACGGCGCGGGCGGCCGCCCGTTGATGATGATCGGCCAGCCGATGGACGCGAGCGGGTTCGCCGCGTTGCGCGCCCAGTTCCCCGACCGCACGGTGATCACCTACGACCCGCGCGGCCTCGGCAGGAGCACCCGTTCCGACGGCAGCACCGAGAACCGGCCGGAGATCCAGGCCGCCGACGTGCACGCGGTGATCCAGGCAGTCGGCGGCCCGGTCGACCTGTTCGGGTCCAGCGGCGGCGCGGTCACGGCGCTGGAGGTCGTGGCGGCCTACCCGGACGACGTCGTCACGCTCGTCGCGCACGAGCCGCCGATCATCGACGTGCTGCCCGACGCGGACGCCGCCCGTCGCGCGCGTGACGGGTTCATCGACGCGTACATGGCCAACGGGTTCGGCGCGGGCATGGCGCAGTTCATGGTCATGTCGACGTGGCAGGGCGAGTACAACGACGAGTACTTCGCCTTGCCACCGGCCGATCCCGCGCAGTTCGGCATGCCGGCCGAGGACGACGGCACCCGCGACAACCCGTTGCTGTCCCGGGACTCCCTCGCGATCACCGACTACCAGGTGAAGGTGGACGTCCTCGCCGCCGCGCCGACGCGTGTGGTCATCGCCGTCGGCGAGGAAACCGGCAACGCGTTCACCGCCCGCACGGCCGTGCACACCGCGAGGCTGCTCGGTCAGGAGGCCACCGTGTTCCCCAGCCACCACGGCGGGTTCATGGACGGCACGTTCGGCCATCCGGGCAAGCCGGAGGAGTTCGGCGTCAAGCTGCGCGAAGTGCTCGGCTGAGGATCACACCGGCGGCGCTTGCATCGTGGATGAAGGGCGCCTTCCTCGGCCTCAGGTGGATGAAGGCGCCCTTCATC
>NZ_JBEXJN010000020.1:92371-154499 GCF_040609115.1 Lentzea sp. NPDC004782
CCGGGGCGCGGTTTGCGGTGTTTCGGGGGGGCGACCTCCGCGCGCGTGGGGCGCTCCCGCCCCAACCCCCCCACGGCAACCGCTTCACCGCAGGAAGGCCTCGATCACCTCGGCCACCCGAAGACCGGCGGCGAAGTCCGCGAGGTCGCGCGGGTGGTCGCCCCGGACCGCCCGGGCGAACAACGTGAGCCGCGAGTAGTCGGAACCGTTGCGCGCCAACGAGACCGGCTCCCAGGCGCTACCGTCCGAACTGGACAGATCAGTCCACTGGTCCAGGCGCAGCGACCGTTCGGTGCCCCACACCGTCCACTCGTAGACCTCGGGAGCCGCCAGCTGCGAGAACGCGGACACGTGCACCGGCACGCCACCGCCCCTCAGCACGCCGCGCGCGGCCACCTCGGCGGCATCCGCCCGCGGGAAGTCCGACGACACCGACTCGACGGTCAACGGTCCGAGCAGCCGGTCGGTGAGATAGACGAAGTGCGACAACACCTCGCGGACGAACCCGCCCTGTTCCGGCCGCGCGAGCCAGGCCGCCCCGGACTGGAACGCCCGTGGCCAGCGCGGGAACTGCAGCCTGATCTCCACACCCCGCAGCTCACCCAGTTCGGGCAGCCGCCGTTCGATCTCCAGCGTCGCCGCCATGTCCGACAACGCGAAGTTCACCGCGTTCGGCAGGCCTGCCGCCGCCCGAGCCATCGCGCGGGCCTCGTCGAGGTCGACGGCCAGCGGCTTCTCGCAGAACACCGCCTTGCCCGCGGCGAACGCCTCGGCCGCGAGGCGAGCGTGCAGCGCGGGCGGGGTGGCGATGTACACCGCGTCCACATCGGACAGCACGTCGCCCAGTGAGGTGACGACGGGGACGTCGAGCGCGCGGGGTGCGACGTCGACGCCCGCGACCACGGTGTAGCCGGGGTGCGCCTGCGCCGCCGCCAGCATCCGGGTGCCCATGGCGCCCAGGCCGACGACGGCGAGACGAATCGGAACAGCGATCATGCGCCTATTCTGCCGGTGCCCACGCCCGCGACAGCTTCACCCGCGCGCCGGTCTGCAGCAGCGAACCGGTGTAGAGCCGCGACGCGACCAGGAGGATCACCACGACGGTCGCCGCGAGGAGGCCGAGCGAGACCAGCGCCTCCCACGGCTGCGCCTGCTGCGCGAACATCCGCACCGGCATCGCGACTCCGGCGGTGAACGGCACGAACGACAGCACAGCGAGCACAGCGGGGTTGTCGAAGAAGAACTGCACGCCGAAGTACGGGCCCATCACCGCGAGCATCACCAGGCCCATGGTCGAGCCGAGGTCCTCCTGCCGGCTGACCAGCGCGCCCGCGACCGCCCACATCGACGAGATCAGCACGAACCCGAGCATCAGGAACGGCACGAACCACCCCAGCGCCGGCACCACCACGGCCAGCAGCTCCGACAGCCCGGCGACCCGCAGCGCGATCGGCGCGGCCAGCGCGAGCACCAGGACCTGGCCCAGCGTCAGGAGCACGTGCCCGAGGATCTTGCCCGCGAGCAGCGCCCGCACCGGCACCGTCGACACGAGGATCTCCACGATCCTGGTCTGCTTCTCGGTCACCGTGCTCTGCGCGATCGCCGCGCCGCCCATGCCGAACATGAGGAACACCAGCCCGAACACCAGCACCGTGACGAACCGCTGATCTGAGTCGACCGCGGCCGGGTCCAGCAGCTCGACCGGTGGTGCCGCGACGAGCTGGCGGATCACGTCGTTCGGCGGGTCGTTGAGCGCGAGCACCTTGATCCCGCCGCCGTCCGGGACGACCGCCGCCTCGACCTCGTCGGCCCTGACCAGGTCCGCGGCGGCCTGGACGTCGGCGACCTCGCGGACGTCGAGCTGCTTGCCCTGCACCGCGTGCACGGCCGAACCGACCACCGCGACCTTCGGGTCGCCGCCGCCGAACGCCGTCGGCAGCACGGTCAGCGCGAAGAGTCCGGCGATCGTGGCGAGGAAGCCGATCCAGAAACCCTTGCTGCTGACGAAAGTCTTCATCTCGCGTTCGGCGACGAGCCAGGTCGCCTGGGCGAAGGAGGCCCGGGCCACGTCAGATCACCTCCTTGAAGATCTCGTCGAGCGTGGGCACGACCGGCGTGAACGAGCGGACCTCGCCGCGTCGCACCGCTTCCGCGAGCACGCGCTGGGGTTCGTGCTCGAAGACCGCGCGCGGCCCGTCGAGGTCGAGGATCGTCGTGCCCGCGACGTCGCGGATCCAGCCGGCATCCTCCGCGACGACGATCTCGTAGCGCGCGGTCGCGTGCCGGTCGCGCAGCTCCTCCCGCGAACCCGCGGCGGCGATCCGTCCCCTTGAGATGATCACGACGTCGTCGCAGAGCCGTTCCACGATGGCCAGCTGGTGGCTGGAGAACAGCACGGGCACACCGTTCGCGGCCCGTTTGCGCAGGACGTCGAGCACGGTCTCGACGGCGATCGGGTCGAGGCCGGAGAACGGCTCGTCGAGGATCAGCACGTCCGGGTCGTGCACCAGCGCGGCCGCGATCTGCACGCGCTGCTGGTTGCCGAGCGACAGCTGCTCCAGCCGGTCACCCGCCCGCTCGGTGAGCTCCAGGTCGTCGAGCAGCTGGTCGGTGTTGCGCTGCGCCGTCGTCCGGTCGACGCCGTGCAGCCGGCCGAGCCACGTGATCTGCTCGCGCACCTTCATCTTCGGGTAGAGGCCGCGTTCCTCCGGCATGTAGCCGAAGTGCGGCCGGTCCGCCGGGGTGACGGGCTTGCCGTGCCAGCTCACCGAACCCCCGTGCGCGGCGAGCACCCCCAGCACGATCCGCATGGTCGTCGTCTTGCCGGAACCGTTGGCGCCCAGGAAGCCCGTCATCCTGCCGGGCCGCACGTCGAAGCTCACCCCGTCGAGGACGCGGTGGTCGCCGAAGCTCCGGCAGATCCCCCTCACAGTCAACATGCCCCGGAACGTTATGCGGTTCGTACCAAGATCGCGTCATCCGCCCGGCATCCTCCTCGCGGATGACTCCTCACGGGCTAACCCGGCCAGCAGCCGGTGTAGCCCTCGGCCAGGAACCGCGACCCCGCCCGCGACCCGACCACCGACGCCAGCTCACCGAGCTGCCGCCGCACGTCGAAGTCCGTCGCGCCGGGCAACGCGTGCAGCATCGTCGTCATCCAGTACGAGAAGTGCTGCGCCTTCCACACCCGGCCCAGCGCCCGCGGCCCGTACTCGTCCAACGCGTCACGGTCGTTCTTGAGCAGAGCGCGCTCGATGACCTCGGCCAGCACCCGCACGTCCGCCAGCGCCAGGTTCAGTCCTTTCGCGCCGGTCGGCGGCACGGTGTGGGCGGCGTCGCCGGCGAGCAGCAGGTTGCCGTACCGCATGGGTTCCGCGACGAACGACCGGAACCTCAGCACCGTCTTCTCGGTGATCGGCCCTTCCTTCAACGTGAAGCCGTCCGGTCCGGCCACCCGGGTCTGCAGCTCCGACCAGATCCGGTCTTCCGACCAGTCGGCGGGATCGGTCTCCGGGTCGCACTGGAAGTACATCCGCTGGTGCGTCTCGGTGCGCTGGCTGATCAGCGCGAACCCGTGCGGCGAGTGCGAGTAGACCAGCTCCGGCGCACTGCGCGGCGCCTCGGTGATGATGCCGAACCAGGCGAACGGGTACTCCCGGAAGCTGTGCGTGCGCACGGACTCCGGCACCTGCGCCCGGCAGATCGACCGCGATCCGTCCGCACCGACCAGGAGATCGCAGAAGACCTCCTGCCGGACACCGTCGCTGTCGACGAACCGGATCACGGGGCCGGTCAGGTCCACCGAGGTGTCACTGACCCCGAACCGCACGTCGCCGCCGTCACGGGCGCGGGCGTCGGCCAGGTCGACGAACACGTCGGTCTGCGGGTACAGCCACACCGACTCGCCCACCAGCGCCCGGAAGTCGATGCGGTGGCTCTCGCCGCCGAACCGCAGGTCGATGCCCTCGTGCGGATGACCGTCGCGCAGCACCCGGTCGGACACGCCGGTGTCGACCAGCAGCCGTGCGCTGTCTGCCTCCAGGATGCCCGCGCGGACGGTGTTCTCGATCTCCAACCGCGTCCGGCAGTCGACCACGACGCTGTCAATTCCGTTGAGCGACAACAGGTGCGAGAGCATCAGCCCGGCCGGTCCGGCGCCCACGATGCCCACCTGGGTGCGAGTCACGCATCCTCCTTCAGAACCTGCCGGGCGATCCCGAACGCGTGGTTGGCCGAGGGCACACCGCAGTAGATCGCGCTTTGCAGGATCACCTCACCGATCTCCTCGACGCTCAGCCCGTTCCGCCGGGCCGCCGCCACGTGCATCCTGAACTCGTCCCAGTGGCCCCGCGCGATCAACGCCGTCAACGTCATCGCGCTGCGCATCCGCCGGTCCAGCCCCGGCCTCGTCCAGACCTCGCCCCACGCGTAGCGCGTGATGAAGTCCTGGAAGTCCCGCGTGAAGTCGTCCGGCGCAGCCCGGTCCACGTGCGCGTCACCGAGCACCTCACGCCGGACCTTCATGCCGTCGTCGTACGTCACCGCTTCTCCCACCTCTTCAGCACGACGTCCACGAAGGACTCCGCGGCCCCCAGGTACGAAGCCGGGTCCGTGCCGCCACCGCGCTCCGCCAGCAACTCCCCCGCGGCCCCGGCGGCCCTGCGGGCCATCACGCCGGCATGCACTTCGAGGCCCTCGACCAGCTCGGCGGCCTGTGACGCCGCCACCACCGCCAGTTCGAGCAGCGACCGCAACGCCGGCCACTCCGCGTGCCAGGCCCCGTCCGGCCGCTCGTCCACCGCCCGCGCCGAGCACAGGTGCAGCTGCGCACCCAGCTGCGGCGCCTGCAGGGCAGCGCTGTTCACCAGCACGGCCAGCACCGGGTTGCGCTTGTGCGGCATGGTCGACGACCCGCCCCGCCCGGCCACGGCACCCTCGGACACCTCGCCGATCTCCGGCCGTCCCAGCGTCAGCACGTCCGCGGCCAGCACCCCGAGCGCGTCGCACACCCGCACCAGCACGTCCCCGAGACGCGTGACGGGCGCCCGATGCGTGTGCCAGGGCAACCCCGGCCACACCAGCCCCAGGTACCCGGCGAAGGTGGACGCGGCCGCGACCGGGTCGCCTGCCACGCGGGACAACGTCCCGGCCGCACCACCGCACTGCACCGGCAGCACCACGGCCGACAGCTCGTCCAAGGCGTCCAGCACGCCCGTCAGCCACCGCGCGGCCTTCAGCCCGAACGTGATCGGCACGGCGAACTGCGTCAGCGTCCGTCCGGCCATGACGCTCGACCGGTGCTCGTCGGCCAGGCCGACCAGCGCGGAGCCGACGCGCGCCAAGTCCGCGGACACGCGCGTCACGACCTCGCGCGCCAGCAACATCAGGGCGGTGTCGAGCACGTCCTGACTCGTCAGTCCGGTGTGGACCGGTCCGGAAACCCGCTCCCGCAGGCCGGAGACCAACGGCAGCACCGGGTTCCCGGCCGCCTCGACCTCGGCGGGATCGAGCACCCACGGATCCACCGAGATCGAGTTGCCCAGCACCCGTGCCCACGCGACCTCGACGTCCAGCATCGCCCGGACCAGCGCGGCGTCGTCGACCAGTCCGGCAGCGCGATGCGCCCCTGGGAGCACCGTCACGTCCGCGGGAACTTGAAGAAGGTCGTCTGCGACGGCCCCTGCAGGTGGAGGTCGAACCGCAGCCGCCCGTCGTCCTCCCGCGCGGCCACCAGCCCGTCCAGCGCGCCGTCGGCGCCGGGCAGGTAGATCCGGGTGAACAACCGGTCGAGCAGGCCGCGGGCGAAGACCGTGACGGCGAAGAACGGCAGGCCGGGCTCGACCGTGCTGAACCAGTAGTGCCCGGCGGCGTCGGTGCAGCAGCGGCCCCACCCGGTGAACCCGGCACCGCGCCGCCGCAGCGACCCGCCGACCACGGGCACCACGCCGGAGGCGTCGGCCTGCCGGATCTCGATCAGCGCGTCCGGCACCGGATCGCCGGCCCCGTCGTGGACGTACCCGTGCAGCACCACCGACCCCGCCGACCCGAACGGCACCAGCTCGGCGTCGCCGGGGTAGGCCAGCGCGTGGTGGAAGAACGGCCCCACGGTCTGGCCGGGCGTGGGCCCGAGAACGGACTCAGTCATCGGACGGCTCCAGGTAGGTCGCGTGGCTGCCGGTCAACACGATGTCCCAGCGGTAGCCGAGCAGCCACTCGTGCTCGGACTGCGCGTGGTCGTAGGACGCGATCAGCCGGGACAGCGCGGCCGGTGAGGTGATCGACTGGGCGATCGGGTCGAGCGCGATCAGCTGGTCGCCGGGGAAGTACATCTGGGTGATCAGTCTTTGGGTGAAGTCCGTGCCGAACAACGAGAAGTGGATGTGCGCGGGCCGCCAGGCGTTGTGGTGGTTGCGCCACGGGTAGGGGCCGGGCTTGATCGTCGTGAACGAGTACCAGCCGTCGTCGTCGGTCAGGCACCGCCCGACGCCGGTGAAGTTCGGGTCCAGCGGCGCGGGGTGCTGGTCGCCCTGGTGCGAGTAGCGGCCCGCGGCGTTGGCCTGCCAGATCTCGACGAGCTGGCGGCGCACCGGCCGTCCGTCGCCGTCCACGACCCGGCCGTGGACGCGCATGCGTTCGCCGATGGGCTCGCCGCCGCGCTGGATGGTCAGGTCCGACTCGACCGCAGCGACGTCGGAGTGGCCGAACACCGGGGCGAGCAGTTCGGCGCCCTCCGGGTCGACCAACCGGAACTCCTTGGTCGGGTGGCGCAGCAGGCTGCTGCGGTAGGGCCGGAAGTCCAGCAGCGGCGCACCCGCCGGTGAGTCGGCCTGGATCTTCGCGATCTCGTCGCTGATCTCTTGCTGACTGGTCGTCACGGGGTCGAACGCTAGGGCGGGCGGCGGTCGCCGTCGACCGGAGGTTTCCACTCACCGGAAACCCCCGCACCACCGCTGATCACGCGGTCGTGCAGGGCGTGCCGTTCAGCGAGAACGACGTCGGCGCCGAGTTCCGGCCGTGCACCGAACCGTTGAACCCGACCGACACCGAGCCGTTCGGCACGATCAACGCGTTGTAGTTCGTGTTGGTCACACTGACGTCCCCACCGGACTGGGACACCGACCCGTTCCACATCTGCGCGACGGTCTGCCCGTCCGGGAAACGCCAGCGCAACGTCCAGCCGTTCATCAGCGCGCCGCTGACGTTGCGCACGGTCACCTCGGCCTGGAACGCGCCCGGCCACTGGCCGTTGACCCGGTAGACGACAACGCACGGCGGCGAGGGCGGCGCCGGAGGTGGCGGTGGCGGCGGGGTGGTGGCAGAGGTGGAGGTGGCGGCGGCAGGCGGTGGTGGAGGCGGCGGGGGTACCGGGGTCGGCGGGGTCGTCGACGTCGGACAGTCCTGCGCCCACAGCCCGAGCTTCGCCTTGGAGGCCTTGGACTCCGCCTCCATCATCGGGCCGCCGTCGACGCCGGTGGTGCGCAGGATGCCGTTCTTGACGGCCAGCAACGCGTAGTCCGTGCCGTCCGAGAGCAGCAGCGTCACCTCACCGGGCGTGATGCTGCCGACCTGGACGTCCTTGTCCACCAACGTCTTCTGCGCGAACTCCAGCGCCGCGGCGGCAGCGCAGGGGCTCGGCTCGGCGAGCAGCGAGATGCGGGCTTTCGTGCCGTCGGCCAGTTCGACGGTGCGGCCGTCGATGACGGCACGCACCTTTGTGGACATGGCCTTCTCGGCAGGCGTCGAGGAAGAACCTCCTGGTGCAGGCGAGGGCGTGCCGCTCTGCTCCACCGTGCACGCGGCGGTGAGCAGGGTCAACAGCACCAACAAGTGCTTCCGTGCTGCCATTGCGCAAACCTATCGCCGGAGGCAGCGTCCGCAATCGGCTGTTCGGCGTTGATCAACTCGGGCGTTCAGAGTCTGCCGCACGTGGAATCAGCCCTGGCCGCTCAGGGCCGTTCACACCAACGGTATGCGAGCGTTAACAGACCAACGGCGGTGTTGCGCGGCTGGTCGCCTTCCGTTCATCGTTTGGTGGTGATCACCAGAAATGATCACGGCGTCCAGGTTCCCTGCCGATGGAGGTCTGAAGTGCAAACCCTGCAACCGAAGCGGGCACACCGCCTGCTCGCCGCTCTCGCGATCGTCGCGTCCGTGCTCGGCCTGACCGTGGTCGCCGCACCGGCTGCCAGTGCCGACGTCTACGACAGCTGCACGATGTCGCGCTGTGCCGCCGCGCGCTCCGCGAACTCGACGTGGAAGTCGATGGGTTACCCGGTCGACCGCACGTGGTACGACTGGCCGGACGGAAGGTGCAACTTCGCGGGCGGCGTGTTCTCCAACCGCGACGGCCAGCTGCCCTCCGAGGACAGCTACCAGGAGTTCGACGTCTACCCGCGCTCGTGCGGAGCGCGGCGTGACGCGTACCGGATCGTCGTGGACATGACCACCGGCGCCGTCTACTTCTCGCCGGACCACTACTCGAACTTCTACCGCCTGTGAGTCAACGGGCGCTGCGGTCGAGCCACGACCGCAGCGCCCACCAGGTGTGCAGCGTTGCGAGCACGTGCGACCGCTCCGCGTCCGGGTTCTCGCCCAGGTCTGCCGACGTCAGCTCCACCAGCCGGTCCAGCCGGTACCGCACGGTGTTCGCGTGGATGTGCAACGCCGACGCCGTCGCGCTGAGCCGGCCGCCGTTGTCCAGGTAGCACAACGCCGTCGCCACCATCTCGTGGTGGAACGTGCTCTTCGGGTCGAGCTGTCCGAGCAGCTCGTCCACCAGCGTGCCGGCCAGCCCGGGGAACGCGGCGAGAGCGGTCTCACCGGCGAGGTCGACCAGGTTCCGCACGCCGGAGCCTCCGGCCGCGGCCAGGGCCTGCGCGCACATGGAGTACATGCCCCGCAACGACTTCAGCGCGGTCGCGGGCGACACCACCAGCAGGTCGTCCGACCAGGTCGGCGGCAGGTGCGTGAGCCCGGCGAGCCGTCCCTCGACCAGCCCGTACACGCCGCCGAACGGGTGCAGCCGCTGTTCCAGCGTCCGCGCGTGACTCGGGTCGGTCACCGCCGACACGACGCAGTGGTAGCGCCCGTCCGGTCGAAGTCCGGCACGGGCGAGCTCGGACGCGTCCGGGAAGTCGCCGGACACCAGCAACCGGCGCAGCACCTGGGTGTTCAGCTCACGGGCCGTTCGGGACAGCTGCAGCTCGGCCGTGTGGTACCCGCTGACGATGTTGCGCTCGACCGCGCCGACGTAGTGGTCGAGGTCGATCATGAAGTCCAGGATCGCGCCGTCGTCGACCGCCAGTGACCGGGCCAGCTCGACGCTCGCGCGGATCAGCTCGGTCCGTCCGGCGTGCACTCCCCGCAACAGCCCGGCCATCGACACGCCCTGAGCCGCGCGGTCGGCACCCAGCGCCAGCGCCGCCGAGAAGTCGCCGTCGTCGGGCGACCCGCCGCGCTCCAGGTGCGCGATGCCCTCCGCGAGCAGGAACGCGATGTGCCGCCGGTTCTCCTCGGCGGGCAGCCTCGCGACCTCCGGCGAGTGGCCGCGGGCGGCGTCGACGACCCGTTCGACCACCTTCTCGTCGGCCGCGACGGCTTCGAGCACCTGCCGCACCATTGCGGACATACCCGGCACAGCACCTCCCACGAGCCCGGTTGTGCGCCGGCCACAACACAGCCGTCGCCGTTTGGTGGCCGGGCCCTATCCCTCGCTCGGTTCTCCCTGGTTAGTTCAATTACGCGAGATTAATTCGCGTTGGCACCACCCTTCAACGGGTCTGCGGTCTCCCCTGTTGATCGCCAGGCCACGAACCGATCGGGGCGCACCAGGAGTGCGCCCCGATCGGTGCTGCCGCGGCGTCACGGCTTTCCTTTCAGGCGCGGGAACAACGCCTCGGAGTTGCCCCGGTCGATCGCGGTCCGCAGCGCCGGGTCGAGCGGGTACTCCTCGTACTGGGCGTTGATCAGGTCGACCGCGATCGGCGGCGCGAACGGAAAGTCGCTGCCGTAGGTGACGTGGCCGGGGTCGGCGACCTCCAGCAGGCTCGGCAGCGCGGCGGCCGTCGCCGAGATCGCGATGTCGTAGTAGAACTTCTTCAGCACGTCGAGGCTCGGGGCCAGCCCCTCCTTCGCCATCGTGAGCATGATGCGGTAGGCGATGTAGGGCACGAACCCGCCGGCGTGCGCGAGGATGAACCGGATGCCCGCGTACCGCTCCATCGCGCCGGAGAGGACGAGGCTGATCGCCGTGCGGGTGGTGTCGAGCAGGAAGTCCGCGGTGAACGACGGGATGCCGGGCACCGGCGGGGCCGGCAGCTCGCCGGGGTGCACGAACACCACGGCGTCGCGCTCGTGCAGGAACTCCAGCAACGGGCGGAAGGTCTCGTCGCCCAGGTAGCGGCCCTCGTAGCTGGCGATCAGGACGATGCCGTCCGCCTTGAGCACGTCCAGCGCGTAGGCGGCTTCCTCGATCGCGCCGTCCACGTCGGGCAGCGGGAGCGTGGCGAAGGTGCCGAACCGGTCGGGACGCCGGTCCCGCAGGTCCGCGCACAGCTCGTTGATCTCGCGGGCCCACCTGCGGGCCTCCCGGTCGTCGCCGAAGTGCACGCCGGGGGTGGACAGCGACAGGATCCCGGTCTGGATCCCGTGGCCGTCCATGAACTTCAGCGCGCCGTCCTCCGACCAGTCGGGGACGGCGACACCGCCGGGCTCGATTCCCTTGTCGCGCAACCATTCCGCGTAGCGAGGCGGGACGACGTGTTGATGCGTGTCGATGCGGTTCACAGAAGCACCACCAGATATCCGATGACGAGCAACGCGCACACGACGGCCGGCGCGAGCTGCGGGAGGGCGTCTTCGTTGCGCACGTGCGTGATCACTGCGCCGGCGAGGAGCAGGAGCAGGCCCGCTCCGGCGAGACCGCCCAGCAACGGGGTGGCGAGGCCGAGCAGGACGCCGGCGGCACCGGCGAGTTCCAGGGCGCCGATGCCGCGGTAGGCGATGACGGAGAAGCCGGAGTGGGCGGCCAGCTCACGCGCCCGGGGCAGAGCGAGGACCTTCATCGTGCCGAGGGCGGTGAAGATCAGGGCGACGAGAACGGCGAGGGTGACGGTCACTGCAGGCTCCAGATCACGGCGTAGCGGTTCCTGATGGAATCAGGAGTTACGAACACATCTTCAGTCAAGCAGTTTCTGACGATTCCATCAGTTGTGACGTTCGACTAGACTGCCTGGGTGACCGAGAACCGCCTGGAGCGCCGCAAGGCCCGCACCCGTGCCGCACTGGTCCGCGCGGCGCAGGAGTTCATCGCGAACGGCAGGCTCAACGCCCCGATCCTGGAGATCACGCAGAGCGCCGACGTCGGGATGGGCTCGTTCTACAACCACTTCGAGAGCAAGGAAGACCTGTTCCAGGCGGCGCTGGAGAACGCGCTGGACACGTTCGGCCAGGTGCTCGACGACCTCACCGGCGGCATCGACGACCCCGCGCACGTGTTCGCGCAGAGCTTCCGGCTCACCGGACGGATGCACCGGCGCCTGCCGGAACTCAGCAAGGTGCTCCTGCACAACGGTTTCGAGTTCACCAAGTCGGGCAGGGGCCTCGCGCACCGGGCCCGCCGCGACATCGACGCGGCACTCGCGGCCGGCCGCTTCACAGTCGCCGACCCCGAACTGGCCCTGGTGATCGCCGCGGGCTCCGTCCTGGCACTCGGCCAGCTGCTGCACGCCGAACCCGAGCGCGACGACGCGGCGGCGACCGACCAGATCGCCGAGGACCTGCTGCGCATGCTGGGAGTGCCGGCGGACGAGGCCCGCGAGATCAGCCGCCGGCCGCTACCGGACCTCGACGCCTGACCGCCTGGCCACAGTCCTGTGCGCGTTCGCTGTCGATGAAGGGCGCCTTCATCCACTCCAGGTGCAGGAAGGGTCCCTTCATCGAGCACCCGGCACGCTGCGTTCGGGACGCTGACGGACAGAACTTCCAGCCACGTCCAGGACCCGCTTCAGCGAGCTGTCCGGGGGGTTTCCACGGCCGAGTCGAGCACCAGGTGATCGTCGTCCCACGGCTACCACAGCCCGCGCATGCGCTGGACGTGCCGCGGCCACGGAGGAGGTGAGCTGCAGGTCCACCACCTCGTCCACGTTGTCGTCGGGCGGCACCCCGCCAACGCCTCGGCGAGCGTGCTCTTGCCCGTGCCGGGGACGTCCGCGACCAGTACGACGGCGGAACGCCCGGTCGTCGGTTCCAGGTCCAGGCGGGGCGTCGTGCCCTCAGCTAAACATCGATGTGCGCGCCCATGATCACTGTTCGCTCACGGGGCAACCCGAAGTGCTCGGCGGCGTCCGCGGTGATGTGGGAGGTGGCGACGAACAACCGCTTGCGCCACGCCGCCATCGTGGGTGCCTGGCCGCGCCGCAGCTCGATCTTCGACAGGAAGTACCGCGCCTGGTCGAGGTCCAGCTCGCCCTCGGTCTGCGACGCGTCCAGCAACGCCAGTGCGGCGGGCACGTCCGGCGTCTCCATGTAGCCGAAGCGCGCGCTCACGTGGATGATCCCGTCGTCGCCGTAGCCGAGCTCGTCGACCTCGATGCGGCGGTCCGGCGGCACGCGCGGTACGGGTTCGGTCTCGATCGACACGACCACCACGCGCTCGTGCAGCACCTGGTTGTGCTCGACGTTGGCCCGCAGGGCGAGCGGCGCGCTCTCCTTGCCGCGGTTGAGGAACACCGCCGTGCCCGGCACTCGGGTGGGCGACAGCTCGTGCAGCTCCTCGACGAACGCCCGCAGCGATCCCTCGGCCCGGCTGCGGTTCCTGGTGACCACCGCCCTACCCCGCTGCCACGTCGTCATGACCGTGAACGCGGTGAGCCCGATCAGCAGCGGCAGCCACGCGCCGTGCAGCAGCTTGGTCAGGTTGGCCGCGAGGAACAGCAGGTCGACGCCCAGCAGCACGACGCACCCGAGCGCGATCGCCCAGGCCGGCGCACCGAACTTCAGGCGCGAGATGAACAGGAACAGCGTCGTGGTGATGGTGATCGTGCCGGTGACCGCCATGCCGAACGCGAACGCGAGCGCCGCCGAGCTGCGGAAGGCGAACACCAGCGTCAGCACCGACACCATCAGCAGCCAGTTGATCCACGGCACGTAGATCTGCCCCATCGTCGCCTCCGACGTGTGCGCGATCCGCAACCGCGGCAGGTACCCGAGCTGGGCGGCCTGTGCGGCCACCGAGTACGCGCCGGTGATCACCGCCTGCGAGGCGATCACGGTCGCCGCCGTCGCGAGCACCACCGTCGGCCAGCGCCCCCACTCGGGCACGAGGAGGAAGAACGGCCCGCTGACGTTGGACTCGTCGGCGAGCACCAGCGCGCCCTGCCCGAGGTAGCTGAGCACGCACGCCGGCAGCACCAGGAACAGCCACCCGCGCGCGATCGCGGGCCGGCCGAAGTGGCCCATGTCCGCGTACAGCGCCTCGGCACCGGTCACCGCCAGCACGATCGCCGCCAGCGCGAAGAACGCGATGCCGAAGTGCCCGAACAGGAACCCGATCGCGTACGTCGGCGACAGCGCCTTGAGGATTTCCGGATGGCCGGCGATCCCCGCGATCCCGGCCGCGCCGATGGAGACGAACCACAGGATCATCACCGGCCCGAAGAACCGGCCGACGACCGCGCTTCCCCTGCGCTGCACCAGGAACAGGCCCACGATGATCACCGCGGTGATCGGCACGACGAACCGTTCCAGGTCCGGGTCGACGACCTTCAGGCCCTCCACCGCGGACAGCACCGAGATCGCCGGGGTGATCATGCTGTCGCCGAAGAACAGGGCGGCGCCGAAGACGCCCAGCGCCGCGAGCGTGGCCGCCGCTTTCCGGCCCTGCTTCGACTTCCACCGCCGCAGCAGCGTGATGAGGGCCATGATGCCGCCCTCGCCGTCGTTGTCGACGCGCATCGCCAGCAGCACGTAGGTGACGGTCACGATGATCATGACCGACCAGAAGACCAGCGACACCACGCCGTAGACGTTGTCGACGCTCACCGGGACCGGGTGCGGGTCGGCGGGGTTGAAGACCGTCTGGATCGTGTAGATCGGGCTGGTGCCGATGTCGCCGAACACGACGCCGAGCGCTCCGACGATCACCGCCGGACGGACGGTGCCGTGCGCGACCTGCTGTCGATCAGTCACCTGCGGAAGATAGCCACCTCTCACACCCGTCGCACGGCCAACCTTTGACATACCCATACCCCCCTAGGGTATAAATGAGGTGAGCCCACCGCTCCCCCGGCGTGACAGCCGGCCGCGCGGTGGCCGGAGAAGGAGCGAGACATGCACGGCTACGCCGGGAACAAGGACGCCCACCTGCGCAGCCTCCGCCGGATCGAGGGGCAGGTCCGCGGCCTGCAGCGGATGATCGAGAACGACGAGTACTGCATCGACGTGCTCACCCAGATCTCCGCGGCCACACGGGCGTTGCAGGCGGTCTCACTGGGGTTGCTCGACGAGCACCTCAGGCACTGCGTGAGCCAGGCCATCAGCGAGGGCGGCACCGCGGCCGACGCGAAGATCGCGGAAGCCGGCGACGCCATCGCCCGCCTGGTCCGTTCCTGACCCGTGAGGAGTACGAACCATGAGCGAGTCCAGCTACACCGTCAACGGCATGACCTGCGGCCACTGCGTCAGCTCGGTGACCGAGGAGGTCAGCCGGATCAGCGGCGTCAGCGACGTGGCCGTCGACCTGCCGACCGGCCGGCTCACGATCACCAGCGCCGCGCCGGTCGCGCTCGACGACGTGCGGGCCGCGGTCGCCGAGGCCGGCTACGAGCTGGCCGAGCGATGAGGACCGGGTACAAGGTCGCGCTCTACGGCGTGGCGCTGGCCGTGGTCTTCGGCGGCACCTGGGCCGCGGGCGCGGCCGCCGGTCCGCTCACCAAGCCGGAAACACCTGTGACGCACGACGAACACAGCGCCGAACCGGCGAAGGTCCCGCCCGGACTGTCCGTTTCGGACAACGGCTACACGTTGCGGCTGCACGAGAACGAGTCGCTCGGCTTCCACATCAGCGGTCCGGGCGGCAAGCCCGTCACGAAGTTCGACGTGGAGCACGAGAAGCGGCTGCACCTGATCGTCGTCCGCCGCGACGGGTCGGGCTTCCGGCACGTGCACCCCGAAATGACGCCGGACGGCATGTGGTCGGTGCCGCTCGAGCTGACCGAAGCGGGCAGCTACCGCGTGTTCGCCGACTTCAAGCCGACCGACGGTCCGAAGACCACGCTCGGCGCCGACCTCCAGGTCGCGGGCGACTACCGGCCGCGGCACCACGCCGAAAACCGCACGTTCACCGTCGACGGCTACGAGGTAACCCTCGACGGCGACCTCGATGCCGGTGCCGCGTCCACCGTGACCATCGGCATCACCAGGGACGGCAAGCCGGTGACCGACCTGCAGAACTACCTGGGCGCCAAGGGACACCTGGTCGCGCTGAGGTCGGCCGACCTCGCGTACCTGCACGTGCACCCGGAGCAGGGCGACGAGGTGAAGTTCGCCGTCGAGGTGCCGACGGCCGGGACGTACCGGCTGTTCCTGGACTTCCAGCACGAGAACGAGGTCCGCACGGCCGAGTTCACGCTGACGACCCGTGAGGAGGGCGGTCATGGCCACTGAGACCACCGTCGAGATCTCGATCGGCGGCATGACCTGTGCTTCCTGTGCCGCGCGGATCGAGCGCAAGCTCAACAAGCTGGACGGGGTCGAGGCGTCGGTCAACTACGCGACCGAGAAGGCCAGGATCAGCTACCCGGGCAACCTCACCCCCGCCGACCTGGTGAAGGTCGTCGAGGACACCGGCTACACCGCCGAGCTCCCGCAGGCGCCGGACGCCCCCGCCGAAGAGGACGACGACCCGACCAAGACCCTGCGGCAACGGCTGATCACGGCGACCGTGCTGGCCGTGCCGGTGATCGCGCTCGCGATGATCCCGCCGCTGCAGTTCACCTACTGGCAGTGGCTGTCGCTCGCCCTCGCCGGACCGGTCGTCACGTACGCCGCGTGGCCGTTCCACAAGGCCGCGTGGACGAACCTCAAGCACGGCGCCGCCACGATGGACACGCTGATCTCGCTCGGCGTCGGCGCGGCGTTCCTGTGGTCGCTCTACGCGCTGTTCCTGGGCACCGCGGGCACGCCGGGCATGACGCACGGGTTCACGTTCACCGTCGAACGGATGGCCGGCACCGGCAACATCTACCTGGAGGTCGCGGCGGGCGTCACGACGTTCATCCTGGCCGGGCGCTACTTCGAGGCGCGGTCCAAGCGCCGCGCCGGAGCGGCGTTGCGGGCACTGCTCGAACTGGGCGCCAAGGACGTCGCGGTGCTGCGGAACGGCGGTGAGGTGCGCGTCCCGACCGGCGAGCTGCGCCAGGGCGACCGGTTCGTCGTGCGGCCCGGCGAGAAGATCGCCACCGACGGTGTCGTCGAGGAGGGCAGCTCCGCGGTCGACGCGAGCATGCTCACCGGCGAGTCCGTGCCCGTCGAGGTGCGGCCGGGCGACCCGGTCGTCGGTGCGACGGTCAACGCGGGCGGCCGGCTCGTCGTGCGGGCCACTCGGATCGGTTCGGACACCCAGCTCGCGCAGATGGCGAAGCTGGTCGAGGACGCGCAGAACGGCAAGGCCGAGGTGCAGCGCCTCGCCGACCGGATCTCCGCGGTGTTCGTGCCGATCGTGATCGCCCTCGCCGTCGGCACGCTGGGCTTCTGGCTCGGCACGGGCGGCGGCGCGGGTGCGGCGTTCACGGCGGCGGTCGCGGTGCTGATCATCGCGTGCCCGTGTGCGCTGGGCCTGGCCACGCCGACCGCGCTGCTCGTCGGCACGGGACGCGGCGCCCAGCTCGGCATCCTGATCAAGGGTCCGGAGGTGCTGGAGTCCACCCGGCGCGTCGACACGGTCGTGCTCGACAAGACCGGAACCGTGACCACCGGCCGGATGAGCCTGGTGAGCGTGCACACCGCCGAGGACGAGGCCGAGGTCCTCAGGCTCGCCGGTGCGCTGGAGCACGCCTCGGAGCACCCGATCGCCAGGGCCGTCGCGAAGGCGGCGGGCGAGGTGCCGGCCGTCGAGGACTTCCGCAACGTCGAGGGACTCGGCGTTCAGGGTGTCGTCGACGGACACGCGGTGCTCGTCGGCCGGCAGAAGCTGCTCGACGACTGGAGCATCAGGCTCGACCCGGCGCTCGCCGAGGCCAAGGAGGCCGCTGAACGGCAGGGCCGCACGGCGGTGCTGGTCGCGTGGGACGGCAAGGCTCGCGGCGTGCTCGTCGTGGCCGACACCGTGAAGCCCACCTCGAAGGAGGCGATCGAGGGCCTGCGCGGGCTCGGCCTGCGCCCGGTGCTGCTGACCGGTGACAACGAGGCCGCCGCTCGTGCCGTGGCCGCCGAGGTCGGCGTCGACGAGGTCATCGCCGAGGTGCTGCCCGCGGACAAGGTCGACGTCGTGAAGCGCCTGCAGGACTCCGGCCGCGTCGTGGCGATGGTCGGTGACGGCGTGAACGACGCCGCCGCGCTCGCCCAGGCCGACCTGGGCCTCGCCATGGGCACCGGCACGGACGTCGCGATCGAGGCCAGTGACCTCACACTGGTGCGCGGTGACCTGCGGGCCGCCGTGGACGCGATCCGGTTGTCCCGCCGCACGCTGGCGACGATCAAGGGCAACCTGTTCTGGGCGTTCGCCTACAACGTCGCCGCCCTGCCGCTGGCCGCGCTCGGCCTGCTCAACCCGATGATCGCGGGCGCGGCCATGGCGTTCTCGTCCGTGTTCGTCGTCACGAACTCGCTGCGGCTGCGCACCTTCGCCTAACACAGTGGTCTCACGACCGGTTCAGTACCCTCGGCACATCAGTTCCCGATGCATAGGAGCGGGTGTGCCGAGGTTCGTCCTGGTCATCGCGTTGGTGACTGCGCTGGCCGCGTGCACCTCGAGACCGCAGGACACCACTTCCGCCGCGCCGGTGGCGGGCGGTGACCTCAAGGCCGGGCAGCAGATCTACATCTCGCTCGGCGACTCCTACGCCACCGGCTTCTCACCGGTCGGCAACGGCGAGAGCTTCGCCGACATCATCGCCAAGCGCGAGGGCCTGAACCTCGTCAACCTCGCCTGCAACGGCGTCACCTCCGCCGAGCTCCTCACCGAGCCCGCGTGCGGCCCGGAGGCGAACGGCAGGACCCAGATCGACGCGACCGTCGACGAGCTGCGCACCGGCAGGGTCGGCCTGGTCACGCTGGTGATCGGCGGCAACGACCTGGTGGAGCCGTGCGCGGTGGCGGACAACCCGCTCGAGTGCGCGACCGGCGCCCTCACCGACACCAAGACCAACATCGCCACCGCGCTCACCCGCATCCGCGAGGCCGCGCCGGACGTGACGATCGTCGGACTGACGTACCCGGACGTGTTCCTGGGCGCGTGGGTGAACCCCGCCTTCCCGAACGGCGAGGAGCTGGCGCGTTCGTCGGTGTCGCTGTACGAGGACTTCAACGGCGAGATGGCCACCGAGTACGCGAAGTTCGGCGCCAAGTTCGCCGACATCACCAAGACGACCGGCGGGTACGGGGCGCTGACGGAGCTGACCGAGCACCCGAAGTACGGCCAGATCCCGGCCTCGGTGGCCGAGGTGTGCACGCTGACGTACTTCTGCGACCAGTCCGACGTGCACCCCACGCCGGCGGGGCATCAGGCGATCGCGGACGCGATCATGGCGGCGGGTCACTGAACTGCGGGCGGGGTCGGCTCCGTATTACCCGAAAGCCTCTGTCGGGCGGCGGCGCCGACTGACAGGCTCGGGAACCGTTGCCGCAGCGAGGAAGTGTTCGATGACAGTGCTCCCGCAAAGCATGGACGCCCTGCACCGGCTCAGCGACGCCGTCGACGGCTTCCTGCGCAGTGAGAAGGAGTTCAACCTCGCCGATCCCGCGACGCACATGCTGGTCGGAGGGCGCTTCCGCACGCTCGGCACGCAGATCGGCGCCGGCGTGCTCGCGGGTGTGCCGGACGAGGACATCGCCGCGATCGTCCAACCGGCGCGGTCGGCGTGCGCGCGGACGCCGTTCATGCGCAGCGAGCAGGAATGGGCGCGCGGCTACCCGAGCGACTTCCGGTTGGTCGAGCACGTGATGGCGCAGGCCAACGGCGCCACGCCGGGCACCCTCGGGTGGCACGTCGAGGCGAGCCTGCAGAGCTCGGCGATCGCCCAGCAGCTGCGCAACCGGGTGCTGCACCAGGCCCGGCTGATCAGCGACGTGCTGACCGCGCCGCGCAACGGCCCGCGGTCGGTGCTGCTGATCGCCTCCGGTGCCGCGCCCGACCTGCGGCACGTCCCGCCGGGCGTCGTCCGCCCCGGCGACCGCTTCGTGCTCACCGACGTCGACCCGGACGCACTGGCGCTGGCGCAGAAGCGGCTCGGGCTGCTGGGCGACTTCACCACCGCGGTGCCCGGCAACGTCTTCCGCGCGCTCGGGCCCCTGGCGGAGCTCGGGCCGTTCGACCTGGTGCTCGCGAACGGCCTGTACGACTACCTCAACGACCGCGCGGCCGTCCGCCTGACCGAGGCCGTGCTGACCAGGCTGTGCCGACCGGGCGGCACGTTCCACTTCTCCTGCATCGGGGTGGGCAACCCGTTCCGGTGGCCGCTCGAGTTCCTGATGGAGTGGTCGCTGATCGAGCGCGACGAGGCCGCTGTGCGTTCGCTGCTGCCGGGCTGCGACGTCTCGATCGGCCACGACCCGACCGGGCTCGCGCTGCTCGCGCACGTCCGAACCAGGCGGTAGTGCTCAGCGCAAGCCGTGCGCGATCCGCGTCACGAAGGCCACCAGCCGGTCGGGGGTGAACTTCTCCGGGTCGGTCAGCACCAGCCGTCCCGACATCTCGGCCAGCGCGAGCATCGCGTGACCCAGCAGGCCCGAGTCGAGGTCGTCCAGGCCGCCCAGCTCCTTCAGGCCCAGCGCGGCCAGGTCCTCGATCTGGGCGAGGACGCCCGCGCGCACCAGCTCGACCTGGGCGCGGAACTCGCGCGGCGTGCCCTCGGGTGGCAGCAGCACCAGGCGCCAGCGGTCGGGGGCCTCGACGACGGCGTGCACGAAGACGCGGACGGCGTCGGCGAAGGCGTCGTCCGGTGAGCGGGTGGCGAAGTCGGTGGGCAGGGCCGCGATGACCTGCTCGGTGGCCCTGGCGGCCTCGCGTTCCAGCAGGGCGCCGATCAGTTCGGCGCGGTTGGCGAAGAGGTCGTAGAGGACAGGTTTCGTCACCTGGGCCTGTTTGGCGACGGATTCCATCGTCACCGTGTCGAACCCTGCCGGAATCAGGCTGAGGGCGGCGTCCAGCAGCTGCTCGCGGCGCTGCTCGGGCGGCAGGCGGCGAGCGTACTTCCGGCGCGTTGTGCTCACGGAACCATATTGCTACGGTGGCGTAGCTTTCACAAAGCTACGGCCGCGTAGTAATTGCCGGAGGTAGGCGATGGAGCCGGACAACCTCGTTCTGCAGCCTCGTGACGTGCGGTTCGACTGGTCGACCCTGCCGATGCACTGGGTCCCGGACGAGCCCGTGGCGACGCACGTCATGAACGTCCTGCACCTGCTGCTGCCCGAGGGCGAGCGCTGGTTCGTGCGGACGTTCCAGCAGGCCGTGCCGCTGATCTCCGACGACACGCTGCGCGAGGACGTGCTCGGCTTCATCGGGCAGGAGGCGATGCACGCCGAGGCGCACAGCGAGGTGCTCGACCACCTGCTCGCGGGCGGCCTGGACCCGCGGCCGTTCACCCGGCAGATGGAGCACGTGTTCCGGCGCATCCTCGGCCCCAGGCCGGGCCTGACCGACGAGCAGGCGCGCGAGCAGCTGATCGAACGGGTCGCGATCGTGGCGGCCGTCGAGCACTTCACGGCGTACCTGGGCGACTGGATGCTGAACGCCCAGGCGCTCGACCGGGCCGGCATCCACCCGGTGATGCTCGACCTGCTGCGCTGGCACGCGGCCGAGGAGGTCGAGCACCGCAGCGTCGCGTACGACCTGATGCGCCACCTCGACCGCCGGTACGTGCGGCGGGCGCGGACGATGCTGCTGGTCGCGCCGGTGCTGTTCTGGTTGTGGGTGCGCGGCGCGCGGTTCCTGGTGCGCGCGGACCGGACCGCTCGGGTGCGGCTGACGTGGCGCGAGGCGATGCGGGCCGGGCGGCGCGGGCTGCTGCCGAGGCTGTCGGAGATCTTCCGGGCGTTCCTGCGGTACTTCCACCCGGCGTACCACCCGAAGCAGGAGGGGTCGACGGCGCAGGCGGTCGCGTACCTGGCGTCGTCACCCGCGGCGCGGGAGGCGCACTGATGCTGCATGGCCTGACCCGGTTCGGCGAGCTCTACGACGCCGCCGTCACCCGTTTCGGCGGCCGCGCGCGGCCCGGCTCCGCCCGCGATGCCCTGTGGCTCGACGTCGTCGAACGCGCCGAGGTGGCCGACGGCGTGGTGAGCCTCCGGCTGGGCGGCCGGGCGCTGCCGCCGTGGCAACCCGGCTGCCACCTGGACCTGCACCTGCCGAGCGGCCTGCGGCGCCAGTACTCGCTGTGCGGCGACCCCGCCGCCCCCACCTACCGCATCGCGGTCCGCGCGGTCGGCTCAGGATCACACGAGGTGCAGGCGCTGAAGATCGGCGACCGCGTCCAGGTGCGGGGGCCGCGCAACGCGTTCCCGTTCGCCGGCATCGGACCGGTGCTGTTCGTGGCGGGCGGCATCGGGATCACACCGATCCTGCCGATGGTCCACGCGGCCGCGAGAGCAGGCCTGGACTGGCGGCTCGTCTACTGCGGCCGGTCGACCAAAGCCATGCCGTTCCTGGACGAGCTGCCGATCGGCCGGGCCGACATCAGGATCGGCCGCGGCGGCCCGCTTCTCGCCGACGCGCAACCGGGCGGCGCGGTCTACTGCTGCGGTCCGGCGTCGATGCTCGACCAGGTCCGCGCCGAGTTCTCCTCGCGCTGGCTGCACTTCGAGCGGTTCAGCCCGCCGCCGATCGTCGGCGGACGGCCGTTCACGGTCGAACTGCGCCGCAGCGGGGTATCCCTCGACGTGCCCGCCGACCGGTCGGCGCTCGACGTGATCAGGGACTTCCGGCCGTCGGTCGCCTACTCGTGCCGGCAGGGGTTCTGCGGCACGTGCGAGGTCGGCGGCGTGCGGATCTGCGTGGACCGGCCGAGCAGTGACCGACTCGTCCTGGAGGAGCTGTGAAGGTGCGTTCCGGAGAGGTCGACCTCGCCGTGCAGGTGCGCGGCACGACCGGACCGACCGTGGTGCTGGTGCACGGCTATCCCGACACGCACGTCGTGTGGGACCGCGTGACGGCGATTCTCGAGAAGGACTTCCGGGTCGTCACCTACGACGTGCGCGGCGCGGGTGAGTCGACGCCACCCTCCACCGAGGACGGTTACCGGCTGGAACACCTGGCGGACGACCTGTTCGCGGTGATCGACGCGGTCAGCCCGGACGAACCGGTGCACCTCGTCGGCCACGACTGGGGCTCGATCCAGTCGTGGGAGGCCGTCACCACGCCCGGCGCGCGCATCGCGACGTTCACCTCGATCTCCGGGCCGTGCCTGGACCACATGGGCCACTGGTCGCGCAAACGGTTGTCGGTCGCGCACGTCCGGCAGTTCCTGCGCTCCTGGTACATCGGCGCGTTCCACCTGCCGGTCGTGGCGCCGCTGTTCTGGCGCCTGTACCTCGGCCCGCGCTGGGGCGGCGTGCTGAAGCGGCTGGAGGGCGTCGACGCGAAGCCCGCCAAGACGATCACCAGGGACGCGGTGCGCGGAATCTCGTTGTACCGGGCCAACATCCGCCCGGTCATGCGCTCGCCGCGGCACCGCCTCGCGCCCATGCCGGTGCAGGTGATCCAGCCGACCCGCGACCGCTACATCCGCACCGGACCGCTCGACCTCGAACGCTGGGTGCCGTCGTTGCGGCGGCGCGGGATCGCGGCCGGGCACTGGGCACCGCTGACCCACCCGCGGCAGCTCGCCCGCATGATCAGCGAGTTCGTCGCGGACCCCGCTCCCCCGCGCGAGCTCGTCGTGATCACCGGTGGCGGCAGCGGCATCGGCCGGGCGACCGCGGTGGCGTTCGCCGAGACGGGTGCCCGAGTCGTGGTGTCCGATGTGGACGTCGCCGCCGCGAAGGAGACCGCGGAACTGGTCGGCGGGCACGCCTACGAGGTCGACGTCCGCGACGAACAAGCCGTGCGGGCGTGGGCGCGGCAGGTCGCCGACGAGCACGGGGTGCCCGACGTCGTCGTGAACAACGCCGGGATCGGCCACTCCGGGTCGTTCCTCTCGACCTCGACGCAGCAGTGGCAACGGGTGCTGGACGTGAACCTGTGGGGTGTCGTGCACGGCTGCCGCGCGTTCGGTGAGCTGATGGTCGAACGCGGAGAGGGCGGTCACATCGTGAACCTGTCCTCGGCGGCGGCGTACCTGCCGTCGAAGATCCTCTCCGCGTACGCGACCAGCAAGGCCGCGGTGTTCATGCTGTCGGACTGCCTGCGGGCCGAGCTCGCGCCGCACGCCATCGGGGTCAGCGCGATCTGTCCGGGTCTGGTCAACACGAACATCACGGCCACCGCGACGTTCTCCGGCGTCAGCGCCGAGGAGCAGAGCCGCAAGCAGGCCCGCGCGTCCCGCCTCTACGCGCGCCGCGGCTTCGGGCCCGAGAGGGTGGCCGCCGAGATCGTGCGCGCGGTTCGCCGCAACCGGCCGGTGGTCCCGGTGACGGTGGAGGCGAAGGCGGCCCGGCTGGCGAGCCGGGTAGCCCCGGGCCTGCTGCGAGCGTTCGCCAAGCTGGACCTCGCCTGACCAACCGCGCATTCGACGTCGATGAAGGGCGCCTTACTCCACCTGAGGTGCAGCAAGGCGCCCTTCATCGAGCACCCGGCACGCCGGGTTCGGGCGCGCGCAACGGACAGAACGTGCTCAGACGTCAGCTAGTTCGCCGCCGAACGCGGCGGCCAGTCGCAGCCACGGCGCGGCTTCCTCCGGCCGTCCCCGCCGTTCCAGCGTGCGCCCGAGCAGCAGGTGCGCGTAGTGCTCGACCGGGTCGCGGTCCACGATCGCGCGGAGCTGCGCCTCGGCCTTGCCCAGCTGCGCCGAGTGGTAGTACGCGCGGGCCAGCAGCAGGCAGAGGTCCGTCTGGAACGGCACTTCCTCGACGACCTCGGCGAGCAGCAGCGCGGCCTTGGCGTAGTCCTTGGCCTCGAACAGCAGCTGCGCACGCTCCCACTTGTCGGCGGCGGTCTCCACGCGAACGGTGTCGAACAGGCGGGTCGCGGTGACCCAGCGGTCCGCCGCCACCTCCCCGTTCGGCTGGTAGTCGTTGAAGTTGTCGCTCATCGAACCTCCCTTCCGGCGCGTACAACGCCGACCGGCGGGAGGTATTCCCCTCGGTCACACCTCCAGGTCGAGCGGGCGGAACTCGTGGTCCCGCCAGATCAGCCGGGACTTCTCCTCCGGGTACGGGACCACCTGGTCCACGACGTCGAAGACGCGTGTCAGGCGGTCCGAGGAGTAGGCGGGCCAGCCGGGATCGCCGGTGGCCGCGAACGCCGTCCACGCGCCGCGCAGGCGGTCCGACAGCCCCGTCGCCTCGGGAGTCACCTCGCCGAGCAGCATCGCCGGCTGGCCGCGGTCCAGGTTGCCGAACACCAGCGGCACGTCCAGGCCGTGGCACGCGCCCAGCGCGCCGCCCAGCCCGGGCGCCGGCCACGCCAGCTCGTACACGAACGCCCTGCCACCTGCCGCGACCTGCGCCTCGGCCAGCCGCAGCGACGGCATCCGGAACAGCCAGTCCGAGCACACCAGGTCGTACAGCTCGTCCGGGCCCGCGTCCGGGAAGCTCCTGCGGTAGTCCTCGGCGCTGGGCGCGAAGACGTCCAGCGCGGTCGCCGCCTGCTGGTCGGTCACCTGGCCGAGCATCCCGTCGATCATGGTGAGCAGGCGCTGCTCGTGCCGGGTGTGACCGGCGACCAGGCCGACGTGCCGCGCCGCACCCGCGGCGACCGCTTCCCACGGCGTGACCGGCAGGACGTCCCCGTCGACGACCGGCGCGAACGGGATCGGCTTGTGCGCGGCCCGTCCCCACCGCCCGGTGAACTGCCCGATCTTGGCCATGATCTCGTCAGCCGCCGTGGACAGCAGGCTTGGCTCCACAGTGGACAGTTCGCTCGGTTTCACGCCCAGTTCGGCGGCGCAGGCGTGCGCGACGTCCGCGGCCAGCTCCGGCGTGAAGAACGGGCCGGGCACGCTGCTCGCGACCGCCCGGTGGAAGAGCCCGGCGGCCCGCGGCATCGCGAGCAGCGCGGCGACCGAGCCACCGCCCGCGGACTGGCCGAAGATCGTGACGCGGCCGGGATCGCCGCCGAACGCGCCGATGTTGTCGCGCACCCACTCCAGGGCGGCGACCTGGTCCAGCAGGCCGCGGTTCGGCGGCGAGCCCTCGACGTGCGCGAAACCCTCGATGCCCACCCGGTAGTTGAACGTCACCAGCACCACGCCGTCCCGGGCGAGGCGCAGGCCGTCGTACTCGGCCAGGCCGGACGTGCCGAACACGTAGGCGCCGCCCTGGATCCACACCATGACCGGCAGGTCCGCGGCGAGATCGGGCGACCAGACGTTGACGGTCAGCCAGTCGTCACCCTCCGCGCCCACCTGGTTCATGCCGAAGGCCTGCGGTTGCGGCGGCGGTGGGCCGAACGCGGTCGCCTCCCGCACCCCGTCCCACGCCGGAGCCGGTCGCGGTGCGGCGAACCGCAGGGCGCCGACCGGGGGCGCGGCGAACGGGATGCCCCGGAAGACCGCCACGCCCGATTCGGAGGTGCCTCTGACCGTGCCACCGCTGACGCGAACCTCGACCATGGGGCGGATCGTCGTCGCCAGAGGGCGTTCGGCGCCACGGAATTTCCGTCAGGCCGTCACCACGACCTTCGCGCGGGCGTGCTCCCCCTCCACGTGCCGGATCGCGTCGGGTGCGTCGGTCAGCGGGTACGTCCGCTCGATCACCGGCACGAGCTGCCCCGACTCGGCGAGCTCCCGCAGCGCGGCCAGGTTCTCCTTGCTGGGCTTGGCTTCCAGCACCAGGAGCCGCTGCCGGGTGAACGACCCGAGCACCTTGGCCTGGACCATCAGCCGGTACGGGCCGACCAGCACCCCACCGGTGAAGGTACCTCCCCCGGACAGCACCAGCGTCCCGTCCGGCGTCAGCACACCGCGCAACTCGCCCATCGACCGGTTCCCCACCAGGTCGAAGATCAGGTCGTAGCGCTCACCACCACGGGTGAAGTCCTCGGTCCGGTAGTCGATGACGTGGTCGGCACCGACGGCGCGCACCTGCTCGACGTTGCGCGTGCTGCACACACCGGTCACGACGGCCTTGCGCGCCTTGGCGATCTGCACCGCCAGCAGCCCGACCCCGCCGGACGCGCCGTTGATCAGCACCTTCTGCCCTGCTTGCAGGTCGCGCAGGCCCATCCACGCCGTGTTGCCCGCCAACGGCAGCGTCGCGGCCTGCTCGAACGTCAGGTTCGACGGCTTGTGCTCGACGAGGTGCGCGGGCACCCGGACGTACTCGGCGAAGGACCCCTCGACCTCGCCGAACACCTCGTCGCCCACCTGCAGCAGGCCGCTCACCTCCGCCCCGACGGCCTCGATCACGCCCGCGAAGTCGAGACCGCGGATCCGCGTCTTCGGGGCGCGCAGGCCGAGGAACAGGCGCGCGAAGTACGGGTCGCCCCGCATCACGTGCCAGTCGGCGGCGTTCACCGACGACGCCCGCACCCGTACCAGCACCTCGCCGGGACCGGGCACGGGCCGTTCGACCTCGCGGAGCTCCAACACGTCCGCAGAGCCGTATCTGTCCTGGACGATCGCCTTCATCGCGGCCTCCCTCGCTCGCCGCAGAAGGTAGGCCGCGCCACGGCTTTCCCACATCAGGGACGACCCTTAGGGCGGCCACCCGATGTCACCTGCCATCATCCGGCGGGCGAAGTCCTCGGCCCGGGCGAGGTCCTTCGCCCAGCGTTCGGCCTGATCGCTGCGGAAGTCGGTCTCCCGCGGCGGGTAGTCCTCGACCTCTTCCTCCTCGTCGTCGTCCTCCTCGATCTCCACGTGGTCCAGGAACGCGACCAGCTCCACCCCGGCAGCGGGAGCAGCTCGCCCAAGGCTGCGACCCAGGACCACGGGGCCTCGCGCGGCTCGTCCGGCCAGGACGCGAGCTGTTCGTCGCAGCAGGACACCAGGTCGGGGCCGGCGGCAGCACAAAGCGCGCGGAACGCCGGTTTCGGGGGCGTTCCGCGCAGCGCTTGTTCCACTTCGGGGATCACCCGCGCAAGTCAGCGCGGCAGCTCCCCGCCCGTCTGCTCTTCGACCAGGTACTCGGCGTACCAGTCGGGCCAGTTCTCGTCGAACTCGCCGCCGTTGCGCGTCTCGTGCTCACCGTGCGCCTTCGCGGCGCGGCGCAACGCCGCGGCCAGGTCGGCGATCGACGTGTAGGACGTGTCGTCGGCGTCGACGCGGCCGGGCAGTCGGGTCGTGACCTCCTGCAGGATCCAGAGGTTGCCGTCCGGGTCGGCGAACTCGGCGCGCGAGAAGTAGCTGCGGCGCTGCGGGTCCACGCCCTCGACGGGACCGTCCGGGCCGCCGTGGTGGATCGGGCCGACCTCGATCCCGGCGGCGAGCAGCGCCTCGTGCGTCTCGACGAGGTCCGAGACGATCAGGAAGTGCCGTCCGGAACCGGGTACCGCGGTCGTGACGCCCTCACCGAAGTGGATGGAGGCGCCCGAACCGTGCGGCGTGAACTGCACGACCCACGGCGGGGTGACGTCGAGCCTCCAGCCCAGCCGGAGGTAGAACTCCTTGGCGCGCTCGACGTCCGTGACGGGGATGACGGTGACTTCGAGCTTCATGTCGATCTCGGTCAAGTTCTTCACTTCGCTACTTCCTTTGGCTGGATCACGTCGACTGCGGCCACTTGCGGGTTCGTGAAGACGACCCGCCGCCGATGACGATGGCGTCGTAGGGGTTCTTCACACCCGTCCCGGCAGGCGGGTCGTGACCTCCTGCAGCACCCAGCCGTTGCCGTCCGGGTCGCTGAACGAGGCGAACGAGCCGTAGCTCGCGCGGTCGGGGGCGGGTCCGGGCACTCGGCCGTCGGTGCCCGCGTGGTGGAAGACGCCGGTCTTGTCGTGGAAGATCTCGCTGACCTCGACGCCGCGGTCCAGCAGGTCCTCGCGGGCGGCGACGATGTCGTCCACGATCAGGTGCAGGCCCTCGGCGCTGCCCGGCTCCGCGTTCGTCACACCGCTGCCGAAGATGATCGACGCGGGTGAGCCGGGCGGGGTGAGCTGCACCAGGCGGTAGCCCTCGTCGTCGGCGAACTCGGCGTCGAAGCGCCAGCCGAGCGTCCGGTAGAAGTGGATCGCCCGGTCGACGTCGCTGACCGGGATGACCGCAACCTCGAACCTGTAGTCCATTTCCTCTCCTTCGTCGTCGATGACACGAGGTTGCTCCCGCCAGGGACCCCTTCGAACCCGTGGAACTCCCTGGTCGGTCCCTGGTGCGTAGGCTCGGGCCCGTGTCGGACGATCTCCTGGGCAGACGCGCTGAGGGCGAGACGCTGGACCGCCTGTTGACGCGGGCCAGGTCAGGCAACGGCCAGGTGCTGGTGCTGCGCGGCGAGGCCGGGATCGGCAAGACGGCGCTGCTCGACCGCGTGTCGGCGCGCGCCTCGGGGTTCCGCGTGACGCGGGCCGCGGGCGTGGAGGCGGAGAGCGCGTTCCCGTACGCGGGCCTGCACCAGCTGTGCGTGCCGTTCCTCGACCGGCTGGACCGGTTGCCCGCACCGCAACGCGAAGCGCTCGGCACCGCGTTCGGCCTTGCCTCCGGTCCCCGGCCGACGCGGTTCATGGTGGGGCTGGCGGTGCTGACGCTGCTCGCCGAGGTCGCCGACGAACAGCCGCTGGCGTGCCTGGTCGACGACGCGCAGTGGCTCGACTCGATGTCGTCCGCGGTGCTCGGGTTCGTCGCCCGCAGGCTGCTGGCCGAACGGATCGCGCTGGTCTTCGTGCTGCGCGAGGGCAACGACCACCTCGACGGGCTGCCGGAGCTGTTCGTGCGCGGCCTGGACGACGCCGACGCCCGCGCGTTGCTCGACTCGGTGATCAAGGGGCCGGTGGACGGCAGGGTGCGCGACCGGATCATCGCCGAGGCCCGCGGCAACCCGCTGGCGTTGCTGGAGCTGCCCCGCGAACTGGCCGACGGTCTCGACGCCGGGCCGCTGGCCAGCAGGATCGAGCGGAGCTTCGTCCGCCAGGTCGAACCGCTGCCCGATGACACGCGGCTGCTCCTGCTGACCGCCGCCGCCGAGCCGCTCGGTGACGCGACCCTGCTGTGGCGCGCGGCCGGACTGCTCGGGCTGGGCGCCGACCCGGCCGCGGCGGCGCTGGGCACCGGGCTGATCGAGCTCGGGGCTCGCGTGCGGTTCCGGCACCCGCTGGTGCGGTCGGCGGTGTACCGGTCGGCGTCCGCGGCCGACAGGCAGCGCGTGCACCGGGCACTTGCCGACGTGACCGACCCCGAGATCGACCCGGACCGGCGGGCGTGGCATCGCGCGCAGGGCACCGCCGCACCGGACGAGGAGGTCGCCGCCGACCTGGAGAACACCGCGTCGCGCGCCCAGTCGCGCGGCGGTCTGCTGGCCGCGGCCGCGTTCCTCGAACAGGCCGCGGTGCTCACCCCGGAACCCGGCCGCCGGGCCACCCGTGAGCTGGCCGCGGCACGCGCCAAGCGCGACGCCGGCGCACTGGACGCGGCGTTGCGGCTGCTCAGCGCCGTCGAGGCAGGCCCGCCCGACGACCGCCGCAGCGCCGAGGCCGAGCACCTGCGCGGCCACATCGCGTTCGACCGGCGCCGGGTCGCGCAGGCCGCGCCCCTGCTGTTCAGCGCGGCCCGCCGGCTCACCCCGTTCGACCCCGACCTCGCCCGCGAGACCCACCTGGAAGCGCTGTCCGCGGCGATCTGGGCCGGTTCCCCGCTCGCCGACGCCGCACGGGATGCGCCTCCCCCGCGCACTCCGCCGTGTGCGCTGGATCTGGTTCTCGAAGCCTTGACCACGCGCATCACCGAGGGCTGCGCGACGTCCGTGCCGCACATGACCCGCGCTCTCGACGAGGTGCGCACGCTGAAGGTCGGCGCCGAGGACATCAGCCGCCTGCCGTGGCTCTTCGGCAACCGCGCGGGCGGTATCCTCGCGAGCGAACTGTGGGACTTCGAGACGCGCCGCGCGTTCGCCCGGCAGCAGGTCCGCCTGGCCCGTGAGGCGGGAGCCCTGGTCCAGCTGCAGTTCGCGCTGAACTTCCTGGCGGACAACGAACTCCTGGCGGGTGAACCGGCCGCCGCGCAGGCACTGGTCGAGGAGGACCGGCGGATCTCCGAGGTCACCGGCACGCCTCCGGTCGCCTACGCGGTGCTGCTGCAGGCCGCGTTCCGCGGTGAGGACCTGGCGACCGCCGCCGGTGCGGCTGCCCGCGCGGAGGGCCAGGGCCGCCTCGCCACCATCGCCGACTGGGTGCTCGCGATCCTCCACAACGGACAGGGCCGCCACGACCTGGCCCGCGCCGCCGCGTTGCGCGTGTTCGGCACCGACACCCTGGTCTACAGCGGCCTGATCACGTCCGAACTGGCCGAGGCCGCGTCCCGCACCGGTGACCTCGCGCTGGTCGCCGAGGCGCTGGAACGTTCGTCGGATTGGGTCGACACCGCGTGGTCGTTGGGCGTCAAGGCCCGCCTGCGCGCGTTGAACGGCGACACCGCCGCCTTCGCCGAGTCGATCGGCCACTTCGCCCGCACCGGCCTGCGCACGGAACTGGCGCGCGCACATCTGCTGTACGGCGAGTGGCTGCGCCGCGAAGGCCAACGCGTCGACGCTCGCGACCAGCTCCGCACGGCCCACGAGATGCTCACGTCGTGTGGCATGTCCGCGTTCGCCGAACGGGCGTGGCGTGAGCTGCAGGCCACCGGCGAGACCGTCCGCAAGCGCACCGCCGAGCCCACCGACGAGCTGACCGCGCAGGAGTACCAGATCGCCCGGCTGGTCCGCGAGGGCTACTCGAACCCGGAGATCGGCACGCGGCTGTTCATCAGTCCGCGCACCGTGGAATGGCACCTGCGCAAGGTGTTCGGCAAGCTCGGCGTGACATCGCGCAGACAGCTCCGGGACGCAACGTTCTAGACGGTCCGCACGACAATCATGAACGTGACCGAGAGCCAGGTGTCGAACGCCGTGCACAGCGCGGTGAGCGGCCCCGTCACGCAGATCGGCACCGTCCACGGCGACGTGAACCTGCTGACCGGCGCACCCGTCCGGACGCGCTACCGGTTGCAGGTCAAGCGGATCGCGCCGCCCGAGCTGATCGACCGCGAGGACGAACTCGCCGAGCTGGCCGAGTTCTGCACCTCGGCGTCGGGCACCTACGCGTGGTGGCGGGCGAAGGCGTGGTCCGGCAAGTCCGCGCTGATGTCGACCTTCGTGCTCAACCCGCCTCCCGGCGTGCGGATCGTGTCGTTCTTCGTCACGGCCCGGCTGGCCGGCCAGAACGACCGCGCGGCGTTCATCGACAACCTGATGGAGCAGCTGCTCACCCTGCTCGGCGAGACCCTGCCGCCGTTCCTCACCGACGCGACCCGCGAGGCGCACCTGCTGGGCCTGCTCACCGACGCGGCCGAGGCGTGCCGGGACCGCGGTGAGCAGTTCGTGCTGCTGGTCGACGGTCTCGACGAGGACCGCGGGGTCCACGCCGAGTCGGACTCCTACAGCATCGCGGCCCTGCTGCCCGCCGAGCCACCCGCGGGCATGCTGGTCGTGGTCGCGGGCCGCCCGAACCCGCCGATCCCGTCCGACGTGCCCGAGCACCACCCGTTGCGGGATCCGGCGATCGTGCGCCAGCTGAAGGAGTCGCCGCACGCCGACAAGATCCGCGAGTCGATGGAGCGCGAGCTCAAGCGGTTGCTCCTCGGCAGCGAGATCGAACAGGACCTGCTCGGCCTCACCACGGCCGCCGGTGGTGGTCTCACGGCGGACGACCTGTCCGAGCTGACCCGCGAGACGCGGTGGCAGGTCGACGAGTACATGCGCACGGTGACCGGCCGCAGCTTCGCCCGTCGCGACAGCCACTACCTGCCCGGCGCCTCCCCGGACGTCTACCTCCTCGGCCACGAGGAACTGCAGGTCACCGCTCAGGACATGCTGGGTCCCGAACGGCTCGCCGCGTATCGGCGACGCCTGCACGCGTGGGCTCGCCGGCATCGCCGCGACGGCTGGCAGGGCACCGTTCCGGAGTACCTCCTGCGCGGCTACTTCGGCATGCTCACCGCCACCGGCGACGTCGGGCTCATGGTCGAGTGCGCGACCGACGCCGTGCGGCACGACCGGATGCTCGCGCTGTCCGGGTCCGACGCGACGGCGCTCGCCGAGATCGCGACCGCGCTCGACGAGGCCGCGCGCGAGCAGAGCCCCGACCTCGACGCGATGATCAGGCTCGCGATGCACCGAGACCGGTTGCTCGACCGAGGCGGGGACGTGCCGGTGGACCTGCCCGCGCTGTGGGCGTCGGTGGGCAGGGTGAACCGCGCGGAGACCATGGCCGCGTCGATCAAGAACCACGGCCGCCGCGTCGAGGCCTTCCTGCAGATCGTGCGCACGACGTACCGGAACGGGGACGCCGACCGGTCGCGGAAGCTGTTCGACCAGGCCGAAGCCGAGGCGATGACGTTCCTCGACCCCGACGAACGCAGCCCGGCCTTCGTCCGGCTCATCCAGTGCGCCGCCCAGTGCGGCCTGACGGACCGCGCGACTGCTCTGCTCGGCATCGCCGCTTCGGCGGTGCGCGAGCACGTTCCGAACGCCAACGCGCTGACCGCTTTGATGCGGTCGGCGTTCGACAGCGGGGACATCGGACTCGCGCGCCAGTTCGCCGAGACCGTCGCCCAGCCGGTCGCGCGGGTCAAAGCGCTGGCCACGCTGGCGGGCTTGACCGAGGACCTCCGTGGTGAGCTGCTCGAGCAGGCCGAAACCACTGCGGGTCAGATCCAGGAGAAGGGCGAGCGGGAGTCGGCACACGCCGTCGTCGCCCGTGCGGCCGCGGCCCTGGGAGAAGCGGATCGGGCCAGGCGGCTGAACAAGAAGCTCGGCAACTCGGTGGTCCGGTCGGAGGTGGCGCTGTCCACGGCACAGACCGCTGCCGCCGCGGGCGATCTCGGCGAGGCGACCCGGATCGCCGAGAAGCTCAGCAATCCAGTCCTGCAAGTGCGGGTGTGGCTGGCGATCGCCAGGGCCGCCGGGGCTGAGCAGGCTGCCGGTTACCTGCTCAGGGCGCGGGACTGCGCGCGTCCGGTGATGGGGATCCGATCAACGACGTGGGGCTCGCTGGTGAGGACCGCGGCGGAAGTCGGCCAGTTCGACCTCGCCGAGGAGATCGCAGCGGAGTCCGGAAACGACCACGACGACATCGCCGCGCAGATGGCGATCGTCCGTGCCGCGGCGAAGAAGGGCGACCTGGATCGCGCTGTCCGCCTGACCCGTGCCATCACCGAACCGTCCGGGTCCGCGCAGGCGTGGCTGGTGCTGGCCAGGGCGTCACCGGACCACCTCGACGAGGCCGAGACCGCCATCGCGGAGGAACCGTCGTCGACGGACCAGGTCACCAGGTGGGTGGGCCTCGCCAGGGTCGCGGCGAACGCGGGTGATGCCGAACGGGCCACGACCTACCTGGCGCACAGCGAAGCCGTGATGCGGAAGATCGTTCAGCCCGCCGGCCGCTACTCGGAACTCATGGCGCTCCGCAGGGTGGCAGCGCGAGTGGGCGACCTTCCGCGCGCACGACAGCTGACGATGTCGATGCAGCCGTTGGCCATCACCAACGCCATGCTCCGGTTGACCGTGGACGAGATCGCCACACGTCACGGCGTGTCCGCCGCCGAGACCTTCGCGGCCGGGCTGCCGGATCCGGAACGGTCCACAGGCCTGGTGCGGCTGGCAGAGGTGCTGCTGGAACGGCACGACATCGCCAGAGCGGAACGCGTGGCGGGGTTGGTCACTGACGACCGGGAGGAGAAGCGGCTCCGCGTGGCGATCGCGGTGGCCGCCACTGACGCCGGTGATCCCGATCGTGCGGTGGCGATGTTGCTCGACCACGTGGACCACTGGCGTGACTGGGCGTCGGCGGACTCCCTGATGAACAGTCTGAACCGCGCGGGCGCCCTCGACAGGATGCTGCCGCACCTGCCGGATGGTTCGCTGAAGTCCTGGATCAACCGTCAGGTCAGGAATTCGCGAGCCGTGCTGGAGTATCGGCGCATCTACGGCGAGACGGTCAGCGCGTCGTCCGAGAAGGCGTGGCTGGACAGGATCGACCGCCATGACGACGAAAAAGCCGACGCAGGTCTTCGCCGCAAACTGGCCTGGGCCGCTCGGTGCGTTGCCGCGCATCGGGCCGGTGACACCGCGGCGGTGAAACGGCTTCTGGACAAGGTCGACGATCCCGCACGGGAGCTGCCCTCCTACCTGCTCGAGCCGGTCGTCCACGTGGCGATCGAGATCGGGGACTTCGACTGGGTCGTGTCGGCCTGCCGGCACCTCGAACCAGGTGAACCGTCGAGGCAGGTGCTGACCGTGGCGTTGACCGCCGCGGCCGAGTCCGGCGACTTCGACCTGGTGCACCGCATCGCGTTCCGCGGCGACCACGACAGCAGCAACGCGGACCACATCGACGTCGTGCTGGCCGAGATCTACGTGCGCCACGGCAGGTACGAGGAAGCGGAGGAGCTGTTCCGGGACAGCGGCCCGGCCGAGGCGCGGTTGCGGGCCGCACTGGCCGCCACGACCCGCGGCGACCACGACCGGGCGCTGGAGTTCGCCCGATCGCTGCCGCCGGCGGCCCGCACGGCCGCACTTCGGTCCATAATGGATGGTGTGCTGGCCGACGGCGACCTCGAACTGGCCGTGCGGGCGGCGGAGGCGTTCAGCGAGCTGTCCGACGGGGTGCAGGCCTTCGCGGCGGTGGCACGGCAGGCCGCGCGAGCCGGTGACCGGGCCTTCGCCAAGCGGATGCTCGAACACGCCGGCACCCCTGCCGGACAGGCCGCCGTCTGGCTCGCGATCGCGGACGGCGACGGCGAGCTTCGGCGGCGGGCCGTGGCGAACGCGATCCGGCTCGCCCGGTGGCACGCCGTGGTGGAGCACGTGATCGGGGACGACAAGGCGGCCTTCGAGTCGGTCTTCCAGGAGTTCGAGGCCGTGCAGGACTGAGCTCGATGAAGGGCTCATTCATCCACCTGAGGTGCAGGAAGGAGCCCTTCATCGACGTCGGGGCAGCGCGTACCGGCTCCCGCACCGCCAGGTCCCGCACCAGCTCGAACCGGCTCTTGCCCACGAGCCCGTCCACCGCGGACCTTCAGTTGCCCGCGGTCAGCCAGTCCTCCAGGCGGGTCGGCTGCAGCTGCGCGCCCTCGTTCGGCACGAGCTGCTTGCCCGTCAGGAACGTGCCGAAGTAACGGGCCTGCGGATCACCGACGACCTCGCGCGGGTCGTTGCGCTGGGCCAGCACCGTGCGCACCCAGCCGTCGAGCGTGAGCTCCTGCGGCCCGCCGATCTCCTGTACGCCGTTGACCGGGCTGCTCGCCGCGGTCCTGGCGACGACCGCCGCCACGTCGGAGGCCGCGATCGGCTGCACACCGCCGTGCGGCAGGTGCACGACGCCGTCGGCGGTCGCCGAGTCCGCAATCGCGCCCGCGAACTCGAAGAACTGCGTGGCGCGGATGATCGAGTACGGCAGTCCGGAGGAGGTGATCAGCTTCTCCTGCGCCACCTTCGCCCGCAGGTAGCCGGAGTCGGGCAGCTCGTCGGTGCCGACGATCGACAACGCGACGTAGTGGCCGACGCCCGCCTCCTTGGCGGCCTCGGTCAGGTTCGTGGTGGCGGTGGTGAAGAAGTTCATCACGTCGTCGTCGGCGAACGACGGCGAGTTCGACACGTCGACCAGCACGTCGGCGTCCTGCAGCACCTCTTTCACGCCCTCGCCGGTCACCGTGTTGACGCCGCTGTTCGGGGACGCGGGCACGGCGTCGTGGCCGTGCTCACCGAGCCGCCGCACGACCTGGCTGCCGATCAACCCGGTGCCACCGATGACAACGATCCTCATGGTTGCAGTCCCTCTCGTGAGCCCGCACCGCGCGGGCGTTCACCAGCTAGGACAGGACAGCCCGCGCGGTTGTGACAGGCTCACCGGAACGCGGCGAGCTTCTCGGGGTTGACCAGCCACAACACCTGGTCGATGCCCTCCTCGGAGACCGTCACGGTGATCACCGCGCAGGTGTTGCCGTCCGTGCGCAACCGGACGGCGCTCTCGCCGTTCGCCTCCACGTGGTCGACCTGCGCACCGGCCCAGAATCCCGGCGCCCACGCCGCGAAGATCTTCGCCAGCGTGGCCGCGCCGAACAACGGCCGGCCGGCGGCCCGGACGGCACCGTTGTTGTCGGAGTAGCTGACCACGTCCTGCGCGAACAGCTTCTCCAGCCCGGCCAGGTCACCGGCCTGTGCGGCCGCCACGAACGCCTCCAGGAGCCTGCGCTGCTCAGCGCGTCCGACCGGCGCCCTGCGCTCGTCGGCGAGGTGCTTGCGCGCCCGGCTGACCAGCTGCCGTGCCGCGACCTCGGTGGTCCGCACGATCTCGGCGATCTCCCGGTACGGGTAGTCGAACGCCTCGCGCAACACGTACGCGGCCCGTTCGGTCGGCGTGAGCTTCTCCAGCAGCATCAGCACCGCGAGCTCCAGCACCGCACCCCGCTCGGCGCCCAGCTGCGGGTCGGCGGCCGTGTCCACCGGCTCGGGCAGCCACGGCCCCACGTACGTCTCACGGCGGGCCCGCGCGGTCTGCGACTCGTTGATCGCGAGCCGGGTGATCGCCGTCGCCAGGTACGCCTCGGGGCTGAGCACGGACGCGCGGTCGGCGAGCTGCCAGCGCAACCAGACCTCCTGCACCAGGTCCTCGGCGTCGGCCACGCTGCCGGTCATGCGGTACGCGATGCCGAACAGCCTCGGCCTGGCCGCCGCGAACGCCGACTCGGCCTGGTCGAGCTGCGGGGACATCGGCAACCCCTCTCCTCACCGCCACCCGTAGCGCTGATCACCTGGATGCGAGACTAGGCCCGTGACCACCGAACGACCCAGCCCGCCACTGCAGGGCGACGAACGCGAGACGCTGCGCGCGTTCCTCGACTACCACCGCGCCACCCTCGCGATGAAGTGCGACGGCCTGTCCGACGAGGACCTGCGCCGCCGCTCGATGCCCCCGTCCACGCTGACGCTGCTCGGCCTGGTCCGGCACATGGCGGAGGTCGAGCGCACCTGGTTCCGCAAGGTCATCAACGGCGAGGACATCCCGCTGGTGTGGTCGGACGAGAACGACTACCAGGTGGCCTACGACGCTTCGGCCTCGACGCGCAGCGAGGCGTTCGCGGCCTGGCAGAACGAGGTCGAGCACGCGCGCAAGATCGAGCGCGAGGCCGAGTCGCTCGACGTGACGGGCTACCAGCCGCGGTGGGAGGAGCACGTGTCGTTGCGGCTGGTCATGCACCACATGTGCCACGAGTACGCACGGCACAACGGCCACGCGGACTTCCTGCGCGAGGGCATCGACGGCGTCACGGGAGCGTAACGCCGTCCGCCTCAGCTGATCGATGAAGGGTCCCTTCCTCCACTCCAGGTGGATGAAGGCGCCCTTCATCCACGTAGCCGACTCTTGTGGCCCAGGTCGGCGCTGATCCGTTCCGCGACCTCGACGAGCAACGGCACCACATCCCGCCGGATCGCCTCGACGGACGACCGCCCCACGGAGGTGGAGGACGCGAGAGCGGCCACCACCTCGCCGGATCGGTCGCGGACGGGTGCGGACACCGAGAGCAGGCCGATCTCCAGCTCCTCCGCGACGATCGACCACCCGTCCGCGCGAACCTGCCGCAGAACCTCGCGGAACGCACCGGCGGCGGTGACCGTGTGCTTCGTGAGCGCGGGCAGGCCGCCCGCGATGATCTCGTCCACGACCACGTCCGGTGCCCAGGCCAGCAGGACCCGCCCCATCGACGACGCGAACGCCGGGATCCGGGTGCCGATCGACACGTTGATGCTCATGATCCTGCGCACCGGCACGCGCGCGATGTAGACCGCGTCGCGTCCGTCCAGCGCCGCGAGCGACGCCGACTCGCCGGTGCGCGTCGAGAGGTCCAGCAGGTGCGGCTGCGCGATCTCGATCATCGCGTTGGACGCCGAGTAGTGCTGCCCGATGCTCAGCACCCGCGGCGTCAGCGACCACCGGCTGCCGGACGCGCGAACGTAGCCGAGTCGTTGCAGCGTCAGGAGAATCCGCCGGACGGCAGGACGCGACAGGCCCGTGGCGGCGGCCAGTTCCGCCAGGTTCGGGGTGACCCGGTCCTCGTCGAACGCGAGCAGCACGGCGAACCCGCGCTCGATGCTCTGGATGAAGTCGCGTTCGTCCGTCATCACCCGTCCTCCCGGTTGACAGTTCAACGAAGCACGGTGCACTCTCCATGTAACCGCAAAGCGTACGTGCTGTACGCACAGCGTACAAGATGGGAGCAGCAGTGATCCCGCACCACGTCATCGACGGCCCCGAGGACGCCGAGGTCCTCGTGCTCGGACCGTCGATCGGCACCTCGCTGGGCCTCTTCGACGCCCAGGTCGCCGGGCTCGCGGACCGCTGGCGGATCATCCGGTTCGACCTGCGCGGCCACGGCCGTTCCCCGGTGCCGCCCGGCCCGTACTCGATCGCCGAACTGGCCGGCGACGTCGTCGAGCTGCTCGACCACCTCGGCGTCGACCGGTGCCACTACCTGGGGGTTTCCATTGGTGGCGCGATCGGCCAGTGGCTCGGTCTGCACCACGCCGAACGCCTGCTGACGTTGACGATCTGCGCGTCGGCCGCCCAGTTCGCCGACCCACCGCAGTGGCCGGCACGGGCGGCGGCGGTCCGCGAGGCGGGCACCGAGTCGATGGTGCCGTCGCGGCTCGGCACCTGGTACACGCGGGAGTTCGCCGCGGCCCGCCCGGACGAGGCCGACCGGTTGCTCGGCATGCTGCGCGCCACCTCGGCGGAGGGGTACGCGGGCTGCTGCGAGGCGATCGGCACGTTCGACACGCGTGCCTCGCTGGGCCGGATCACCGTGCCGACGCTGGTGCTCGCGGGCGCCGACGACCCGGCGACCCCGCCGGACACGGTGCGGGTCATCGCGGACGGCATCCCCGGCGCGCGGTTCGAGGTCGTGCCGGACGCCGCGCACCTGCTCACCGCCGAACGACCTTCGGTCGTGAACGCCCTGGTCGCCGACCACCTGACGAGGAGAGTCCATGCGTGACGCCGTCATCTGCGAGCCCATCCGCACGCCGGTCGGCCGCTACAACGGTGCGCTCAAGGAACGCACGGCGCAGGAGCTGGGCGTTGTCGTCGTGCAGGAGCTGATGCGGCGCACCGGAATCGATCCGTCCGATGTGGACGATCTGGTCCTCGGCCACTGCTACCCCACCATGGACGCGCCGGCGATCGGCCGGGTCGTGGCTCTCGACGCGGGCCTGGGCGTCGGCGTGCCCGGCGTGCAGCTGGACCGCCGGTGCGGCTCGGGTCTGCAGGCCGTGATCAACGCGGCGACGGCCGTGCAGACCGGCGCGCAGGACCTCGTGCTCGCGGGCGGTGTGGAGAGCATGTCGAACGCCGGCACGGACGCGTTGGCGCGCGGGCGGGTGACGGCCGGTGGCGTCAACTTCCCGGTGCCGGGCGGAATGCTGGAGACCGCGGAGAACCTCCGCCGCGAGTACGGGATCGCGCGGTCCGAGCAGGACGAGCTGGCGTTGCGCAGCCACGAACGCGCGGTCGCCGCCCAGGCTTCCTGCCGGTTCGCGGACGAGCTGGTCCCGGTCGGCGACTTCGTGGCGGACGAGCACCCGCGGCCGGGTTCGACGCTGGAGAAGCTGGCGTCGTTGAAGACCGTCATGGACGTCGAAGGCGCCACGGTCACGGCGGGCAACGCGAGCGGGCAGAACGACGGCGCGGCGATCTGCGTCGTCACGCACCCCGCGAAGGCCGCCGAGCTGGGCCTGCGCCCGTTGGCGCGCCTGGTGTCGTGGGCCTCGGCCGGTGTCGAGCCCGCCCGGATGGGGATCGGGCCGGTGCCGTCGTCCGCACGGGCGCTGGGCATCGCCGGCCTGAAGCTCGACGACATGGACCTGATCGAGCTGAACGAGGCGTTCGCCGCGCAGGTGCTGGCGGTGACCCGCGAGTGGGGTTTGTCGGACTTCGAACGGCTCAACGTCAACGGGTCCGGCATCGCGCTCGGGCATCCCGTCGGGGCCACCGGGGCGCGGATTCTCGCGACGATGCTGCGCGAGCTGGAGCGGCGGGACGGGCGGTACGCGTTGGAAACGATGTGCATCGGCGGCGGGCAGGGTCTCGCGGCGGTCTTCGAGAGGGTGTCATGAACAAAGTCGTGACCTCAGCGGCGGAAGCCGTGTCCGATGTGGACGACGGCGCCACCATCGCCGTCGGAGGGTTCGGGCTGTGCGGCGTGCCGAAGGTGCTCATCAACGCCCTGTACGACAAGGGTGTCGGCTCGCTCGGCATCGTCTCGAACAACTGCGGCGCGATGGAGCAGGGCCTCGCCGTGCTGCTGTCCGCCGGCCGGATCGCCCGCGTCACCGGCTCGTACATCGGTCAGAACAAGGAGTTCGCCCGCCAGTACCTCGCGGGCGAGATCGAGGTCGAGCTGATCCCCCAGGGCACCCTCGCGGAACGGCTGCGCGCGGGCGGCACCGGCATCCCCGCCTTCTACACGCCCGCGGGTGTCGGCACGCTGGTCGCGGACGGCGGTCTGCCGTGGCGCTACCACCCCGACGGCACGGTGGCGATCGCCTCACCGCCCAAGGAGGTGCGCGAGTTCGACGGCCGCGAGTACGTGCTGGAGCACAGCATCCGCACCGACTTCGCGCTGGTGCGGGCGGCGAAGGCGGACCGGTTCGGCAACCTGGTGTTCGCGAAGTCGGCCCGCAACTTCAACCCGCTCGCCGCGATGGCCGGCCGGGTCGCGATCGCCGAGGCCGAGGAGCTCGTCGGCGCCATCGACCCCGACGAGGTGCACCTGCCCGGCATCTTCGTGCAACGGGTCGTGCCGCTGACGCCGGAGCAGGTTTCCGACAAGAGCGTGGAGTTCAGGACGGTGCGCCATGTGGAGTCGTGACGAGATGGCCGCCCGCGCGGCCCAGGAGCTGCGCGACGGCGAGTACGTCAACCTCGGCATCGGCGTGCCGACGCTGATCCCGAACCACCTCCCGCCCGGTGTCGAGGTGGTGCTGGAGTCGGAGAACGGCATCCTCGGCGTCGGCCCGTACCCCGCTGACGACGACGTCGACCCCGACCTGATCAACGCGGGCAAGGAGACCGTCACGGTTCTGCCGGGCGCGTCGTTCTTCGACTCGGCGCTGTCGTTCGGCATGATCCGCGGCGGCCACGTCGACGTCGCGGTGCTCGGCGCGATGCAGGTGTCGGCTCGCGGCGACCTCGCGAACTGGGCGGTGCCGGGCAAGCTCGTCACCGGCATCGGCGGCGCCATGGACCTCGTGCACGGCGCCCGCCGCGTGATCGTCGTGATGACCCACACCGCCAAGGACGGCGCCCCGAAGCTCGTCGACGAGTGCACGCTCCCGTTGACCGGCAAGGCGTGCGTTGACCGCGTGATCACCGACCTGGGCGTGTTCGACGTGACGCCCGAGGGCCTGCGGCTCGTGGAACTCGCGCCGGGCGTGGACTTCGAGAAGGTCCGGGAGAGCACCGGCACGGCGATTAACCGCTGACTAACCGGCCTGCGTCACCGTGGGGCGCATGCGCAAAGCAATGTTGATCCTGCCCGCGGTGGCGCTGTCGGTGTTCGGCTTCACGAGCACGGCCCAGGCCGAGCAGGCGCCCGGCTGCTCGTCGACCGTGCAGATCGGCTCCACCGGCTACATCAAGAAGGGCTCCACCACGATCGCCTCGGTGAAGCAGTTCAAGGGCTGCGGCAAGAACTGGGCCTACACCTACGTGTGGGACTCGTACGCGTCCCAGCCGGGCAGCTTCTACTCCAGCGCCGCGATGGTCGTGAACGGCGACCGCGACTACAGCAGCAACGTCAACGGCACCAACAAGCAGGACGTCTGGTCCAAGGGCACCGACACGCTCACCAAGTGCACCAGGGCGTACGGCGAGGTGTGGGGCGACGGAAACGTCTACTGGGGACAGACCGACGAACGCTGCTGATGCCGAACTTGTTCCGCATCGGTCGGAAAACCGCTCAAACCGGTCCACTGCGGACTTACCTTTCGACAGCAAACCCGTCGAAAGGTGATGGTCGATGTCTCTCCTGCGACCCAGGGCGCTGACGGCTGCGGTCGTCACCGCAGCGAGCCTGTTCCTCCCCGGCGTGGCCCACGCGTCCTCGCCCTCCGTGCAGATGGAGGTCTGCAACAACGAGAACTCGGGATCCCGTCAGTTCGAGCTCACCGGGCTCAACCAGAACGGCGTCCGGGTCTCCTCGCCGACCTACTCCATCCAGTGGCGATCCTGCCGGCTCTTCGCGGACTGGTGGTGGAAGACCGGGCAGAGGCTGGAGGTCAGGGTGCGCGGCCTGTCGCTGAGCCAGACCGACTACTTCGACATCCCCCAGGGCGCCAGGGACGGCTCCTCCATGCGGTGGTGGGTCAACTAGCAGTTGCCGGAAGTTCGTGGCCGGTAGGAACGCTTGCGTCGTGGATGAAGGGCGCCTTCATCGACCTCAGGTGGAGGAAGGCGCCCTTCATCGACCAGCAGCGTGTCGCCGCCGGTAGTTGCCGATCTCGACGAAGTTGATCGTCCTCCGCAGGTCGGCGACGGTCAGGACCAGATGGTCGAGCCTGGCGATGCGCATCGCCCCAGTCTGGCGGCACTCGGAGTGCCGCGGGAATCGGTGCGTGCTCGAATGTCGAGTTCCGGACGGCCCGTTCGTCCTCGGAACGACGACTGGAGGACACGCATGCACTACATGTTCCTGATCTACAACTGCGAGAACCGGCCGAAGCCCGGCGACCCGCAGTTCGACGAGATCCTCACGCGGGTCAACGCGTTCGCGGACGAGTGCCGCCGCAGGAATGCCTTCGTGGCCGGCGACCCGCTCAAGCCGGTCGGCACGGCGACGACCGTGCGCATCGAACAAGGCAAGGCGATGCTGACCGACGGGCCGTTCGCCGAGACCCACGAGCACCTCGGCGGGTACTACCTGCTCGACTGCCGCGACCTCGACGAGGCGCTGGAGCTGGCCGAACTCATGCCGCAGGCCCAGTTCGGCTCGACGATCGAGGTGCGCCCGGTCGACCACATCCCCGGCCTGAACCACGGGGTGGAGTGAGCGACCTCGCGTCGGCCGCGGTCGAACGGGTGTACCGCGAGCACCGGACCAGGATGCTCGCGGCGCTCGTGCGGGCGCTCGGCGACTTCGAGCTGGCCGAGGACGCGCTGCAGGAGGCGTGCTCGCGGGCGTTGCGGAAGTGGCCGCGCGACCGGGTGCCCGACGACCCGTTCGCGTGGCTGCTCACGGTCGCCCGCAACCACGCGCGGGACCGGCTCCGGCACGCCCAGATGGCCCGCACGAAGCTGCCCGCGCCGCCGGAGCCGGTCACGATGACCGACAAGCAGCTCGCCGACCTCGGCGACGAACGGCTGAGCCTGATCTTCACCTGCTGCCACCCCGCGCTGAACACCGAGGCGCGGGTGGCGCTGACCCTGCAGGCCGTGGCGGGCTTCACGGCGGCGCAGATCGCGCGGACGTTCCTGGTCGCGGAGCCCGCGCTGGCCCAGCGCCTGGTCCGGGCCAAGCGCAAGATCCGCGATGCCGGCATCACGTTCGAGGTGCCCGCCGACCACCTGCTGCCCGAACGGCTGCAGGGCGTGCTCGCGGTGATCTACCTGATCTTCACCAGGGGCTACACGACCGCGGACGCCGGCCTGCGCCAGGAGGCCCTGCGGCTGGGCAGGCTCGTCGCGGCGCTGATGCCCGACGAACCGGAGGCGCACGGGCTGGTGGCGTTGATGCTGCTGCACGACTCCCGCAGCGCCGCCCGGATCTCCTCCGAAGGCGACCTCGTGCTGCTCGAAGACCAGGACCGCACGCTCTGGAACACCGAGGAGATCGCCGAGGGCATGACGCTGCTCGACCGCGCACTGCGGTTCGGCACGCCCGGCCCGTACGTGCTGCACGCCGTGATCGCCGCCCTGCACGTGCAGGACCCGGTCGACTGGCGGCGCGTCGCCGCCCTCTACGCCGAGCTCCTCGCCGTGGCGCCGACGCCGGTGGTCGAGCTCAACCACGCCGTGGCCGTCGCGATGGCCGACGGACCGCAGGCCGGGCTCGACCTGATCGACCGCATCACCGGCCTGGACGACTACCACCTGCTGCACTCGGCCCGCGCCGACCTGCTGCGCCGCCTGGACCGGCGCGACGAGGCCGTTGCCGCGTACCGGATCGCCCACGAGCTGGCCACAAGTCCCGCCGACCGCCGGTTCCTCGCCGGGCGGCTGAAAGTTCTCGGCGGCTGATGTCGAGTTCCGGACCGCTCGCTCGTCTTCAGCTCACAGCACCACGAACTCGAAGGAGCGATCGAGATGTCCGGACAGGTCAACTGGTTCGAGCTGCCCGCCGAGGACACCGCGCGGGCACGGGCGTTCTTCGCCGGCGTGTTCGGCTGGGAGACGAGCCCGATGGGCGAGGACTACCACGTGATCACCAACGGCGCGGCGGGCGCGATCGCCGCCAAGGACGGCCGGCTCACCCAGCCGCGCATCTACTTCCACACCAGCGACATCGACGCGTCGCTGCGCAAGGTCGCCGAGCTCGGCGGCAAGGGCGACGACGTGCAGACCGTGCCGGACGTCGGCCGCATCGCGCACTGCTGGGACGACCAGGGCACGCCGTTCAGCCTCTACGAGCCGCGCGGCTGACCGCCTGAGTCCCAGACGGCACCGGTCACCGGTCATCCGGTGCCGTGACCGAAGCGGCTGCGCGCCTGCTCGATCTCGCTCAGGTAGCGGGTCGTCCAGGCGCACATCGCGTCCACGGTCGCCCGCAACGCCTGTCCCGGTTCGGTGAGCGTGTAGTCGACCCGCGGCGGCACGGTCGGGTGCACGACACGCGTCACCAGCCCGTTGCGCTCCAGCAGCCGCAGGTTCTGGGTCAGCATCTTGTGGCTGATGCCGTCGACCTCGACCTTGAGCTCGGTGAAGCGCTTGGTCGAGTCACCGATCGTCTCGATGATCAGCAGCGCCCACTTGTTGGCGATGTCGGAGAAGATCTCGCGCGCGAGCGAGTCCGCGCGCGCCAGATCGCCGCTGAGCTGCTTGCTCACCTTGTGGTTCCTCACTCACGAAAAAGTGCGTTCTTCCAGGTCCCCGCACACTCTCCTACGGTTACCGAGTAACCACAAGAGAGGAAGTCATGACCGTCACGCTCATCAACCCGGACGGCCTGCCCGCGATCGACGTGTACCACCAGGTGGCCGTCGCGACCGGCACGAAGACGATCTACGTGGCCGGTCAGGTCGCCTGGGACGCGGAACCGGACCTCGCCCGGCAGACCGAGCAGGCCTACGTGAACGTGCACACCGCGCTCAAGGGCGCCGGTGCGTCGCTGAAGGACCTCGTCAAGGTCACCGTGTACGTCGTGGACTGGACGCCGGACAAAATGCCCGAGCTGCTCAAGGGCATCGAGAACGCCATGGCGGGGCTCGGCGAGACCGCGAAGCCGCCCGCCACGCTCATCGGGGTGGCCACCCTGGACGTCCCCGAGCACCTGGTCGAGATCGAGGCGACCGCGGTGATCTGATTTACCGGCGGCTAACCGGCACGACGGATGCTCCTCGGCGAACGAGAGGAGCACCATGCGCAAGATCCTGGCCGCGGGAGCGGTCGCCGCGGCGGCCGCGACGCTGCTCAGCGGGACCGCCCACGCCGAGTCCAACCAGTACTGCGGCAGCGTCACGCAGATCGGGTCGACCGCCTACGCGAAGAACCGCGACGAGACCGTGGCGTCGGTGAAGCAGTTCAAGGGCTGTGGCAAGAACTTCTCCTACGTCTACGTGTGGGACTCGTGGATCGCGAACCACGGCAGGGACTTCATCGTCCGTACGCACGTCACCACCACTCGCGACAACAACGCGCATGGCTACAAGGCGGGCGCGCAGGGACAGCGGGAGCTGTGGTCCGGCCCGGCGGACACGGTGGACGAGTGCACGCGGGCACACGGTGAGGTCGACGGCAGCAGCTACTTCCTGTTCGCCGACACCAGCGAGCGCTGCTGAGCGTCCCGGTGGCCCGCGCTGGGCGGGCCACCGGCTCACCGGCGTGAACCGAGGAACAACGCGAGCCCGGCGCTCAGCGCGATCAACGCCGACACCACGAGCTGGTTGAGCCAAACGGTCCACACGCTGTCGTCCGCTCCGCGCAACGCCACGACGATCAGCCACAGCGCGAGCGCGATCGTGACGGGCTGCAGGAACGGCACGTCCAGCGGCGCCAGCGCCCGCACCATGCCGAGCAGCATGATCACCACGGCCAGGCCCATCGACCACCAGTAGGGCCGGAACGCGTGCGCGGACGCGCTGAAGTGCAGGACCGGTGGCGCGGCGATCAGCCACACACCGGCCAGGAAGGCGGTGACCCCGGCCCTGCTCTCGACGGTCCGCCCGTGCTGATCCCCCACGCGAACAATTCTCACCTCCTGGCGACCGGGAGGGAACACCTCATTCGTTGCGGTACGCCTTCATCTCGCGCAGCAGCAGGTACGTGTCCTGGATCTGGGCCGAGTCGTCGATCGACCGGTAGATGCCCCACTTCGGATGCGCCTGGTCCCCGCCGAGCCACGTGTCGAAACCGGACCGGGAGGCGTCGACCACGGTGGTGCCGCCGTCCTTCAACGCGAACCGCAGGCTGCCGGAGTCGGCCACCTTGATCTCGATCTCGACGTCGATCCACCGGTTGCGCAGCGGTGCCAGCGGCGTGCTGCCGAGCTTCGCCTGCCCCGCGCCGAACAGTCTCATCTCGACGGTCTCGGCCGATCCCGAGCGGAACAGCGACATGATGACCACGGGCGAGGCGACGCCGGTGTGCTTGACCTGGAAGATGTGCGTGAAGCTCGTCGTGCCCTTCAACGAGCTCGGGAGGTACATCTGGTAGTTGTACCGCCAGGTCTCGCCCTTCTTCATGTCGTGCCGGGTGCCGCCGGTCTGGATCCCGCGCACCTCCTGGCGCTGCCGGTCCGAACCGTCCCGGTCGATCTTGTGCATCACGAACCGGTACTGGTCGCTCTCGGCGAAGATGTGCGTGGCGGACGGGTGCGAGTTGCTGCGGTCGTCCTCGACGCCGGCGAACGCCTTCAGCCCGACCGTTCCGGGATTCGGCGCCCATTTCTGCACGAACGCCATTGCTCCGACGTCTGCCGACGCGACGTCGGCAACCATCGGTGTCGCCGCGACGGCGAGTGCTCCGCGCAGTGCCGTGCGACGGTTGAACAACTCCATCAGGGTTCCTCCTCGAACCAGAAGTTCGAGGCGGCGGTACGCACCACGATCCGAGACAGACCTCCGACGTGTCAAGGGCTCACATTTGTGGAGGTTCCGTGCAGATCCGGTGAAGGTGTTGCAGCGAAAGTAGAACCGCCGCACCGACCGGTTCTACGGTCGGGCATGGACACCGTGGACGTGCTCGTCGTCGGCGCCGGCCTGGCCGGTCTCAACACCGCCCGGCTGCTCGCCGAGGCAGGCCTCGACGTGGCCGTGTGCGAGCGCAGGACGAGCCTGGCCACCGGTATCCGCACCACCGGCATCTTCGTCCGGCGCACGCTCACCGACTACGACCTGCCGCACCTCGGCCCGGCGGTCCGGCGCGTGCTGCTCTACCCGCCGTCGCTGCGCGAACCGGTCGAGCTGGTGAGCACGCGCGACGAGTTCCGGGTCGGCGACATGGCGGGCATCTACGCGCAGGCGGTCGAGGACGCCGAACGGGCCGGGGCGCAGGTCGCGCTCAACGCGGGCTATCCGGGCAAAGCGGTGAACGCCAGGTTCACGATCGGCGCGGACGGTGCCCGGTCCACCGTCGCGAGGCAACTCGGTCTCGACGTCAACCGGCGGCTGATCACCGGCATCGAGGAGGTCTACCCGATCAGGACCGGCTCCACGCCGACGTTCCACTGCGTCATCGACCCGCGGCTCGCCCCCGGTTATCTCGCGTGGGTCATCGACGACGGCGAACACGCGCACGTCGGCCTGGCCGGTCGCGCCGACCGGTTCACCGCGCCGCTTCCCCAGCTGCTGCAACGGTTCCGCGACAGCTTCCCCACGCCGGCGCCCGCCGGTCCGGTCCAGCGGCGCGGCGGGCCGATCCCGGTCGGCGGGCTGCTGCGCCGGATCGTGTCACCGGACGGCCTGCTGGTCGGCGACGCGGCGGGCGCGGTCTCCCCGCTCACCGCGGGCGGGCTCGACCCGTGCCTGCGGATGTCCGAGCTCGCCGCTTCGGTCACGTTCGACTACCTGCGCAGCGGCAACAGGTACGTCCTCGAACACTACGACGGCGCGGCGCTGCGCCGCCGCTACCGCATCCGGTCGGCGATGCGGCGCGGGCTGTCGCTGGTCCGCGAGCCGGGCCTGGCCGAGCCGACGTTCGCCGGACTGCGCACGCCTCTCGGCCAAGCCGCGGCCCGGCGAATCCTGTTCACCTAGTCGATGAAGGGCTCCTTCATCCGCCTGAGGTCGATGAAGGAGCCCTTCATCGACCTCAGGCGGGCCTGGGGATCAGGCGGTCAGCAGCGTGAGGCCGTAGACGCGCAGGATCTCGTTGACGGGCTGGAACCACGTGCGGCCACCACCGGAGCAGTCGCCGTACCCGCCGGACGTCACGCCCTGCGCCTGGTCGCCGGTGATGAACGAGCCACCGGAGTCACCGGGTTCGGCGCAGACTGACGTGCCGACCAGCTCGTAGACCGCGCCCTGCTGGTAGTTCACGGTCTCGTTGCGGCCCTGGACGACACCGCAGTGCCAGTGCGAGGTGGAGCCGGAGCGGCAGACCGACGTGCCGGGCGGGGCCTCCCACGAGCCGCGCACCAGGGCGTCGCTCACCTGGCCCCAGCCGAGCACGACCGCCACGTTCCACCAGCCACCGCCGGTGCGGACCCACCCGTAGTCGTTGCCGGGGAAGGACGAACCGACGAACTCGCCCTGCCAAGACCGGTCCCAGCCGTAGACGTTCCAGGCGCCGACGTTGCAGTGCCCGGCGGTGACGTACCCGCCCTGCACGGAGAAGCCGATCGAGCAGCGGACGTTGCCCGTGTAGAACGGGTCACCGCCGACGGTGCCGGCCGCGAACGTCTGCGGCTGCTGGACGCCCTCGGTGTTGACGACGACGTCCTTGGGCAGCGCGGAGACATCGGCACCCGGCAGGGCGTCGACCACGACGGTGCCGCGCTGGACGTCGACCCGCCACCCGGCGACGTCCTTCGGCATCGCGCCGGCCTTCGACAGCCTGTCGATGCCGGCCTTCACCGCGTTCAGCGACGCGAGCGTTTTCGTGCGCAGAACGGGTTCCGCGCCTTTCGCACGTACGGCATCGGCCTTCGCCGGGTCGGTGACGGCGACGTTCAGCCTGCCGTCGGCGAACCAGCTGCCGCCGTAGGACTCCCCGGCCGCGGCCTGGGCGTCGGGCGCGATCTTCAGCGCCGCCTTCTCCTGGCGGATCCTGGTCAGGGCCTGTGCGGTGCTGATGCCGAAGTCGCGGCTCATGGCGTCGACGACGTCCGCGGACGCCACCGCGGCAGGGACGGTGATCGTGCTCAGCACGATCACGGACACGGAAACTATGCGTAACAGCATGTTTTCTCCTACGGTGCCCAGGGTGAGCCCACGGCCCAGCTCACGTCCTGGTTGTACGAGGCAGGGTTGTCGTACGTGTGCGCGCCGCCGTTCGAGGCGACCCAGACCTCCTCCGCGTAGTGGCGAATGTTGGTGCCGAGCTCGTTGACCGATTCCAGCCGCACGCCACCGTCGCCCTGCTGTGCGCAGAAAGTGGCGTCACGGCGGAAGAGGTCGGTGTTGTCGTTGGCGTTCAGGCGGACGCGGAAGTCCGCGTGCCGCAGGTACTGGCCGGGGTAGTTGCGGGCCTCCAGCGAGTAGCAGGTCGGGTCGGCGAGGCCGCGCCTGATCACGAACGTCGCGTCCGCCTTCAGCAGGCCGTCGCTCGTGCTCGTGACGACGTCCGTGCGCGCCAGCCCGTCGCGGTGCCGCAGGTAGCGGTCCGTGAAACCGGGTGTGGTCACCCGGAACGACCTCGCCTGGTCCAGCGGCAGGTCCGCACCGCTGCGCCACAACGCGACACCGATCGCCCACGTCGTGTCCGCCACGAACGAGGTCGGCGTGTCCCAGGGGTTCGGGCCGCCGCTGCGCGCCAGGTACACGTTCTCGTTGAAGTGCCGGATGAAGCCGCCGCGCAGGTTGTAGGACTCCAGCGCGGTGCCGCCGGAACCCTCCCGCGCGCAGAACGTGGCGTCCGCGGCGATCGTGCCGTCGTCGCGGTCCTTGCGGATCCTTCCGTTGCTGTGCCGCAGGAACTCGCCGGGGAAGTTCCGCGACTCGAAGGAGTAGCACGCCGCGTCGGCGAGCCCGGGACGGACGTGGAAGGTGGCGTCGAGCCGGCCGAGGTCCGTGCCGATCACGTCGGTGCGCGCCAGGCCGTCCTGGTGGCGCAGGTAGCGGTCGGTGTAGCCGGTCGTGGTGACGCGCAACGACACCAGGTCGTCCGGGCCGACCGCCGTGCCCTTCGCGACCGCCAGCACCTTCCGGTTGATGTCGCGCACCCGTGCCTCGGTCATCTTCAGCACGCGGCGGTCGTAGGTGTAGAAGCCGTTGACCTCGTTCTCCACGTCGTACGGTTCGGTGTAGACGGACGCGGACAGCCCGCGCGTGTGCACCAGCCGTGCGACCTGTTTGACGATCTCCTCGTACCGCTTGGTCAGCGACTGCTCGTCCGGGTACAGGGCGCCGTAGGCGAACCCCTTGCCCGGCTCGTACTCGTGGCCGACGACCCTCCGGCCCAGGCCGCCGAACTCGCCCAGCACCGCGATCCTGTTGTCCGGCAACCGGTTGCCGGTCGTGATCTGGTAGGCGTGGTCGTCGATCACGTCGCCGTTGCCCGGATCGGGATCGGAGACGCAGCAGTTGGAGCCCGAGTTGTGGTTGACCAGCCTGGTGTCGTCGATGCTCCGGACCAGGTTCACGATCCGGCCGGCGTCGTACTCGCCCCAGCCCTCGTTGAACGGCACCCACTGCACGATCGACGTGATGCCCTTGAGCTGGTCGACGATTCGCCTGAGCTCCGACTCGTAGTTGGCGTGGGAGTTCGGTGCCTCGTTCACCGCGTCGACCGCGGGCATGTCCTGCCAGACCATCAGCCCGAGCCGGTCGGCGTGGTAGTACCAGCGCGCCGGTTCGATCTTGATGTGCTTGCGGACCATGTTGAACCCCAGCGCCTTCTGACGTTCGAGGTCCCAGCGCAGGGCCTCGTCGGTCGGCGCGGTGTAACTGCCGTCCGGCCAGTAGCCCTGGTCGAGCGTGCCGATCTGGAAGACGAACTTGCCGTTCAGCAGCGGCCGCATGACGCCGCCGACCACCGCCTTGCCGAGCGAGCGCATGCCGAAGTAGCCGGTCACGGCGTCACCGCTGGCGAGCGTCACGCGCAGGTCGTAGAGGAACGGGTCGTCCGGTGACCAGAGTCTCGCGTTCGGCACCGGAATTCGCAGGTGGGAGCCCGTGGTGCCGGTGCGCGAGCCGACCGTCGTGTCGCCCGTGCGGACCTCGGCGGTGACCTGCTGGCCCGCGGTGCCCTGCACGACGAGGTCGAGCACGCCCGCCGCCACGTCCGGGGTGGTGTCGAGGCGCGTGATGTGCGAGCTTCGCACGGGTTCCAGCCACACCGTCTGCCAGATGCCGGACGCGGCGGTGTAGAAGATCCCACCGGGGTCGCGGCGCTGCTTGCCGATCGGGTAGCGGCTGCCGTCGACCGGGCTGCTGACGCCGACGACGATCTCGTTCGCACCGGACTTCAGCGCGGGCGTGATGTCGAACGAGAACGCGTCGTAGCCGCCGGTGTGCGTGCCGACCTGCGTGCCGTTGACCCAGATCCGCGCCTCCCAGGTGACGGCACCGAAGTTGAGCTGGACGCGGCGACCATCCCAGGTGGACGGAACGGTGAAGGTGCGGCGGTAGAACATGGCGTCCTCGTGCCGTTTGATGCCCGACAGCGCGGACTCGATCGGGTACGGCACGAGGACGCCTTCGGCCAGCGGCCGGCCGAAGGGCGGGTTGTCCAGGTTCGGCGCGCCCGCGAACTCCCAGACGCCGTTGAGGTTCTGCCATTCGGTGCGGACGAGCTGCGGGCGCGGATATTCGGGCAGGGCGTTCGCCGGTGACACCTGGCTGGTCCACGGTGTCGTGAGCGGAGGAGTTTTCGGTTGCCACTCCGCGGCGTGTGCCGGGAGCGCGACGGTTGTTGTTGTGATCAGGACTGCGACCAACACGCCCAGGACGCGTCTGGTCATGATGCTCCTCCCCTACCTCCGGAGTGTTCGTTGCAGGACAACGACGACGAGCAGGAACGCGCCGCTGACCACGGACTGGTAGTTGCTGTCGAGCGTGCCGATCTGGTTGATGACGTTCTGGATGACCTTGATCAGGCCGACCCCGATCACCGTGCCGAGGACCGTGCCCGTGCCGCCGGTGAGCAGCGTGCCGCCGATGACCACGACCGAGATGGCGTCCAGTTCCGTGCCGACGCCGATCACCGTGACGCCGGACTGCAGGTAGGCCGCGGTCAGGGCACCCGCGAGGCCCGCCAGCGTGCCGCTCGCCGTGTAGACGGCGATCTTGGCCCGGACGACCGGAACACCCATCAGGACCGCGGACTGCTCGGCGCCGCCGGTGGCGAACACGTTCTGGCCGAAGCCCGTCCGGTGCAGGACCAGCCCGCCGAGCGCGCAGAGGCCCGCCGCGAGGAAGATCGGGTAGCCGAAGCCGAACACCGTGCCGCGGCCGAGCTCGACGAACGCGCTGTCCGGCGCGATCTGGTAGGTGGTGGCCCCCTCGTCGGTGATCGCGAGGAGGAGGCCGCGGGCGAACAGCAGTGACGCCAGAGTGACGATGAACGGCGCCATGTTCGTACGGGCGATCAGCAGGCCGTTGATCAGCCCGATCGCGCCGCAGACCAGCAACGGAAGTGCCAGCGCGGCCAGGAACCCGTACTGCGAGGCCCAGGCCGCCAGCACGCCGCCGAGGGCGTAGAGCGAGCCGACGGACAGGTCGATGCCGCCGGTGATGATCACGAACGTCATGCCGAGCGCGATCACCGCGAGGAACGAGCCCTGCAGGGCCAGGTCGCGCAGGTTGTCGAGGCTGCCGAAGCGCGGGAAGACCAGCCACGACACCGCGATCACCAGGACCAGTGCGACGGCGGCGCCTTGGCGCTGCACGGCTTTCGTCCGAACGAGGGTCATCGGCGTTCCCGTGCCACGTAGACGGCGGCGACGATGATCGCGGCCTGGATCATCTGCGCGATGGAGTCCGGCAGGTTGTGCTTGATCAGCGTGGCCCGGACGAGCTGCATCAGCACGACGCCCATGACCGTGCCCAGGACGCGCACCCTGCCGCCGGTGAGCGGGGTGCCGCCGACCACGACGGCGGTGATCGCGGACAGTTCCATCAGCAGGCCCATGTCGGCGGGGTCACTGGCGCCCAACCGGGAGGTGGCCAGCACGCCGGAGATCGCCGCGAGCACGCCGCAGATCACGTAGACGCCGACCAGCACCCGGTCGACCGGCAGCCCGGCGAGCGCGGCCGCCCTGCGGTTGCCGCCGACCGCGACGAGCTGCCGGCCGAACGTCGTGCGGTTGGTGACCGCCGCGACCAGCAGCGCCAGCGCGCCCGCGATGAGCACGCTGATCGGGATGCCGAGCAGGTCGTCGGTGCCGAGCGCGAGGAACGCCGGGTCGTGCAGCTGCACCAGCTGCCCGTCGGCGATCACCAGCGCGAGACCGCGGCCGCCGACCAGCAGGGCGAGGGTGGCGACGATCGGCTGGATGCCCACCTTGGCGACGAGGAACCCGTTGAGCGCTCCCGCCGCGAGGCCTGCGGTGAGCGCCATCAGGATCGCCACGACCGGACCGGCGCCGAGGTAGAGCGGGATGACCGCGGCCGCCAGCGCCATGACCGCGCCGACGGACAGGTCGACGCCCTCGGTGCCGATCACCAGTGCCATGCCGAGTGCGACGATCAGCACCGGTGCGGACTGGATCAGCTGCGTGCGGAAGTTGCCCACTGTCAGGAAGTTGGCCGTGAACAGGGCGTTGAACAGCAGCAGAGCGGCAACGGCGACGTGCACGCCGTTGTCCTGCAACCACTGTGTTCTAGTGACTGTCAGCGTCATCCATCACCTCCGCCGCGATGGCCGCGAGCACGTGCTCGCGGGTGAGCCGGTCTCCCTCCAGCTCACCCGCGACCTCCCCGTCCCGCAGCACGACGAGCCGGTCCGCGCCGTCGAGCAGCTCGTCCAGCTCGGAGCTGATCAGCAGCACCGCCAGGCCCTCCCGCGCCAGCTCGTCGATCAACGCCTGCACCTCCGCCTTGGCACCGACGTCGATGCCGCGCGTGGGCTCGTCGAGCAGGAGGATCCTGGGTTCGGTGCACAGCCAGCGGGCCAGCAGCACCTTCTGCTGGTTGCCGCCGGAGAGTTCCGCGACCTTCTGCTCCGGGCTGGACACCTTGATGCGCAGGCGTTTGACGAACGCGTCGACGATGCGGTCCTGCCTGGCGCGGCTGGTGATGCCGAACCGGCCCAGCCTCGGCAGCGCGGCCAGCACGATGTTCTCGCGCACCGAGAGGTTCGGGATGATCCCCTCGGTCTTGCGGTCCTCGGCGAGCATGCTGATGCCCGCCCTGGTGGCCGCTTTGACGTTGTGCGGCACGGGTTTGCCCGCGACGAGCACCGTGCCGTGGTCGAGCGGCAGCGCGCCGATGATCGCTTTCGCGGTCTCGGTGCGCCCGGATCCGAGCAGTCCGGCCAGACCGACGACCTCGCCGGGCCTGACCGAGACGTTGACGCCGTTGATGCGCGGTTTGCTGGTCAGGTCGAGAGCTTCGAGCACGGGCCTGGTGTCGGCGTGGTGATCTTCACCGAACGCGGTGGTGCCGTGCCTGCGGATCTCGGTGACGGACCTGCCGAGCATCAACGAGACGAGCTCGATGCGCGGAAGGTCTTTCAGGGGACCGCTGTGCACGTTCCTGCCGTCCCGGAGAACGGTGACCGCGTCGCAGATCCGGTAGAGCTCGTCCATCCGGTGGCTCACGTAGATGATCGCGATGCCCGCCTCGTGCAGCTTGCGGACCACGTCGAGCAGCGTCTCGACCTCGCGCGGCTCGAGCGACGACGTGGGCTCGTCCATGATCACGACGTCCGCGTCGGCCTCGACCGCCCTGGCCAGCGCCACCATCTGCTGCTCGCCGACCGCGAGTGTCCCGAGTGGACTTCTGACGTCCGCCGTGATGCCGTAGCCGCTCAGCAGCTCGGCGGCTGCGGCGTCCCGGCGGGCGCGGTCGACCAGACCGAACCGGGTGCGCGGCTCGCGGCCCAGGAACAGGTTCGCCGCCACGCTCATCAGCGGGACGAGGTTGACCTCCTGGTAGATCGTGGAGATCCGGCCGTTCCTGCTGATCCGGCCGCGGTCGGCGGCGTGGATGCCGGTCAGCACCTTGATCAGTGTCGACTTGCCGGCGCCGTTCTCGCCGACCAGCGCGTGGATCTCGCCTCTGTGGAGCGTGAAGTCCACGTCGTCCAGGGCCCGCACACCGGCGAAGGTCTTCGTGACGCCGGCGACCTCGATCACCGGATCAGTAGGCATTGCCGAGCTTCTGCGCCGCGTTCGTGCTGTCGTACTCGTCGTCGGAGATCACGATGTTCTGCGGGATCTCGTCACCCTTGGCGAACTTCTCCAGCGTCTCGAACGCGAGCGGCCCGAACCGCGGGTTGGACTCGACCACCGCGGTGTAGCCGCCGTCGGCGACGAGCTGCACGGCGTTGCGCGTGCCGTCGACCGACACGACCTTGACGTCCTTGCCCGGGGTCTTGCCCGCGGCCTTGAGGGCGGTGACGGCGCCGAGGCCCATCTCGTCGTTCTCGGCGTAGACGGCGGTGATGCCGGGGTTGCTCTGGATCAGCTGCTCCATCACGGCCTGGCCTTTCGACCTGTCGAACTCGCCGGTCTGCTCGGCCACCACCCGCAACCCGCTGTTCGCGATGCCGTCCTTGAAGCCCTTGGTCCGGTCGACCGTGACGTTGTTGCCCGACGCGCCGAGCAGGATCGCGACCTCGCCGCCGCCCGCGGTCGCCTTGATCATCTGCTGCGCGGCGCGCTTGCCCTGCTCGACGAAGTTCGACCCGATGAACGTCAGGTAGTCCGTGCAGGGCCGCGAGGTCACCTTGCGGTCGATGGTGACCACCGGGACCTGCTTGGCCCTGGCCGCGTCGAACGCGGGCTGCAGACCGTCGGAGTTGAGCGGTGCCACGATCAGCAGCTTCGCCCCGCGGTCCAGCAACGACTTGATGTCGCTGATCTGCTTGTTCAGGTCGCTCTGCGCGTTCGTGACGAGCAGGTCGGCGCCCTTCTTCGCGGCCTCGTCCTTGATGGACTGCGTCTCGGCGATGCGGAACGGGTTCGCTTCCTTCTCCGACTGGCTGAACCCGACCGTCGCGCCCTTCACGTCGACCTGCGGGTATCCGGTTCTGCCGCGCGCACAGCCGGGACCCGCGGACTGCTGCTGCGCGGCGCTCGCGGCCGGCCCGCCACTGGTCGCGGTCTGTTGGCTCTCTCTGCTGGTGCAGCCGGTGACGAGCAGGGCGGCAACGGCGATGAGCAGGATGCGAGACATCGTTGGCTCCTGACGCGGGCTGTGCGTGGTCGCGCTCTCACAGCTAGATTTGCATCGTTGTTCCAACGATGTAAAGACCGAGACTTCCCGGTACTTTTCCCGGTACGAGTCCGTTCGCGACCAGGAGGCTGCGTTGGCCACGCTCAAGGACGTCGCCCGGCTGGCGGGCGTCTCGGTGAAGACCGTGTCGAACGTGGTCAACGGCTACTCGTTCGTCAAACCGGACAACCGCGCGCGCGTCGAGGCGGCCCTGGAGGCCACCGGCTACCGCCCGAACCTCGGCGCCCGCAACCTGCGCCGCGGCCGCACCGGCTTCATCGCCCTCGTCCTGCCCGAGCTCTCGATCCCGTACTTCGCCGAGCTGACCGGCCTGGTGATCGCCGCCGCCCAGGAGCACGAGTGGAACGTGCTGATCGAGCAGACGTTCGGCACCCTGTCCGGCGAGCGCTCGGCGGTGGCGTCGCTGGGCCCGCACCTGGTCGACGCGGCCGTGCTGAGCCCGGAAGCGTTGCAGGTGGAGGACTTCCGGCTGTCCGTCCCCGCCGTCCTGCTGGGCGAGCACGCCGTGGACGTCCCGATCTCGCGCGTCGGCATCGACAACGTGGCCGCCGCCATGACCGCCGTCCGGCACCTGATCTCGCTGGGCCACACCAGAATCGCCGCGATCGGAGCACACCCGCACCGCGGCACCGCGGCCTTGCGCCTGGAGGGCTACCGCGCGGCCCTGGCCGAGGCCGCCCTGCCCTTCGACAGCGCACTGGTCGTGCCCGCGCTGAACTACCACCGCGCGGACGGCGCCGCCGCGATGAGGGCCTTGCTGGACCTGCGAAACCCGCCCGACGCCGTGTTCTGCTTCAACGACCTGCTGGCCGTCGGCGCCATGCGCACCGCAGCCGAACGTTCCGTGCGTGTGCCTGAAGATCTGGCCGTCGTCGGCTTCGACAACAACGACGAAAGCGCCTACACCTCCCCTTCCCTGACCACCGTCGCCCCGGACAAGTCCGCCATCGCCCGCGCCGCCGTCGACCTGCTGAGCCGCCGCGCCGGTGCGCCCGACCTGCGCTGCGACGACGTGCAGACGCCCTTCTCCCTGCAGGTCAGGGAAAGCACGGTGGCCCGGTGAAGTTCGGTCCCGACCACATCGTCTTCACGGCCTACGCGTTCCCCTGGGCCGGCGTGCACCCGCACGGAGTCCTTCGCGCCTGCGACATCCGCGACGCCTGGCTGGAGGGCGGCCCGCCCGAGCTCCGCACGCGGTCCGGTGAGACGTTGTTCGCGTCCGGGGACGACAGGGCCGGCCTCGCCCAGTTCTGCCAACGGCACTCGATTCCGCTGGTGCGACGGCTCGACGTGTGGGGCAACCTGCTGGAACCGTTCCTGGACACGGAGTTCGGCCCCGAGCACGCCGCCGCCACCGACGCCCGGCTGCGGGCCGCCGGGCTGCCGCAGGCCGAGATCGACTCCATCCGGGCGCGGCTCACGCCGTTGATGCGGTCGTACAACTTCGACAGCGGGCTGTGGGAGTGGTGCGATCTCGGTCTTTTCGACCTGCTCAACGCGTTGTGCGGCAACCTGGTCGACCGCGCCCTGCTGCCGGCGCTCGGTGACCTGGGCGCGGTCTACCGGTGGGCCATGGAGATCGCGGACTACGGACGCGCGTAGGCGTCGTACGCGGCCCGGTCGAACAGCACGAACCTGACCAGGTCGACCGGTGCGTCCGCCACCGCTTCCCGCGCGATCTCGGCGGCCGAGGAGACGGGCCAGCGGTAGATGCCTGTCGAGATCGCCGGGAACGCCACGGTCCGGGCGCCGAGATCGGCCGCCACGCGCAGGGAGTTCCGGTGACAGTCGGCCAGGAGCTGCGAGCGGTCCTCGGTGGCCGACCAGACCGGCCCGACGGTGTGCACGACCCAGCGCGCGGGCAGCCGCCCAGCGGTCGTGGCGACGGCCTGGCCCGTCTTGAGACCGCCGCCGTAGTGGCCCGCCCGCAGTTTGCGGCACTCGGCGAGGATCTCCGGGCCTCCCTTGCGGTGGATCGCGCCGTCCACGCCACCGCCGCCGAGCAACGAGGAGTTGGCGGCGTTGACGATCACGTCGACGTGCTGCTCGGTGATGTCGCCCAGGACGTACTCGATGGTGGCCATGCGCCCGATTGGATCACGACAGCGGGCACGTGGCCACGTCGGCCGGTCGCGGCAACGTCGCCGACTTCGGCGGCGTCACCCCGTCCAGCCACCGCTCCAGCGCGACGAACGCCGCCCGGTGGCAAGGGGCCAACGGCCGCAACCGATCCGGATACGCGTCCACCAGCCCGTCCACGTGCGTGCCCTGCTCGACCCGGTAGTACCGGTGCAGCCGATCAGGAGTCATGGCCGCGTACACGTCGGAATCCCGGCTGATCGGCAGCAACACGTCGTACGTCCCGTGCACGGTGATCAACGGTCGCTTGATCTTCCCGGTCAGCGCGATGCGCGACACCGCGGGCCCGGCGATGCGCCGCCGTGCCGCGTAGGAGTAGTCCGCGTCGCAGGACGGCGTTCCCGAGGCGCAGAACGGCACCCCGGCCTCCAGGTCGCCGTCGAAGCCGGGATCGAGCTCCTCGCGGTAGATCCGCTGCGTGAGGTCCCAGTAGTAGCGGTAGTGGTAGTCCCACAGGAATTCCGTGCCGGCGGGCATTCCCGCCGCGACCACGGCCTCGTGCGCCTCTCGACTGCCCGCCAGGTACTCGGGATAGGCCCGCAGCACGGGAGGCAGGAACGTCAGCAGGTTCGGCCCGTCGACCGTCCACAGTGTCCCTTCCCAGTCGACGCCGCCGTCGTAGAGGAACGGGCGGTTCTCCAGCTGCCAGCGAACCAGGTAGCCGCCGTTGGAGAGGCCGGTCGCGATGGTCCGCCGCGGCGCGTGCCCGTACCGTTGCGCGACAACGGATCGGGCGGCGATCGTGAGCTCGGTGAAGCGGCGGTTCCACTCCTCGATCGCGTGGCCGTCGCGGTAGAACTGCGCGCCGGTGTTGCCCTTGTCGGTGGACGCGAAGGCGTAGCCGCGGGACAGGACCCAGTCGGAGATGGCGCGGTCGTTGGCGTACTGCTCGCGCACGCCGGGAGCGCCGGTGACGACCAGGCCGCCGTTCCAGTGGTCGGGCAGCCTGACCACGAACTGGGAGTCGTGCTGCCAGCCGTGGTTGGTGTTGGTGCGGGACGTGTCCGGGAAGTAGCCGTCGATCTGGATGCCGGGCACCGCGGCGGGCACGGGCAGCGCGGCGCTCGTGAGGCCCGCCCAGTCGGCCGGGTCGGTGTGGCCGGTGACGACGAGGCCGGTCGTGGTGAGGTCGGCCAGGCGGGCCAGTTGCTGGTGTTCGGCGCCCGGCACGGTCATCGCGGCCGTGGGCGGGGTCAGCGCGAGCACGAGTACCAGCGGAAGCAACATAGCTGGTCAAGCTAGTGACCGACCGTCCTTCGGCAACATGGTCGTCTCCCACACAAGCCCTGCTTTGAAGGTGGTGAAGCCGAACAGGTCCAGCACGCGGCGCACCGCGGGCTGTACCTGCTGGAGGTCGAAGGACTTGCCGTTGTAGTGCGCCGCGCACAACGCCAGCAGCAGGCTGCGCAGGCCGCTCGCGGACATGAACTCCACCCCGGCCAGGTCGACGGACACCTGGTCGACCGCGGTGTCGGTGATGCCGGGCAGCACGGCCGCGAAGAACAGCTCACAGGTCGTCATGTCCATCTCGCCGCGGCAGATGGCCACGAACCGGGTTCCCGTGCACTGCGTCCGCACGGCGAAAGGACTGGTCTCATGGGCGGTCATCGGACCTCACCTCGAAGAACGGGTCTTCACCTCACCGCATCCGCGACGCCGCGCGATAGCAGCGGAAGCGAACCCGCTACCGGGAAAGCGAATCACGTCAGCGTGACCGCAGCGTCTGCGAAGGCAACACACCGTAGGCGGCGCGGTAGTGGGCGGCGAAGACGCTCGGACGGGCGTAACCCCAACGGGCGGCGATCGCCGTAACGGAACCGTTCGCCGCCTGCAGGTCGTCATGGGCACACGACAGCCGCACCTGCCGAAGGTAGGCCATCGGCGTCATGTCGAGGTGACGCCGAAACGCCAGCTGAATCGCACGGATGGACACCCGTGCGGCACGTGCGATGTCAGCGGCGGTGATGTCCTTGGCGGCGTTGTCCTCGATGAACGCCACGGCCCGCCGCACGGTCAGAGGGTGCGCATCACGCCGATCCGAAGCCTTCGGCCCAACAAGCGTGCTGTTCGGAAAAGTTGCGAGCGTGATGGACACCAGCAGTCGGGTCGCGTTCCGCAGCACCAGCGGGTTGTCCTCGAACGCCGGCAGCACTTCACCCTGCAGAAAGTCGCACGTCGACCGCCACGCTGCGGCCGCGTGAGGTGAGACCGGGCGGTACCCGGTGAACCTGACGTCATCCGCGACGTCGTCCACGACGGCCTGGCTGAACACCACCATCGACGCCCGCGGGTCCTCCGTCGCCACCGTGAAGGGACGACCAGGCAGAACGGGCAGGAAGGAGTCGCCGGACGCGACGAGCCGGTCCTCGCCGTCCGAGCTGTACCGGGCCTTGCCGGACTCGAGGTGCGCGAAGATGTAGTCGCCCATCGGCTCGGCAGCGGCCTCGAACCCGATCCGGCCGTCGAGCCGGTCGAACCGGACCTGCCCGAACGTCCTGGCCGTCAGCCGCAACGACGGACCCGTGTCGACCCTGTTGAACCGCAACCGGGCGTACGCGGCGCTCAGCACCTCGTGCGCCGCGTCCAAGTCCGTCACTTCGACGACCCGATCCACGTGATGGACGATCCTCGTCCGGCGCGGCGGTGTCCATCGCCAGTACGGCCCCAAACTCTCGTCAATTCCCGCGCCGTGGGCTTGGCTCCAAGCAGGTAACCGGAAGTCGTCCGCAACTCGCCGTCCGGTGAGGTGGATGAAGGGCGCCTTCCTCCACCTGGTGTGGATGAAGGCGCC